>JANOTG010000579.1:0-2220 GCA_031416215.1 Betaproteobacteria bacterium
CAAGCCTTAGTTGGCTGTCCATTATTCATACCGCGCGTGTGCCGGAACGGCCGCGGCTCAGCCGCGCTGCGGCGGTGATGGTCGCACGCCCAGGGTCAGCAGGGTCAACACCAGCGCCAACGACGCGCAGCCGGCAATGCCCAGCAGCATGGGCCGCGCGCTGCTGTCCACAAAGAAGCCGATGATCGCCATCACCACGGCGCCGGTGACAAATTGCAGCGTGCCCATCAGTGCCGACGCGGTGCCGGCAATCGGACCATGCGGGTCCAGGGCCAGCACCGACACCGAGGGTGATGCCAGGCCGTAGCAGGCAAAACCCAGCAGCAGCAGGCCTATCATCACATCGAGCCGATCCACTCCTGCCAGATGCAGGAGCAACAACAGCAGCATGGTGAGGGCAAAGCCGGTGTTGGCGAAGCGGATCAGGGCCAACTGGCCAAAGCGCAGGCTGAGCGTCGCCGTACACTGCGCAGCTCCGATGAAGGCGGCGGCATTCACCGCGAAGGCCAGGCTGTATTGGCGCGGCGTGAGCCCGAAGTGGTCGATCATGACAAAGGGCGAATTCGCCAGGTAGGCAAAAAAGCTGGAGCTGCCAAAGGCCCCGATGAATACCAGGCCGAGAAAGTGGCGATCCCGCAGCAACAGCGCATAGGCCGCGAGCGCGCTGCGCAGCGTGCTTTTTACCCGTTCTTCGGGCGGCCGGGTTTCGGGCAAGGCGGTGGCGAGCAGGGCCAGCAGCACCACGGCGATGGCAGTGACAGCCCAGAACACACTGCGCCAACCGGCCACATCGATCAGCAGGCTGCCGACCAAAGGCGCCAGGATCGGTGAGACGCTGAACACCAGCATCAGCATGGCCATGAGACGGGTCGCCTGTGCGCCGGTGTGCAGGTCGCGCACCACGGCGCGGGGCACCACCATGCCAACGCAGGCCCCCAGGCCCTGGATGAAGCGCAGTGCCACCAGGGTCTCGATATCGGGTGCCAGCGCACAACCGATGCTGCCAAGGCCAAACAGGCTGACGCCGAAATACAGCGGCGCCTTGCGTCCCAGCATGTCCGACAAGGGTCCGTAGAACACCTGGCCGACACCCAGCGCGACAAAAAATGCCATCAGGCTGGCCTGCACCGCACCCGGCGTGGCGTTCAGCGTGCGCCCGATGGTGGGCAGCGCCGGCAGGTACATGTCGATGGCGAACGGGCCAATGGCCGACAACAGGCCCAGCACCACGGCAGTGCGAAAAAACGGAGTTGGCATGGCAGGAGGCGCAGTGGTTGCGCCGCAGGCTCAGGTGCTCACTTCAACACAAGCTCAGTGCGCACTGTGCCGGCCTTGGCGTGGCGCACCACGATCTGCACGGTGCCGCCCGCCGGTGCATGTACCGACCACTGCAGCTTGGCGCGGTCTGCCATGGGTGCGGTATCGGTCCAGAAGCTGACCTGTGTGTGTTTGTAGGCCCGGCCTTCGAGTTCGCCACCCACTATGCGCTGTGCACCCGACACCAGCCGGGCGCCGGGAGGTAGCGTGATGTCTGCGACCATGCCACGCGACTGTTTGCGTTCCAGCGCCCGTTTCGAGACATACGACGGCAGGTGCCCGGTGTTCTGCACACCGACCTCGATACGAAAGTTGCCACTGCCGAGGTTTTCGCAGCGGGCGTGCACCAGTTCCAGCTTGGGCGAAGTGAGTGCATTCCACAGCAGCCATTTCGGGAACCGTGCGATCTCGCGCTCCAGCAGGTGCGGCGGCGGGTTGCGAAAGGCGTAGCTCTTGTCCCAGCCGCCAATCTCAACCGGCCCGAGCTGCGGATGGTCGAACGGGTACCAATCCACATAACCCTTGCCATGCAGCGCGCTGTCGGACCATGCCAGCAATTTCAGGTCGTCGGCGACCGGATGATCGCGAAACCAGTCGATGTATTTGTAGTTGGTGATACCGGCCTCGCGCATCGGACACCAGATTTCGACCGTCCACTTGTACAGCCCCAGGTGTTCATAGATCCAGTCGAAACCGCCGGTGGTCACTTCCTTCGGGTGGTAACGGAATTCTTCATAGGTGCTGATGGCCGGGTAACCGGTCAATTCCGTGCCTTTGTCGCCCTGCGCCTTGTAGACCCACAGATCCTCGGCCGCCATCTCCACATCCGGCCGGCCGGAGAACGGCCGCAACAGCACACCGCTCCAGGTATGGAAGGTCACACCACCCGTGATGTTGTCGTGC
>JANOTG010000580.1:0-4962 GCA_031416215.1 Betaproteobacteria bacterium
TTAAGGAAGCACCATGAACCTGTACCTGTACCAACTTGTCCGACAACTCACCGCCTGGATTGCGACCGCCACCCTGTTGGGCCTGGGCAGTGCGGCATGGGCCGACCCGCCGTCACGCGTGGCACGCCTGGCTTACATCAGTGGCGCGGTCAGTTTCTCCCCAGCTGGCGAGAACGACTGGAGCGAGGCCACTATCAACCGCCCGCTGGGCAACGGCGACCGGCTGTGGGCCGATGACCGGGCGCGGGTCGAGATCCAGACCAATGGCAGCACCCTGCGCATGGATGGCAACACCAGTGTGGCGGTGGTCAATCTGGACGACCGCATGACCCAGCTGCAGCTGACACAGGGCCGCCTGCTGGTGCGGGTGCGCCGGCTTGGCGCCAACCAGGTGGTCGAGATCGATACGCCCAACCTGGCCTTCACGGTGCGTCGCCCAGGCGAATACCACATCTCGGTAGATCCACGGGCCAACGCGACCGACATCGCGGTGCGCAGCGGCAGTGGTGACGCTGCAGGCGACGGTGCGGCGTACCGCATCGACAAACGGCAAGCACTGCGCTTCTACGGTACAGGCCTGCGCGAATACCAGTCTTTGGCGATCACACGACCCGACGCCTTCGAAGTCTGGTCTGCCAGCCGCGAGCGCCAGGTGGACCGCTCGGTCGCCGCGCGTTACGTCTCTCCCGACGTGCTGGGTTACCAGGACCTGGATGCCCATGGCAGCTGGCGGCGCGACCCGACCTACGGCAACGTGTGGGTGCCGCAACGCGTGGCGGCCGACTGGACACCGTACCGGGATGGTCATTGGTCCTGGGTCGACCCCTGGGGCTGGACCTGGATTGACGACGCGCCCTGGGGTTTTGCGGTCTCGCACTACGGCCGCTGGACCAACAATCAGGGCACCTGGGCCTGGGTGCCCGGCCCGGTTCGGCAGCGGGCCACCTATGCGCCAGCGGTGGTCGGTTTTGTGGGTGGCAACAATTTGCAGGTTCCGTCGTCCAGCGGCAATGTGGGCGGTGTGGCCTGGTTTCCGCTCGCCCCGCGCGAGGTCTACCGTCCTTCCTACCCGGTCAGCCGGGCCTATTTCGAAAACCTCAACCGCAGCAACACGGTCGTTCACACCGAGGTGATCAACAACACCTACAACGTGTCCAACGTGTCCAACGTGGTGTATGTCAACCAGCGGGTTGCCGGTGCTGTGACGGCCGTTCCCACCACCGTGTTCGTGCAGGCACAGCCGGTTGCGCGCTCGGCCCTGCGCGTGACGCCCGAGGTGATGGCCAGTGCGCCAGTGACCGCGCTCGCCGCGGTGGTGCCTACCGAGCGCAGTGTGCGCGGCGGCGCTGCCCCGGGCAACCGGCCACCCGGGCGTGTTTTCGAGCGTCCGGTGGTCGCCAGCACGGCGGCGCCGGCGCCACTTGCCGGGCTTGTCGCGCAACTCGCGCAACTGGCAAAACAACCGGGCAAGCCACTCGACAACGCGGCGCGCAAGGCGCTTGTGGGCGCCACCGCAGTACCGGCGGCAGCCGTGACCGTCGTCGCTGCGGTGCCAGCAATCGTGGCGCCGGCGGCCTCCAGCCCGGCAGTCACCGCCTCGGCGGCCGCATCGCCAACAACACCGGCCCGCCCGACAGCTGGAGCCAGCGCCACGGCAGCAGCACCCGCGGCCGCCGCGTCGCGGGCCGTGCCACCAACGGCAGCTGTCGTCCCGGCACCGGTTGCGGCGGCATCTGCAGCGCCCGCTGTGCGAGCACCTGCGGCCGCCGCGTCGCGGGCCGTGCCACCAACGGCAGCTGTCGCCCCGGCACCGGTTGCGGCGGCATCTGCGGCGCCCGTAGTGCGAGCACCCGCGGCCGCCGCGTCGCGGGCCGTGCCAGCACCGGCAGCTGTCGCCCCGTCACCGGTTGCGGCGGCATCTGCGGCGCCCGTAGTGCGAGCGCCCGCGGTGACGGTGACACCGGCACCACCTGCTTCGGCTGCACCGGCGCAGCGTGCAACGATACCGGTGGCACCGCCTGCTGCGCTGCCCGCCCCAGTGGCCGGCCCGCCGCCAGCGCCGGCGGTTGCTCCGCGGGCAGTAGCGTCGCAGCCGGCGCTGCGGGCATCCGAGCCGGCGGCGCCCGCCAGCCGGCCGCTGGCTACGCCGCCGCGTTTGCTGCCCTCGCAACCAGGTCCGGCGACCCCCGTGGCGCCCGCCTCGGCGCCGGCGCCGGCGCGAGTGGTCGTTCCGGCCGGCGCCGCGTCGGCAGCGCAAGCACAACGTCCCACGCCCGCTGCGTCGGCCACGGACCGGTCGAATCGGCCAGCGCCGGGTGCCAGCAACCCGCGCAGCGGTGATGGTGCGCGGGAGCGACGCAAGCCTGCGGGCGATACACCATGAGTGAGCGAGCGCCTGGTTGACAGGGTGGTGCCGCTGATGAAAGCACCCGTCTTGCTTGTGGTGCTGGGTGCTGCGACCCTGGCGCTGGCAGTTTGGCAGTGGGACATGGCTCTGTCCGGCTTTACCGCCTGGCTCACGCTGCATCCGGTGGCAGGGGCACTGGCCTATGTCACGCTGCTCGCGGCCTCGGTGGTGTTGATGCCGTTTTCGTCCCTGCCGCTGTTGCCGCTGGCAACCTCGGTGTTCGGCGTCGCGTTGACCGCCCTGCTCAGCGCGTTCGGTTGGTGGCTGGGTTGTCTGGTGGCCTTTTTGCTCGCGCGCCGCGGTCGTCCCCTGCTGGAGCGATTCACCTCGCTGCAGGCGATCGACCGGCTGGAGGCCAGGGTGCCACCCGATATCGGTTTTGGTGCCATCGTACTGCTGCGCATGGTGCTTCCAGTCGACCTCGTCAGCTTTGCGCTGGGCCTGCTCAAACAGCTGCCGTTTGGTCGTTATGCGCTGGCATCCTTTTTGGGCATTTTGCCGTTTTCTTTTGTCTGGAGTTATGCCGGCGGCGAGTTGGGCGCCGGGCATTTTCTGAGCTTTGCCGCCGCGCTGGGCGCGATGGCCGTCTGTGCCCTGGTGCTGCGCCAGACCTTGTTGAATCGGCGCAATACCGACTGACGCTGCCGCGCCTGGCGCCTGACGAAAACTTGCTTCCTGTGTGCGCCATCCCACAGACCGGGCAAGGTCGCGCCATTACGCTGACTTCACAGGTGCAAGCACCTGCGAGCAGAGGGCATTGGGCGACCTCTGGTCCGACTGCTGAACTGCCCCATTGCTGGATCCATGACCATGTCCAACCAGGTAACAACCCGCTTCGAACCGTGGCCCGGCACCGACTGGCCGCCGCGGCGCCACATCATACCGCCCTGGATCTGGCAACTTGCTGTCGCCGTTGCCCTGATCGGCGCTCTGTTGCTGGCCTTTCACCGCGTGGTGCAGGGTGCGGTGGCTGAGGGCGAACTGCGGCGTCAGCAGGATGCCGTGTTGGCGATGGAGTCCTGGCGTTGCAACACCATGGGCAATCGGCGTCTTTCCGCCGATTGCCTGCGACAACTCGCGCGCGCGGCGGGCAACGGTGTGCGTGACACGGCCGATCCCCAGCTGGCTGCGCTGGACTGATGGCCGAGTTGCCCGGCGCGGTTACTGTCGTGGCATCTGGCGCGCTCGACGACAACAAGCCTGACTCCGCTGCAGCCGCCAGCGAGGCGGCGCCACCGCTGGCTCCGCCAGCGCGCGAGAAGCTGGAGCTGCGCAGCACAGCCTTGCTGGTGCTGGCGGTTCTGGCCAGCCTGTTCGCGCTGCGCTGGGCCAGCGCCGTGGTGGTGCCGGTGCTGGTGGCGGTGTTGTTCAGTTATGGCCTGTCACCGATAGTCGACTGGGCCCAGCGCCACCACGTGCCGCGGGCCCTGAGCGCCGCCATGCTGGTGCTGGGGCTGTTGGGTGGCATCGGCGCCACCTTGTTCTGGCTCAGTGACGATGCCAACAAGCTGGTGGAGCAGCTGCCAGCGGCGGCACAAAAGCTGCGTGACTCGATGCGCCCGACCGCCGGCGGCAGTGGCAACCCTCTGGATACGGTGCAAAAGGCGGCGACGCAGCTGGAGCAGGCGGCCGAAGAGTCAACCCGTGCGACACCGACCAGCCGGGGCGTGCAGCGGGTACAGGTGGTGCAGCCGAAATTCAACATCAAAGACCACCTGTGGGTCGGCACGCTGGGGCTGCTCGGCATGCTGGCACAGACCGGCATCATGGCGCTGATCACGTTCTTCCTGATGCAGTCGGGCGACCAGTTTCGGCGCAAGCTGGTCAAGCTGGCCGGGCCCACGCTGAGCCAGAGACGGATCACGCTGCAGGCCCTGAACGAAATCCACGACCAGATCCAGCGTTACATGCTGGTGCAACTGTTCACCAGCTGCATGGTGGGTGTGGCAACCTGGCTGAGTTTCATGGCCATCGGCATGGAGCAGGCCGCAGTGTGGGGCATCGCCGCCGGCCTGCTCGACCTGGTACCGTATTTCGGCAGTGTGGCCATGACCAGCGCATCCTCGCTGGTGGCTTTCCTGCAGTTCGGATCACTGGAGACCGCGGCGCTGGTCGGTGGCATCTCGCTGCTGATCCACATCGTCGAGGCCTTTGTGGTGACGCCGTGGCTGACCAGCCGGGCCAACAAGATGAATCCGGTGGCGGTGTTTGTCGGTGTGCTCGGCTGGGGTTGGTTGTGGGGTGTGTGGGGCCTGCTGCTGGCGGTACCCATGCTGGTGACCATCAAGGCAGTATGTGACCGCGTGGAGGACTTCAAGCCGGTCGGCGAGTTGCTGGGCGACTGAGACAAGTTCGAAACGCCAGGCGATGGAAACCACGAGCATGGTGCTGGTGATGCTGCTGGCCGTGGTGGCAAGCAGGGTGATCGCCAGTGTGTTGCCGCTGCCTGTGCCGCTGCTGCAGATTGCGCTTGGCGCGCTGATCCACTTTGGCGATTTCACACCGGTGGCGCTGGACCCCGAAGTATTTTTTGTGTTGCTGCTGCCGCCGCTGCT
>JANOTG010000581.1:0-2687 GCA_031416215.1 Betaproteobacteria bacterium
GGTGTGTGGCCGGACCCGATGGCGATGCCAACCAGCGCGTAGAACAACACCGGGGTCTCGAACAGGTTTCTGAAGTTGTCGGCCGCCTGCACATTCTGCAGCTTGGCCGCCATCTGCAGTGAAGTCGACATCGCCTGCGGATGAATACGTTTCTGCCGCGCCTCCGTGACGCGAACAAAGAGCAGCCGTGCGCCTACGGCGAAGGTGAGCAATACCATGCCGAGGCAGGCGAGGGTGAGGTGGGTTGTGAAGCTCATATCTACAAGCAGTACCCGACCATTCAGTCTGCGCCAATCTCCGCGTAGCTGCCCGTGCGAGCACCATCTACAGCGGCAAGGATTCTTGGCAAGGTTTTTTGCAGGCGCGGCCAACTTGTGGTTTGCAGGACCAGGATAGCGATTCGGCGGTCGGCGAGGCTTTGCTGGTATTTCAGATTTTTGTCGGTCGTTATGAATACATCGAATCCGGCGGACTCTGCAGCGGCAATAAGAGCGCCGTTGTCAAGGGTGGACCAACCGCGCTCATAGGCGGTCTCTATTGAATGACCGGCAATCGCGTGCCGCAAAGGCGCGGGCGTTCCCTGATCAAAGAGAACGCGCACTCACGCCACCGCCAGAGAACTGCGGGCGGCATGGTCCAACACTGCCCGGGTCTGCTCCATGGTGACGCCCGGAAACCAATCGACGAACTGGTGCACGGAAGCGTCGTCTTCAAGGTTTTCAAACAGCGCTGCCACCGGCACCCGCGTGCCGAGAAACACCCACGCACCGCCGACAACAGTGGGGTGTCGTTCGACGGCTGCACAAGTAGACCAGTCAATCATGGCGGGATGGTAGCACTGGCTCACGCGAAAGAGGAAATTGTCCCGCAACGACGTAGTCCGAACTTGGCGTCTTTGGCAATGGTCTATGTATCGGCGCTTGCGCTACTGCTCTGTTTGGTCGTCTCCACGGTCATTCCATTTTCACTGGGCGAATCAAAAGCAAGCACTTCGCGACGACCATCGAAACGTGAGTAGTGATTGGCTCTCGTTGGCCGCTACTTGCGCTTGCGCCTCAGGGCGGGCGGCAACCGCCTCGTTTGACGCCTGGCCGACCGCACTTTGGTCAGCTTCGCGCAACCACCCTCAACAAGCCGGATGAAATCGGTGGCATCAGAGAAGTAGTTGCGGAATGCAAGCCGTACCTCCTCGCTGGTATCTGCCCTGACCAAGACGATATCTTGATCAGGGTATTGCTTCTCCAAATCAAACAATGCGCGCAGTGCGTCCGGTGCGTCGCGAAATGCTCGCACTTCCAGCTCCCCGCTTCGGGAGAAAATCAAAATAGCGTTCCGTTTAGCCGATACGTCCTTGTTCGCCGCGCTTAGGCCACGAAGCATCTTTAGCAGTCCTATGTCTCTGTCAACGGCCAAGAAGTTCGCTACAAGCTCGCGGTCCGCCAAGTTCGGAAATGGACCTGCACTTGCCTCATGTGCGCGCGCAAGAATTTCGCTTGAAAGTGCCATGGCGTACTCATAGCGTTTATCACCTTGTTGAAACTTGGGTTGACTTTCGGTGATGAAGCCGATTACTTCTACCGCCGTAGCCCAAGCATGTTGGATCAGCGTCCGGTACTGAATTTCGAGATTTAGCCCGGCAAGGTTCTTACCCACAGCTGACTTGACGTCATATTCATAGATGTCGTGAATCCCTCGGTACCCGGTCTCCTTGGGTCCCTTTATGTAGTCGTATTTGTCAAGCTCGTTTCGACGCTGATGATTGAAGCGAGCCGTATTGAACGTGTTTCGAAACGCGTACAACTCTCGTGTTGTCTTGAAGATCAGCCGGCATCCAGCCACATCGTCCATACGAGCGAGCTTCATTCCGGGGAATCTTCGAAGCTTGTCGAAGATGGTTCGTTTTCTTTTATGGCGTTGGGCGACAGAGATGCCAGTGCCACGTGTCCTGTTCCTGAGGATTGCTTGAAACGTGTTCAGAACGCCCCTATGCGCTGCCCGCCCATTCATCAATCACCCGGAGGTCATCAAGTGATTCGGTGCCCTTTCGGATGTGCTCGCCAGCGAGATTCACTCTTGACTTCGATCCGCCGGGATAGTTGGGGTTGGCATGACTGGACATCGTGGGCCATTGTCGGTTGAGTTTGCCCAGTAGTCCAATGGAGATCGTCGGCAGCACGGGTCGTTCTCACTTCGGTGGCGCATGCCCGAGCCGCCCGAGCACGGTCTCGGCGCGCTTCGACTGTTTCAGCGGATAAACAAACTGCGCCAGCCAGGGCTCCGCGCCGTGTGCCCGGTCGTCGCCCAGGCCGTAGGCGGGCGGGTAACGCCGGGTGAAGTGGGCGGTGCCGAACAACACATCCCAGACAAACAGCAGGTTGCCGTAGTTGCCGGTGTAGTGGCCAATGCCGTCGTCCTGCACCAGCGCGTGGTGGGCGAAGTGGGTGGCCGGTGTGGAGATGGTGTGTTCGATCAGCCACGCCAGGGGTGACAACACAGGATAACGGTAGAGCCACTGGTCCCAGCGCACGGCGGAATGGGCGCCGATGATGACGCTGAGTTTCACGATGGTGTAGCCGACGTAGACCCAGCCGAAGCCCATGTACAGGAGCGCCGCCGACAACCACAGGCCCGGCATCAGCGCGTAATAGAAGGCATTGTTGCGGTAGACGATGCGCACGCTCATGTAG
>JANOTG010000582.1:0-3953 GCA_031416215.1 Betaproteobacteria bacterium
GCCCCCCACCCGTTCCAATGCGCGGTTTTTAAAAATTTTTTTTTTTGCTTTATTTTTTGTTTTGTTGGGGGGGGGGTGGGGGTGGGGCCGGGCCGGGCCCCCTAACTTGTGTCGGGTCCCCCCCCCCCGCGCCAGATCGGCCCGCGCAGTAGAAAGATTCATAACCTCCTAATCAAATTGCAGGCCGCCATTGAGATCCAGCACTTCGCCGGTGATGAAGCCACTCATCGGATGCGCCAGGAACAACACGCAGTGTGCGAACTCTTCCAGCTCACAGAAGCGGCCCACCGGAATCTTCTGCCGCAGCTCGGCCTGGCGCTCTGCACTGACCTGCTCGGTCAGCATCTGGGTCTTGACGAAGGTCGGCGCCAGCGCGTTGCAGGTGACACCAAAGGCGGCGTATTCGCGGGCAAAACTGAAAGTCAGGGAAATCACGCCACCCTTGCTCGCCGCATAGGCCGGCAGCGGCGACAGGCCGCCAGTCTTGGCGCCGAACGATGACACGTTGACGATGCGCCCGAAGCCGCGTGACTTCATGCCCGGTGCCACGCGCTGGCTTACAAAAAACACGCCGTCCAGGTTGGTGCGCAGGGTCTTGTGCCACAACTCCGGCGTGGTCTGCTCGCAGTTGGCGTATTGCAAAAAGCCGGCATTGTTGACACATACATCGATGCGTCCGAACTGCCTCTCGATCTGGTCACAGGCCGCATGAACTTGTGCCATGTCACCCACATCCATGGTGCAACAGGCCAACCGATCTCCGAAGCTGGACAGGGTGTCGGCCACCGTCTCGGTGCGCAGGTCGGTTGCGGCGACACGATAACCTGCCTCCAGCAGCGCGCGTGTGGTGGCCAGGCCCATGCCGGCATTGGCACCGGTGACCAGGGCCACCTGGTCGCGGATGGGGGGCGCGTTGTGTGTCATGGTTCGGGCCGCGGGGTTGTCCGCCGTTCAGTCGGGCAGAACCACGCCCAGCTTGCGGGCCGCGGCTGTCAGTTCTTGCCAGGTTTGGGTATCGATCGCGATGCCCTCAGTGCGCCGTTGCGTGCGGGCAAGGCGCTCCGGGTCGCCCGCAAGTTGCACGCCGTCACTGCCCTCCGCCACCGGACCGCTGCGCAACCAGTCGACAAATGCCAGCGCCTCTTGCTGAAAAGCCGCCTGCGTGCCCAGCCTCGCCGGGTCGATGAGAATGGCCAACATGCCATTGACAACCGCACGAACGGCGGGGTCGGTGGCCTTGTGCCAGGTGCCGCCGCCACTCAATGCGCCGCCGAGCAGTTCGCAGGCCACGGCCATGCCGTAGCCCTTGTGTTCGCCAAAGGTCAGCAGGGCACCGAGCAGTCCATCGCCTTGCGCCACCACGACTACGCCCGGATCGGTCGTCGGCCGCCCTTTGCTGTCGATCAAGGTGCCTGGTGCCACCCGTTCACCCTTGTTGTGCGCCACCCGCATCTTGCCCTGCGCAACCCGGCTGGTGGCGAAATCCAGTACAAACGGCTCGCGTCCTGCCAGCGGAATGCCGATGCAGCAGGGGTTGGTGCCAAAGCGGCCATCTGCGCCACCCCAGGGCGCCACCACCGGACGCGACAACACATTGACAAAATACAGGGCCACCAGACCCCGGGATACCGCCATTTCGGCGAAATGGCCGATACGACCCAGGTGGTGCACATTGCCCAGTGTCATGATGCAGCTGCCATGCTGGGTGGCGCGCTCGATGGCCAGCCGCATGGCGTGTTCACCTACCACCTGCCCGTAGCCGCGCTGGCCATCGAGTGCCAGCATGGTTCCAATGTCCATATTGACCTTGAGCGACGCGTTGGGTGTCAGGCCACCCTGCAACACCGCATCCACATACCTCGGCACCATGCCTACACCATGGGAGTCGTGGCCGCTCAGGTTGGCCAGCACCAGATTCGCAGCGACGGTTTGTGCCTCGTCCGCTGTACTGCCGCAGCCGCGCAGGATGGACGCCACCCGGCCTTCCAGCACGTCCGCTTGAATGGTCTTCGTCATGGTGCGTGCAAGCACATTTTCTACATGACAGCGCCGAGTTGCCACGGCACAAACTCGTTCTGTCCGTAGCCATGGCGCTCACTTTTGCTCTGCTGCCCCGAGGCGGTGGCCAGCACCAGATCAAAGATGCGCTGACCCATGTCGGTGACCGATGCTGCACCATCAACGATCTCGCCACAGTTGATGTCCATGTCTTCTTCCTGGCGTTGCCAGAGCCGGGTATTGGTGGCGAGTTTGAGCGACGGCGAGGGCGCGCAGCCGTAGGCAGAGCCGCGTCCGGTGGTAAAGCAGATCATGTTGGCGCCGCCTGCCACCTGTCCGGTGGCGCTGACCGGGTCGTAGCCCGGCGTGTCCATGTAGACAAAACCCCTGGCGGTGACCGCTTCGGCGTATTCATACACCGCCTGCAGGTTGCTCGTGCCGCCCTTGGCGACGGCGCCCAGCGATTTCTCCAGGATGGTCGTCAAGCCACCGGCCTTGTTGCCGGGCGAGGGGTTGTTGTTCATCTCGCCGTTGTTGATGGCGGTGTAGTTTTCCCACCATTTGATGCGTTCGATCAGTTTGTGGGCGATCTCCGGCCGTATCGCGCGGCGCGTCAACAGGTGCTCGGCGCCGTAGACTTCGGGTGTCTCGGACAGGATGGCGGTGCCACCGTGGGCCACCAGCAGGTCTACCGCTGCCCCGAGAGCCGGGTTGGCACTGATGCCGCTGTAACCGTCCGAGCCGCCACATTGCAGCCCGATGGTGATGTGTTCGGCACTGCAGGGTTCGCGCAGCGATTGGTTCGCGGTGGGCAACATGGAGCGGATCAACGCCACCCCCTTGTCCACCGTCTTGCGTGTGCCGCCGCTGTCCTGGATGTTGAAGACCTGCAGTGTTTCGCCTTCGCGCAAGCTGCTGCTGGCCAGCCAGGCATTGATCTGGTTTGATTCGCAGCCCAGGCCCACCACCAGCACGGCACAAAAGTTCGCGTGCGTGGCGTAGCCAGCCAGTGTGCGCTGCAGCACCCGCAGACCCAAGCCATCGGCGTCCATGCCGCAACCGCTGCCGTGTGTCAGCGCGACAACACCATCCACGTTCGGGAAATCGGCCAGCGCCTCGGGATGGTTCTGGCGTGAAAAGCGGTCGGCGATGGCACGTGCCGCGGTTGCCGAGCAGTTGACGGAAGACAACACGCCGATGTAGTTGCGGGTGGCGACACGGCCATCGCTACGACGGTAACCCAGGAAGCTGGCTTCGCGGCGCTGCTGTGGCGCCTTGACATCGGCACCAATTGCGTAGTCGCGCGCAAAGTCACCCTTGGCTTCGCCCATCCACAGGTTGTGGGTGTGCACATGTTCGCCAGCGGCGATGGCTTTGCTGGCGAACCCGATGATCTGGTTGTAACGACGCACTGGGTCGCCGACGGCCAGCGCTCTGGTGGCGACCTTGTGACCGGCCGGGATCAGGCCTCTGACGCTGATCGACTCAACCGACGTGCCGCCGACCAGTTGGCTGCGGGCGATGAGGACGTCGTCGGAGGGGTGGAGGCGGATGAAGGGGGTCATTGCATGGACTCCACTTCGCTTTTCGAGTTGCTGGCTGCGCCGGCGGGTTGTTTTCCCCCCCCTATCCCCCCCCGCCCCCTTTCCACCCCCGCCGGGGTGGAAAGGGGGGGCTGAATACCGATTTGGTTATTGGAGTCCTGCGAGCGGATTACATCAGTGAGGTCGCGACTGTTATTGGTTGAGGAAGATTTCAGACGCCGCGGTCGTAGTGAATGGCTTGGTGTTTGTTGTCGCTCTCGCAGAGCCGCGAGTCGCGCGGCGGCAACGGCCCTGCCATTTACTACGACTGGCACGTTCAGAATATTGGCGAACAATTTCATAATGCGACCTTTCGCCCGTGATTCCGTGTCCGGCGAGCGAGGACAAATCGGTACCAGGCTCCCCCTTTCC
>JANOTG010000583.1:0-2454 GCA_031416215.1 Betaproteobacteria bacterium
GCGCTCGGCACCGGCGGCCGGCGCGCTGGCCGTGTCGGTGGTACTCAGCCGCTGGCCGCTGCGGCGCCGGGTCGGCCGCACGCTGCTGCTGTCGGTGGCGCTGTTCGGCCTTTGCATGCTGGTGTTCGGCCTGTCCACCTCGTTCTGGTTGTCGATGCTCGCGCTGGCCGTCTCAGGCGGGGCCGACATGGTCAGCGTGGTGGTGCGCCAGACCCTGGTGCAGCTGGAAACACCCGATGAGATGCGTGGCCGCGTGAGCGCCGTCAATTCGGTCTTTATCGGCGCCAGCAACCAGCTCGGCGAGTTCGAGTCCGGCGCCACAGCGGCGCTGCTGGGACCGGTGGGCTCGGTGGTGCTGGGCGGCATCGGCACGCTGCTGGTGGCGGCGATCTGGGTTCGGTCTTTTCCATCGCTGGCGCGGCGGGATCGGTTGGATGGGGGATGAGTGCTTGAGCAGTTGGGGTCAGAGCCCGATTCGTGGAGCGTCTTTGCGCTACGGCCAGGCTCGTTGTCCTGAATCGGGATCTGACCCCAAAGTCTCAGGTTTCGGGATCTGACCCCAAGGTTTCACAAGGCCGCTGCCAGCTCCAGTTGCTTGAGCCGGCGCGTGATGCGCTCCAGGAATTGCAGCGTGACATGCGACAGGGCCCGGTGGGCCGGGATGACGATACCGACCTCGATGGCGTTGACGGCCCGATTGTCGATTGGTCGCCAGACCACCTCGCCGCGCTCGATCTCGTCCACGAAGCCGATGCGCGAGAAGAACGAGATGCCGCGCCCGGCGATGATCATGCGTTTGGCCATGCTGGTGGAGTTGCACGACATCGCTGGTACCAGGTCGTCCCAGAAGCGCGAGAACTCGGGCTGCACCACGTTGTGGATGGGTGACAGGCGACTCACCTGGACAAATGCCAGGTCTCGGCAGTCGTCGAACGAAATACGCGCCTTCTTCGCCAGCGGATGCGACGCCGCCATCACCACGCCGGGCGGGAAAGGCGCCTTGGCCACCACCTTCAGTGTCGCCGGCAGTTTGCCCAGGTAGCAGATGCCGATGTCGTTGTCACCCTTGGCGATCCGGTCTGGCACCTCGCTGGGCATGGCGGACGAAATGGTGTAGAGCACCGCCGGGTACTGGCTGGAAAACTCTTCCACCGCAGCGGGCAGGAACTCGATCAAGAGCGAGTCCATGGCCGCCACCGACACATGGCCCTTGCGTTCGCCTTTCATGGCGTCGAGCTCGGTGCGCATCAGGTGAAAGTCATGCAGCGTACCGCGCACATGCTGCTGCAGCCGTTCGCCGGCGGCGTTCAGGCGCATGCCGCTGGGCACACGGTCGAACAGTTCGGTGCCCAGTTCCTGTTCCAAGTGCAGGATCTGCCGGTTCACCGCGCTCGATGCCACGAACAGGTTTTGCGCCGCCTTTCGGATCGAGCCACAACGGGCGACTTCCAGAAAATATTTCAGGACAACGGCGTGCATGGCCAGTGGGGTGGGGGTGTGGCTGCCATGGTAGCGGAGCCGCGCGGCGTGGCGCTCACGCTCAGGGTTCGGGTCCTTCGCAGGCGACGCAACAGGGTGTCATGCGGTCTTGGCTTCCGACAGTTGCAACTCCTGCTTCATCTGATCCCGAATGACAAACTTCTGGATCTTGCCTGTGATGGTCATGGGAAACGCCTCGACAAACCGGACGTATCGCGGCACCTTGTAGTGCGCGATCTGGCCCTTGCAGAAGGCACGGATATCTTCTTCGGTGGCCGTCTGCCCGGCCTTCAGGATGACCCAGGCACATAGTTCCTCGCCGTACTTCGGGTCTGGCACACCGATCACCTGCACGTCAGATATGGCCGGATGCCGATACAGAAATTCTTCGATCTCGCGCGGGTAGACGTTCTCGCCACCACGGATGACCATGTCCTTGATGCGCCCGACGATGTTGACATAACCCTCCGTGTCCATGGTTGCCAGGTCGCCCGTGTGCATCCAGCCGTCCTTGTCGATGGCCTCGCGCGTTTTCTCCTCGTCGCCCCAGTAGCCGTGCATCACGGAGTAGCCTTTGGTGCAGAACTCGCCGGTGGCACCATGGGGAACAGATTCACCCGTGGCAGGGTCGATCACCTTGATCTCCAGGTGCGGCTGCACCAGGCCCACGGTCGACACGCGTCGGTCCAGCGGTGTCTGTGTGCTGCTCTGGCAACTCACCGGGCTGGTCTCGGTCATGCCGTAGGCGATGGTCACCTCGCGCAGGTGCATGCGCTCCACCACCTGCTTCATCACCTCGATCGGGCAGGGTGAGCCGGCCATGATCCCGGTGCGCAGGCTGGACAGGTCGAATTCGGCAAAACGCGGATGCGCCAGCTCGGCGATGAACATGGTCGGTACGCCATGCAGGGCGGTGCATTGCTCGGCCTGCACGGTCTCCAGCACGGTGAGCGGATCAAAACCGTCGTTCGGATA
>JANOTG010000584.1:0-8277 GCA_031416215.1 Betaproteobacteria bacterium
ATGGCGCCGGTTGCTGTCGAACAGGTCACACAGACCCTCCCAGTACACCGTGCCGGTCGATTGGCGGCTGTCCAGCTCCTGGTTGTCCAGCAGCGCGCGCACCACATAGTTGTCCGCCGGTGTGCGCAGCAGCCACTCGACTGGATACAACGCCTGTGTCAGGGCACTTTTCCACCCGCGCACGGCCTGAAACAGGGTTTCCCCGCGGCTGAAGACATGGGGATGCACACCACCATTCAAGCGCGGGTGGCGAAATGAACCGCCGTCCCAGATCGCTCTGCCATCCTTGTCGCGAAGACGAAATGCAGTCAGGCTGCTGCCGTCGAACAGGTTGATGCCCACCCAGTCCCAGCCTACAGCCTGGGGGTGCAGCATTTGGTCACTCCACTCATGGTCCAGCCAGGCAGCGCCATCACCCGGCTTGAAGTCGCTGTTGGCCGATGCGGCGCCGCTGCCGCGCACAGAGCGGTTGTCGCCGCGGATACGAATGGAGCCTTCAAACGCAAGCTGCGGCTGGCTGTAGTAGAAACTACGCTGCTCCGGCTGCGGCCCCTTGCGTGACAGGCCTTTGTCACCCTGCAACAGCACCGCCTGGGTCGGTGTCAGCACCAATTGCAGCGAAAAGTCTGTCGCCTGCACCTGCGCCCGGTAGGCGCCGTCGCGGAACTCCAGCGACCAGTCGCGCAGACGCACGTGGGTGTCAGACTCGCTCGCCTGCGCGACCTCGAAGCCAGCGCGTGCAATACGCTGGTCGTGCCAGAAGCGTTTGCCCCGCACATCGGTGACCGCAGCGTGGGCGAACAGCAGCTGGCGCGCCGCAAAACGCGATTGCATGCCCTGCGTGTTGTCAACGCGGCTGCGGAAAAACGTGATCTGGAAACCGGTGTCACGGGCTTCAGTCATGTTGCCGACGTGTGTATGGCCGGTGATGTACCACCACTCGGTGCGTGACTGCGGATGGCTGCCACGGTCGCGCGGGAACACGATGCGCGCCGGGGCCTGGGCGGCGTCGGCTGCCCTTGCGGTGGGTGCGAGCAGGCCTGTGAAGGCCGCGCCCAGCATCCTGCGCCGGCCAGCCACCCAGCCGGTTATGGTCCGTCCTGCGGGCAGATGGGTTGGCATGGCGGTCGTGGAGGCTTGTGGCGGCGTTGCCGTTACAGCGCGACGGTGTAGTTCAGCGTCATGCGACCGCCATCCACGGTGACGATTTCCCCAGTGACGTAACTCGACGCCTCGCTGGCCAACCATGCCACCACGTCAGCGACTTCCGACGGTTGCCCGAGCCTGCGCATCGGCGTACGGCTCAGCACACGCGCCCGTGCCTCGTCACTCGTCAATACGGCCTGTGCGGCCAACTCGGTGGCGATGGTGCCGGGTGCCACTGCATTGACGCGGATGCCTTTGTCGGCCAGGGCCAGTGCCATGACCCGGGTCAACTGGTTGATGCCGCCCTTGCTGACGTTGTAGCTGGCAATGTTGGGAATCGCCAATACGCCGTTGACCGAGCTCATGTTGATGATGGCGCCACCGCCGCCTCGCGCCATCAGCCGAGCCACTGCCTGACCCACCAGAAACGCGCCTTTGAGGTTGACCCGCAGCACGGCGTCAAAATCGGCTTCGGTGACGTCCAGGAAGTCGGCCGCCTTGAATATGCCCGCGTTATTGACCAGCACGTCGATGCGGCCGTAGGCCTGCCCGGTCTGTTCTACGAGTGCGTCCACCTGCGCCTTGTCACCCACATCACAATGCCGGTACATCAGCCCCAATGCGCTCGCCAGTGCCTGGCCACGGCCGTCGTCGATGTCACACATCACCACCCGCGACGTCTCCTGTGCGAAACGCCGCACACAGGCCTCACCGATACCCTGGGCGGCACCGGTGACCAGCACCACACGTCCGGACGAACTCGTCATGCTGCCGCCCCGGGCAAACCACCACGCGATCCCAGGACGCCGCGCCGCAGGTTGGCAACGCGTGGCGGGTCTGCGCAGGTCTGGCGTTGCCATGCCGCCAGCAGCACCATCGGTGGCGGCAGTGGGCGGGTGAAAAACAGTTCGATCAGGTTCTTTGTCATCGCAGAAGGTGGATGGTTTTATTTGGTTTGAATCCGGCAGACCCTGCGCCGAACTGCAGCCATCGTCGCACAGGCTGTTAAGCTTCCGTCAACACTGCTGATTGTCCAACACCAACGGGGGTCTCCGTGATCGTTTCCAACCTGCCTGCGCCAGACGTCGCCGCAATTCGTGCCAACCGGGAGCGGTTGGGGGATCTGGTGATCACCACACCGGTGCGATTGCTGCGCGACCACGCGCTGGATGCGGTGCTGGGGTCGAGCACGCAGGTCTGGCTCAAGGAGGAGTTGTTTCAGCGTACCGGCAGTTTCAAGCCGCGTGGCGCCTTGTCGGTGATGCTTGACATGGATGCCGCCACGCTGGCGCGCGGCGTGACGGGTGTTTCTGCCGGCAACCATGCCATTTCTCTGGCCTACTGCGCGCGCACCCTGGGCACCAGCGCCAAGGTGGTGATGCCACGCAATGCCAATCCGTTTCGGATCCAGGTCTGCAACGAGCTGGGGGCCGAGGTGGAACTGGTGGACAACGTGCATGCGGCGTTTGCCCGCGTCAGGGAAATCGAGTTGACCGAGGGGCGCACCTTTGTCCATCCCTACGAGGGGCCCAAGACCGCACTCGGCACCGCCTCGGTCGGCCTGGAGTTCATTGACCAGGTGCGCGCCGCTGGCAGTTCGCTGGACGCAGTCATTGTCGCAACAGGTGGGGGCGGGCTGTCGGGTGGTATTGCCTGTGCGGTGAAACAAATGAGTCCGTCCACCGCCGTGTACGTGGTCGAGCCGGAGGGCGCCGACAGCATGCATCGCAGCTTTCTGGCCGGCGCGCCGCAGTCCATCGATGCCGTGCGCACCATCGCCGATTCGCTCGGCGCACCGCGCTGCGAGCCGTACTCCTTCGCATTGAACCACCGCTTCGTCGATGAAGTGGTGCTGGTGAGCGACAACCAGATACGCGACGCCATGCGGCTGCTGTTTCGTGTCGCCAAGCTGGCGGTCGAGCCGGCTGGGGCCGCCGCGCTGGCCGGCCTGATGGTGCCCCTGCGCCAGCGGCTTGATGGCAAGTCGGTGGGCGTGGTGGTCTGTGGCTCGAACATCGACCCGCAGACGTTTGCCGCGCAGCTTTTGCCTTAAAACAAGTTCTGAAAGAGGTCGGCCATGCCGCTGTTGCGTTTTGATGGTGTGGATTTTGCAGACGGTATCGATTCCGATCCGCTGCTGATGGGCTGGATGCGTGGCTGCCCGCCGCCTGAAGAGCGTCTGGTGCGTTATGCGGACGACCGTTTTTTCAGCTTTCCGCAAAACCGCTGGACCCTGTCGCATGTGCGTGAGCTGATGCCCACGGTCAACGTGTGGCGTGGCAATCAGCCGCCCGGCAACCTCGGTGTTGCGTCGCCGGCGGATACGGCCACCGTCGATGCATTGCAATTTGTAGACCTCGATGGGCAGCGTCGTAGCTGGCAGCAAAGCCTGCCCGATGTGTACACCGACGGCATCGTGGTGCTGCACCAGGGACGGCTGGTCTACGAGCGTTATTTTGGTGAACTTCAACCCCATCTTGCGCACAGTTGTTTCTCCATCACCAAATCTTATGCCGCCACGCTGGCCGCCATGCTGGTGCATGCGGGGGTGCTGGACGAAACCCGTACCGTGCCGCACTATCTGCCGGAGATGGCCGGTACCGCCTACGCCGACGCCACACTGCGCCAGGTCATGGACATGCAGATCGGTGTTGCCTATTCCGAGGCCTATTCAGATCCCCAAGCGCAAATCTGGGACTATGCGCGTGCGGGCGGATTACGCAGCCAGCCGCCCGGTTATGACGGTCCACGCACGTTCCGGGATTTCCTGGTGGGCTTGCGTGGTGAAGGTGCGCATGGACAGGCCTTCGCCTACAAGACCGTCAACACCGAGGTCCTGTGTTGGGTCATGCACAGGGTGACCGGCATGGCGCTGGCTGAACATCTGTCGCGCAGCCTGTGGTCGCGTCTGGGCTGCGAGCAGGACGACTACCTTACTGTTGATTCGACGGGCGTGGCCATGGGCGGCGGTGGCCTGTGTGCAAGTCTGCGCGATCTGGCCCGATTTGGCGAGCTGCTGCGCCAGGACGGCGCCCGTGGCCACGAGCAAGTTGTGCCCGCCGCCGTGGTCGCCGATATTCGCCGCGGTAGCGACCCGGCGAAATTCGCTCCGGCCGGTTATGGTTTGCTGGGCGGATACTCGTATCGCAACATGTGGTGGGTCAGCCACAACGAGCTTGGGGCGTTCGAAGCGCGCGGTATCCATGGCCAGCGCCTGTACGTGGCGCCGGGTGCCAGCATGGTGGTGGCCCGGTTTTCCTCCCACCCCATCAGTTACAGCGCCGCCAATGATCCGATCACGCTGCCGTCGTTATTGGCCTTGGGCCGGATGTTGCGCGGGGCTTGACACGGCATCGGGCGTGACCGGCTCGGCCACCCACGGCTGCCGCAGCATGTGGTCCAGTCTTTGCCAGCGCGTTTCCCGGAAGCATGGCAGGCCCAGCGTCATGGCCAGCTGACCACCCTGTGGGTCCGCGCGGTAGGTGCCGAACAGGCGGTCCCACATGCTCAGGTTGAAGCCGAAGTTCTGGTTGTGTTCATCACGCAGCCAGGAGTGGTGGATGCGGTGCATGTCGGGCGTGACCACCAGCCGGCGCAGCAGCCGGTCGACGGGTGGCGCGATATAGGCGTTGCTGTGGTTGAACACCGCCAGCGCATTAAGCAAGATTTCAAACAGCACGACGGCCGCGACGGGCGGCCCCAGCGCGGCGATGGCGGCGAATTTGACCAGCATCGACAGCACAATTTCCAGCGGATGAAAACGCAGCCCGTTGCTGGCGTCCACGTCCGTGTCGGCATGGTGCATGCGATGCAGACGCCACAGCATCGGAACGGCATGGAACATCACATGCTGAAGGTAAATTACCAGGTCGAGCAAAATCAGCGCCAGCAACATCGCCAGCCATGGCGGCAGGCTGACAAGGTGCAACAGACCCGCTTGCTGGGCTTGCACGGCCGCGGCCACCGCGACCGCGCTGGCGGGCACTACCAGGCGCACCACAACGGCATTGAATACCACGATGCCGAGGTTGCCGGGCCACCGAGCCAAACGCGTCACGGGTCGTGCGCGTCGGGGTGCAAGCACTTCCCAGATCGCCATCGCCGCGAAGACCCCGAAAAAGGCGGTCAGGCGAATGGCCGTCTCATGCTGGACCAGGAATCCGCTCATGGCCGTTGCCCAACTGCAGGGGCCGCGGCAGCCGGCTGCATGGAGGTCAACGGCAGGCCCTGCGCTCGCCATTCGCTGACGCCGTCGCTGAGTTTGTGGGCGTCGAAACCCAGCAACACAAGCCGGTGCACGGCGGCATCCGACAACATGCAAAATGGTCCGCGGCAGTAGGCCACGATGGGGCGGTTGCGCGGCAACTCGCGCAATCGAGACTCGAGCTCCGCCAGCGGTATCGAGCGCGCGTGGGTGAAGTGGGCGTTGTTGAACTCGTCCAGCGGCCGAACGTCGATCATCACCACCTCGCCGCGGCGCACGCGCTCCAGCAGTTCCTGTCTTCCAACACCCTGCAGGAAGCCCGGCTCTGCAAGCAGGCCGCGCATGGCCGACTGCATCTCCGCCAGATGGGTCGTGGCGACATGGCGCAAAGCCAGCCCCAGCTGCGCCACGTTGTCGCCGCACAAGCGGTAACGCAAATATTTTCCGTCGCGTGTGAACTGCACCAGACAGGCCGCCTTGAGTGCCTTCAGGTGGGCGCTGGTGGACTTGACGTCGATGCCCAGTTCGGCGGTAAGCCGCTCCACCGTCTTCTCGCCCTGGGCCAGCAACTCCAGAATTTCCAGCCGCCGCGGGCTGGCCAACGCGCGGCCGATACGGGCTACTTGCCCATAAAGCATGTTCTTGGTCGCTCGATTTTCCATCGAGTCATTCTAATACTTAATAGAATGTACAAGGCCTGACACTTCTTCCGCACCTTCCTTGCTGTCCGGTCGCCATCTATACTGGATGAATGCACAGTCCTTCGGACATCGGCCGGGTTCACGCCAGGCGCTTGCGGGACGTCTACCGGTCCGCCGGGTGGCCGAGTCAGGATGCCATCGAGGTGGACTTGCTGGCCGCCGGTTTGCTGGAGCGTGTTGACGCGCCGGCCGCTGCACCCTATCTCCGCCTTACCGCAACGGGCTTGGCGTTGTTGGCCCAGACGCAACAAAGTAATCGCCAGGCCCTGTCGGCCCATGCTGCGTTGGTGGAGCGGGTGGCGCGGCTGATGCAGCGCGACGGGCGCATTGTCTGGACCAACCTGAGCCTGCGCGCCCGATTGCCCGATGCTGACCTGGCCGTCGATGTCGCTTCAGACGCAGATGCGGATTTGCCGCCCGTGCGCTGGCGGGTATGCAAGCCCGACGTATTCTCGATCCGCCATACATCGGTGGCGGCTTATCTGGAGCCGGTGGTACACGAGATCAAGGTCAGCCGGGCTGACCTGCTGGGTGATCTGAAGGCCAGGCACAAGCGCGACAGTTACCTCGATGTCGGCGGCCAGTGCTGGTATGTGCTGGGAAGTGACGCGCGCGGCAAACCGATCGCACAAGAGCATGAGGTGCCTGCCGAATGTGGCGTATTGCTCGACCTGTCTGGCCGGCTGGAGGTTGCGCGCAACGCGCCCAAGCGCAGCTGCACCGATTTGCCGTTCGCCGTGTGGATGGCGCTGGCCAAGGCCACCGCCTTGCCGGCGGACGGTGCCATGCCGCAGGACGACCCGGCGCAGCAGGCCTTGCAGCCGACGGACGGTCAGTAGGCATGGGCAGCGCGCGGCCGCCCGAAGCTGCTTCAGCGGCGATCGAACCAGGCACAGGATTCACTGTCTCGGTGCGCCATTTGTGCGAGTTTGCTGCCCGCACGGGCGATCTGGACTTGCGCTTCACACCCGCACCCACGGCGCAGCAGGGACGCGAGGGCCATGCACTGGTGAGCGAGCGGCGTGGCGCGAGTTACGAGGCCGAGGTCAGCCTCAGTGGCAGTTACGGGGAGTTGCTGGTGCGTGGCCGTGCCGATGGTTACGACCCCGAGCGCGGCCAGCTCGAGGAGATCAAGACCTTTCGCGGCGCTCTGGAGGCGATGGGTGCCAATCAGCGCGCACTGCATTGGGCGCAGCTGCAGGTCTACGGCTGGTTGTTGTGCCAGGCGCGGGGCATGCAACACCTCACCCTGTGTCTGGTGTATTTCGATGTGCAGGATCAGTCGGAACATCCACTGGTGGAAGACTGGTCTGCCGCGCAACTGCAGCAATGCTTTGATCGCTGGTGTGAGGCCTATCTGCAGTGGGCGCGGCAGCAGGCGGCGCATGTGCTGCGACGCGACTCGGTGCTCGAGGTGCTGGAGTTTCCACAAAAGCCGTTTCGTGCCGGGCAGCGTGAACTTGCAGCACAGGTCTACCGCAGTTGTGTGCAGTCGCGCGCACTGCTGGTGCAGGCGCCGACCGGTATCGGCAAGACCGTAGGCACCCTGTTTGGCGCCTTGCGGGCCATGCCGGTGCGCTCGCTGGATCGCGTCTATTACCTCAGCGCCAAGACACCAGGCCGCCAGGTGGCGCTCGACGCGTTGCGACGCTTGCATGCGGGTGACGCGGCATCGATGGCGGCACCGCTGCGCGTGCTGGAGCTGGTAGCCCGCGACAAAGCCTGCGAACACAAGGACAAGGCCTGCCATGGCGACTCCTGTCCGCTGGCGCGCGGGTTTTTCGACCGCTTGGGCGCAGCACGGGCGGCGGCGGCAGAACGTGCCTGGCTGGACCAGTCGGCTTTGCGCAGCGTGGCTTTGGCGCACCAAGTCTGCCCCTATTACCTGGGGCATGAGATGGTGCGCTGGAGCGATGTGGTGGTGGGTGATTACAACTACTACTTCGACCGCCATGCCCTGTTGCACGGCATGGCCGTGGACGGGTCCTGGCGCATCGGAGTGCTGGTGGACGAGGCCCACAACCTGGTGGCCCGCGCCAGCGCCATGTACAGCGCCAGCCTGACCCACGACGATGCGCTGCAACTGCGTGCCGACGCACCCGCAGCACTACACGGCGCGGTCGATGCCTGGCTCGACCAGTGGCAACAGTTGACGCGGTCCGCCTCTGACATGGCGCCTGGCGCTGTATGGACACTGCTCGACGAGCCCCCCGTCGCGTGGCTGCG
>JANOTG010000585.1:0-3351 GCA_031416215.1 Betaproteobacteria bacterium
GTCGCATTTGGCTTCGTTGGAATAGGTCACCATGCCACGCTCGAACCAGGCGCTGGAGCCACTTTGCGCCGTACAACGGGCTGCTATCAGGCCACCGGTGCAACTCTCGGCAGTAGCCAGTTTCCAGCCGTGCTGCAGCAGCGCCTGCGCCAGTTGCGTACACAGTTCATCGGCAGCTGCACCAGCGTCGTCCAGGCTCACCAAAACCTCCAGACGGCGATCACCAGCAGGGTGCAAAACGCCGCCACCAGGTCGTCCAGCATGATGCCCGCGCCTGCCTTGTGCCAGGCCCACCGGTCGGTGGCCGGGTCGGCCGCATGGAACAATTGGTCGGCCCAGGCTACCGGTCCGGGTTTGACGGCATCAAAGTAGCGGAACAACACGAATGCGGCCAGTTGTGCCATTGCACTGGCGGGCGTGACCAGCAACAACACACACCAGAACGCGGCCACTTCGTCCCAGACGATGCTGCCGGGGTCGCGCACCCGCATGTTGCGGGCGGCGACCGTGCTGGCCCACCAACCCAGAGGCAGCGACAGCGCCACCACCCAGACGATTTGCGAGGGCGACAACCAGCGCTGCATGGCCACAAATGCCAGCCAGGCCCACAGGGTGCCCGCCGTGCCCGGTGCCCACCGGCTCAGCCCGGCGCCACCGCCCAGGGCGATGAAGTGCGCCGGATGGGCCAAAAGGAAAGCCGCGCCAGGCCGGATCGGGGCCGCCTGCATTGCGGCAGGGAAGGGCGGTTGCATCGGGTCCTGCATGGCGGGATTATGGGTCAGCGCGGCGCACGCAGCGCGCAGGCCCGCAGGCGACAACCCGTCTGACCGGGGCCGGGTATGCTTGACAGTTGCGGCGCAGCATGCGGCCGCGCAGAACCGACAGCCGGCGCGGGCCGGGCCGGGTCAACCAACCAATCAAAAAGGGAAAACATGTTGAAACAAGCGATTGCAACCGGCATGGCCGCCATGCTCGGCTGTGTTGCCCCGGCGTGGGCGCAGGACAACCGGATCGACCAGATCCGCTCCGACGCGCCCGAACTGGCGCAGTACGGCAAGTTCAATATCGGTGTCAAGACGCTGACCATGACCAACCCGAAGCAGCTCGACATCATCAAGGCCAAGGCCGGTGAGCCGATCCCGGTGTATGACCGCCCGTTGACGGTGGAAGTCTGGTATCCGGCCAAACTGGCCGCCGGCCAGGCGGCTGGTGGTCAATACCGTGTCTTCGCCCGCGATGGCAAGACCGAGGTGGTGCTGCACGGCAAGGCGGTACGGGGTGCCCCGGCGGACGCAAGCGCTGGCCCCTACCCGCTGCTGATCATTTCGCATGGTTATCCGGGCAACCGTTTTCTGCTCAGCCACCTGGCGGAAAACCTGTCCAGCAAGGGTTATGTGGTGGCGTCCATCGACCACACCGACAGCACTTACAGCGACCAGGCGGCGTTTGGCAGCACCCTGCTGAACCGGCCGCTGGACCAATTGTTCGTGCTGGGTGAAATGGCCAAACTCAATGCCAATGACCCGGGCGGCACGCTCAAGGGCATGGTGAACGCGGACATGACCGGCCTGATCGGTTATTCCATGGGTGGTTATGGCGTGGTGAACACAGTGGGTGGTGGCTTCACCGCCGCCAGCGTGGCCTTGCCCTGGGGCACACCGGGTGGCGCGCTGGCAGTGCGCCAGGCCGGCAACCCGGCCCATGTGGCATCGATGGACAAACGCATCAAGGCCGCGGTGGCGTTTGCGCCCTGGGGCTTTAATGCCGGCTTCTGGGACGCAGCCGGGCTGGCGGGTGTGAAGACCCCCATCTTCTATGTCGCAGGCAGCATCGACGACGTGTCGGGCTACGCGCCCGGTGTGCGCAACATCTTCGAAGGCTCTGTGAACGCGCCACGTTTTTTGTTGACCTACGAGAACGCCAACCACAATGCCGGTGCACCGATGCCGCCACCAAAGGAAACCTGGCTGCCAGTCTCGACACTCAAGTTCATCCCGGCTGAGCATTACACGGATGCCGTGTGGGACAACGTGCGCATGAACAATATCGCGCAGCATTTCAGCACGGCGTTCCTGGCCAAGTACCTCAAGAATGACGCCGGCATGGACGCCTACCTGAATCTGCCTGAGAACGCCAAAGACGGCAAATGGTCGGCCGAAGCGAACGGCACGTTCAAGAGTGACCATACCTACTGGAAAGGCTTTCCGAACCGCAGCGCCGTGGGCCTTCGGCTCGAACAGCGCAAGCCCTGAAAGCGTGGCGGTCTCGCAGTCCTGTCCGCTCGCCACGCCCATCCATCCCTGTGCGTGGTTGCAGATACGCACCATAACCCTTGAGGCGCGCCGGTGACCGGCAATCTGCGCAGCATCGCTGCGATGCTGATTGCGGTTGCGCTGTTTTCGCTGATGGACGCCGTGCTCAAGCTGCTCGTGGGCAGTTACCCTGCCATGCAGGTGGCGGCGCTGCGCGGCTTGTCGGCCTTGCCGCTGGTCTGCCTGTATGTGTTGTGGCGGCGCGAGGTGCACCTGCTGTGGCGCATCCGCTGGCCGCTGCACCTGCTGCGCGGCGCCATGGGCATCGCGATGTTGTGGCTGTTCACCTATGCCCTCAAGGAGCTGGGCCTGGCCGAGGCCTACACCATATTCTTCATCGCACCCCTGTTCATCACCATGCTGGCGATCCCGGTGCTGAAGGAAAAGGTGGCGCTGCGACATTGGCTGGCGATCGTAGTCGGCCTGGTTGGAGTGGTGATCGCCATGCGGCCGGACGGCACGTCGTTTTTTTCCGCCGGCGCGCTGGCCGTGCTGGTCGCGGCGGCAATGTATGCGGTTGCGGCGATTGTGGGTCGCGTTTTGACCCGCACCGACCCGGCGGTGACGCTGGTGTTCTGGACCACCGCGATGTGGGGTGTCGGCGCCGGTGTGCTGGCGTCCTGGAACTGGGTCACCATCGATTCCGCCCATTGGCCGGCGATCGCGGCGCTGGCAGTCACCGGCTTCCTCGGGCAGGTGGCCATCACCGAGGCGTTTCGCTACGGCAATGCCTCGGCGGTGGCGCCGTTCGAGTATTCCGCGCTGGCCTGGGGTATCGGACTGGACTGGTTCATCTGGCACACCACGCCGGACGCCCCTACCTTGGCGGGTGGTGCCATCATCATCGCCAGCGGCATCTACCTGATCCGCAAGGAGCAGGTGCGCGAGCCGACGCTGGCGCCTTGAGTGGCGAGGCCACTGAAATGGGGGCCTGGAACAACCGGTGATCGCTGCTGGGATGATCGCCGCATCAAGCGGTAGAGTAGATCGCTGCAACTGCGCCTCCCTGCGCCTTGCATCGGCCTACTATTGAGCGTTC
>JANOTG010000586.1:0-2466 GCA_031416215.1 Betaproteobacteria bacterium
AACATCTACCGACATATCGAGGAAGGCATGACGCCATTCCAGGCCGCCATCAAGGGTTCGCGTGAGGTGGCGTTCGCCATCGTGGCCATGACCATGACGCTGGTGGCCGTGTATGCGCCGCTGGCCTTTGCTCCCGGGCGCACCGGTCGCCTGTTCACCGAATTTGCCCTGGCGCTGGCCGGCGCGGTGGTGGTGTCGGGCGTGGTCGCGCTGACGCTGTCGCCGATGATGTGTTCATTGCTGCTGCGCCACAACCCGAATCCCAATGTCTTCGACCGGGGCATGGAGCGCGGCTTGCAGGCCCTGACCCGGGGTTATGGGTGGTTGCTGGGCGTGACCCTGAAAATGCGCTGGCTGGTGGTGCTTGTCGCGATCGGCAGCGGTGTGGTGTCGTGGAGCGTGCTGGGTGATATCAAACGCGAGTTGGCACCCATCGAGGATCGTGGTGTGGTCCTTGCGCAGATCAACGCGCCGGACGGCGCGACGCTGGACTACACCAACCGTTATGCCCGCGCCATCGAGCGTGTCGGCGAAAGTTATCCGGAGTTCGACCGCATCTTTGCCACCATTGGGAACCCAACTGTCGCCCAGGGCAATATCTTCTTTCGCACCACGCCCTGGGAGGAGCGCAAACGCACCACGCTGGAGATGGCGCGCGACATGACGCCAAGGGTGGCTGGCCTGACCGGTGTCACTGCGTTTCCCATCACGCCACCATCGCTCGGGCAGGGCTTTACGCAGCGCCCGATCAACTACGTCATCATCACCTCGGACAGTTACCAGAATCTGGCGCAGACGGTGCGGCAGTTCCAGGACGAGCTGGCAAAGAACCCCGGATTTGTGCAGGTGGACACCGATCTGCGGCTGAACAAGCCCGAAATCCGGCTCGAGGTGGACCGGGAGCGTGCTGCCGACATGGGTGTCGGTGTGGATGCGATTGCCCGCGCGGTCGAAACCATGCTGGGCGGACGCCTGGTCACCCGCTACAAGCGCGAGGGAGAGCAATACGACGTCATCGTGCAGACCAACCCGACCGGGCGTGACACGCCGGACGACATCGAGAAGATATTTGTGCGCGGGCGCAACGACACCATGATCCCGCTTTCGGCACTGGTGAAACTGCGCGAGGTGGTAGTGCCGCGAGAGCTGAACCATTTCGGCCAGCGGCGCTCGGCCTCGATCACCTCGAATCTGGCGGCTGATTTTTCAGTGGGTGAAGCACTCGATTTCATGGATGCCACTGCCAAGAAGGTGCTCAAGCCGGGTTATGCCACAGATTTGAACGGCTCCAGCCGTGAGTTCCGGAAGTCGGCCGACTCGCTGACGCTGGTCTTTATCCTGGCGCTGTTTTTCATCTTTCTGGTGCTGGCGGCGCAGTTCGAGAGTTTTGTCGACCCGTTCGTGATTTTGCTCAGCGTGCCGTTGTCGATGGCGGGGGCGTTGCTGGCGCTCAAATGGTCGGGTGGGACTCTCAATGTGTTCAGTCAGATCGGCCTGATCACGCTGGTGGGTCTGATCACCAAACACGGCATCCTGATTGTTGAATTTGCCAATCAGCTGCGCGAGCAGGGCCTGGATACCCTGGCGGCTATCAAGAAATCCGCGACTCAGAGGCTGCGTCCGATCCTGATGACGACCGGAGCCATGGTGCTGGGTGCGGTGCCACTGGCGCTTGCCAGCGGCGCCGGTGCCGAGAGCCGGCGCCAGATCGGCTGGGTGATCGTGGGCGGCATGAGCCTGGGAACGCTGTTGACGATTTTTGTCGTGCCCACCATGTACACGCTGTTCGCACGCCGGCACGCACCAGGTGCGAAGAAAGAAGTGGCTCTGGAAGACGACATTACGGCCAGCGCACACGCACCACAACTGGCGCCAGTCGGCGGCAAGTAGTCCGTGATCCGGCGGCCGGCCCGCGAAGCCTGCCGTTGTTCAGATCACTCCATCGAACATCATCACATCGATCTCGTCACCCACGGCCACATTTCCCTGGTCGTGGTGCAGCACGATCAGACCATTGGCCTGCACCATGGATCGCAATACGCCGGAGCCCTGATTGCCGGTTGTGTGTACCTGCAGGCCACCCTCCTGCGTTCGGCAGACCACGCCACGCTGGTACTCGGTGCGCCCGGGCTTCTTGCGCATCGCCTCGGCGCTGCGTGCCCGCAGCAGTGGCGCCGGTGCTGCGGTGCAGCCCATCATGCGCAGCAACGCAGGGCGCACAAAGGCAAGAAACGTCACCATGACGGCGACCGGATTGCCCGGCAGGCCGAACAACACGGCTGAATGCGCCGGGTCGACACCGGCCGCGCTGATGCGCCCCACGGCCATCGGGCGGCCCGGGCGCATGGCAATGCGCCAGAAGGCGACGCCACCACTGTTGCCGGCGAGCTTTTTCATCATTGCCCGGGTGTAGTCGGCCTCACCGACACTGACGCCGCCACTGGTGATGATGGCGTCGGCCTGCGC
>JANOTG010000587.1:0-4746 GCA_031416215.1 Betaproteobacteria bacterium
GGTGCAGCTGGTCGCGTAGCCACTGCCGGGCGCTGGCTTCATCGCGCACGCCAGCGCGGTCGACGGCGGCCTCCAGCACTTCGGAATATGAGAACCCGCCCACCGGCAAAGCGGGCGACGCAAGCCAGATCAGCTGCAACAGGCTGGTGGCCGGCAGGGGCGTGGCCGATCCTGCTTGTCGAGCCGCGGTGGCAGGCTCCATCAGTGCTTGTGCCCGTGGTCATGCCCGTGGTCATGCCCATGGTCATGCCCATGGTCGTGGTCGTTGGGTTCCGCATGATCGTGTTTATGCCCATGCCCATGCCAATGCGCGTGGGCATGTCCCTGGGTCGAATAGGCGCCGCCCTCCGGCTCGAAGCCACTGGTCTCGGCATGCACGATCAGGTGCATGGCGCGCAGCAGGTCGGCCAGCACGTGGTCGGGCTCGATCTTCAGGTGATCGGGCCTGAGCTCGATCGGCACATGCCGGTTACCGAGGTGGTACGCCGCGCGCAGCAGGTCGAATGGCGTGCCGTGCTCGCTGCAATGGGTGATGCGCAACACCGGTTGCGGCGCAGCGATCACGCGCACCAGCGAGCCGTCCTCCGCCACCAGTACGTCGCCGCCTCGAACTGCCGTGCCGCGTGCCAGGAATATGCCCAGTGCGCGACCAGTGGAGTCGGTGGCGTCGAAGCGGCTCTTCTGGCGCGTGTCCCAGCCCAGTTCGATGGTGGAAGCGCGCTTCAGCAGCACTGGCGCCAGTCCGGCGCCTTGTGGCATAAGTTTGTTGATGGTCAGCATGGTGGGTGTGGTGTGGTGTGTTGGGGCGGTCTGGGTAGAGCAGGTGGGGCTTACACTGTTGCGGCGTTTTGCGATAATATAACAATTGTTATAACTTGGTGGAGCATTCCATGGCCGCGCTCAAACTCACCCAGATCGGAAATTCGGTAGGTGTCATTCTGCCCAAGGAATTGTTGGCGCGGTTGAAGGTGGAGAAGGGCGACAGCTTGTTCTGGACCGAGGCGGCGAATGGGGTGAACCTGACAGCCTATGACCCGGAATTCGTATCCCAGATGACAGAGGCGCGCCGCATCATGAAGAAGCGTCGCGACGTGTTGCGCGAACTGGCCAAATGAGACATGCCGCGAACGAATGGCGCTGGCTGGAGTCAGCGCTGATTCACGCTGTCCATGACGAACAGCTGGCAGAGCATGGAGGCGGCGCGGGGATTCGGGACACCAATCTGTTGGAGTCTGCCCTGGCCCGGCCACAGCAGCTGGCGAACTATGGCGAACCGGATGCCGCCGATCTGGTTGCAGCATACGGGTTTGGTCTGGCGCGCAACCATCCCTTTGTCGACGGTAACAAGCGGACGGCGTTTGTCGCAGTCGAACTTTTTTTGGTCCTCAACGGTTTTGAGCTGTTTGCGACCGACGCTGACTGCGTTGTCCGAATGCTGGACCTCGCTGCGGGAAAGTTGCCCGAGGTCGAGTTCGCGGCATGGATCAGGACTTGCATTCGAGCGTCGAGTCGCTCCGGCTAAAACAGAAAATACCGCTGCGCCATCGGCAAACTCACGGCCGGCTCACAGGTCAGCAACTGCCCGTCGGCGCGCACACTGTAGGTCTGTGCGTCGATCTCCATCTTCGGCAAATAGCTGTTGTGCACCATGTCCTGCTTGCGCACTCCGCGCACGTTGCGCACCGCGCTGAGTGTTTTTTTCAGGCCAAAACGTTCCTGAATTCCTGCGCTTAGCCCGGCCTGTGAAACGAAGGTCAGCGAGCCCCTTGCCAGTGCGCCGCCAAAGGCGCCGAACATGGGCCGGTAGTGCACCGGTTGTGGCGTCGGGATCGACGCATTCGGGTCACCCATGGCGGCCATGGCGATGAAGCCACCCTTGAGTAGGAGCGCCGGCTTGATGCCAAAAAACGCCGGCTTCCACACTACCAGGTCGGCCCACTTGCCAACCGCGATGCTGCCCACCTCGTGGCTGATGCCGTGGGCGATGGCCGGGTTGATGGTGTACTTGGCGACATAACGCTTGGCGCGAAAGTTGTCGTTGCGGCTGTTGTCCTCGGGCAAGGTGCCGCGTTGCGCTTTCATCTTGTGCGCCGTCTGCCAGGTGCGCAGGATCACCTCACCCACCCGGCCCATGGCCTGGCTGTCGCTGCTCATCATGCTGATGGCGCCCAGGTCGTGCAGGATGTCCTCTGCGGCAATCGTCTCCTTGCGGATGCGGCTCTCGGCAAAGGCCAGGTCTTCGGCAATACCCGCGTCGAGGTGGTGGCAGACCATCAGCATGTCCACATGTTCGTCCAGCGTGTTCACCGTGTAGGGCATGGTCGGGTTGGTCGAGCTCGGCAGGAAGTTCGCCTCGCCCACCACGCGCAGGATGTCTGGCGCATGGCCGCCACCGGCGCCTTCGGTGTGGAAGGCGCACAGGCCCCGGCCTTTGGTGGCGGCGATGGTGTTTTCCACGAAACCGCTCTCGTTGAGCGTGTCGGAGTGGATCGCCACCTGGGTGTCGGTGGACTCGGCCACATCCAGGCAGTTGCTGATCGCAGCCGGCGTGGTGCCCCAGTCCTCGTGCAGCTTGAGGCCGATGACACCGGCGTTGATCTGCTCGTGCAGCGCCGCAGGCAGCGAGGCGTTGCCCTTGCCCAAGAAGCCCAGGTTCATGGCAAAGCCGTCCGCCGCCTGCAGCATGCGCTCGATATTCCACGGCCCCGGTGTGCAGGTGGTGGCAAAGGTGCCGGTAGCCGGGCCAGTGCCGCCGCCCAGCATGGTGGTGACACCCGAGGCCAGCGCTTCTTCGATCTGTTGCGGGCAGATAAAGTGGATGTGTGAATCGATGCCACCCGCAGTGACGATGTTGCCTTCGCAGCTGATCACTTCCGTGCCCGGGCCGATGACGATATCCACACCGCTCTGGGTGTCCGGGTTGCCGGCCTTGCCGATGGCCACGATGCGCCCGCCCTTGAGGCCGATGTCGGCCTTGACGATGCCCCAGTGGTCGAGGATCAGCGCATTGGTCATGACGCAGTCCACCGCGCCGCCGGCCTCGGGGCCGCTGCCCGTGCCATCACGGGTGCGCTGCGACTGCGCCATGCCGTCGCGTATGGTCTTGCCGCCGCCGAATTTGACTTCTTCGCCATAACTGCCGGCGCGCAGGGTGTAGTCCTGCTCCACTTCGATCAGCAGGTTGGTGTCTGCCAGGCGCACCCGGTCGCCCACGGTCGGGCCGAATATCTCGGCGTAGGCGCGCCGTCCAATACGGGCCATCAAAGTGCTCCCTGGGTCAGGCCGCGAAAGCCGAACACCATGCGGCCACCGGCGAAATCCACCAGCTCGACCGTACGTTGTTGGCCCGGCTCGAAGCGCACAGCCGAGCCTGACGCGATGTTGAGCCGCATGCCACGCGCGGCCTGGCGGTCAAAGCCGAGCGCCGCGTTGGTCTCGGCAAAGTGGTAGTGCGAGCCCACCTGAATCGGCCGGTCTGCCGTGTTTTGCACCACCAGCGTGACGCAACGGCGCCCGGTGTTGAGCGCATGGTCGGGGCCGTCGGTGATGAGTTCGCCAGGAATCATGATGTCGCCATTTCGGGTTTCGATTCGTCGCGCTGCCGTCAGCGTCAAACAATGGGTTGGTGCACTGTGACGAGTTTGGTGCCATCGGGAAAGGTGGCTTCGACCTGGATGTCGGGGATCATCTCGGCAATGCCTTCCATCACGTCGGCGCGTGTCAGCACAGCACGGCCCTCGCTCATCAGTTGGGCCACCGACTTGCCGTCGCGCGCACCCTCCATCACCGCCGCGCTGATGAGCGCCATGGCTTCCGGATAGTTGAGCTTGAGTCCGCGCGCCCGGCGCCGCTCGGCCAGCAAGGCGGCCGTGAAAAGCAGCAGCTTGTCTTTTTCGCGGGGGGTCAGTTCCATGGTGGTTCACTAGGGTGGTGCTTGCACGATTGTGATGCAAGTCATGTGCCATCAGCAAAGGCGCGCGCACTGCGCCTGGCGGCAGCTACGCCGCATTTTGGTGCTTGAACCTGCTGCCTTGCGGTGCATGGCGCTCCTGGGACCGGGACCGTTCCTGGTGCATTGCCAGCGTGGGCGGGTTGAAAACAGGGGGCTATTGGTGCATTGCAGCACGCTGGCACGGGCCTTGCGTAACCAGACTGACCCAATTTGTGGTTGTCGTTATTCGAACGGAGAAAAAGATGAATCGTCGGGCCCCGCTCAAACTCATTACCGCGTCCATCGCCCTGGGCTTTGGACTCTCCGGTGCCGCCATCGCGCAATCCGGCGGCACCATCAAGGTTGGCATCCTGCACAGCCTCTCAGGCACCATGGCCATATCGGAAACCGTTCTGAAAGACACCGTGCTGATGGCCATCGATGAAATCAACGCCAAGGGTGGCGTGCTGGGCAAGAAGCTGGAGCCTGTGGTGGTCGACCCGGCCTCCAACTGGCCGCTGTTTGCCGAGAAGACCAAGCAACTGCTGGGGCAGGACAAGGTCTCGGTGATTTTCGGTTGCTGGACCAGCGTGTCGCGCAAGTCGGTGTTGCCGGTGGTGGAAGAAATGAACGGCCTGCTGTTCTACCCGGTGCAGTACGAAGGTGAAGAGCTGTCCAAGAACGTTTTCTACACCGGTGCGGCACCGAATCAGCAAGCCATCCCCGCCGTCGACTACCTGATGAGCAAGGAAGGCGGCGGCGCCAAGCGTTGGGTGTTGCTGGGTACGGACTATGTGTATCCGCGCACCACCAAC
>JANOTG010000588.1:0-1839 GCA_031416215.1 Betaproteobacteria bacterium
CGGTGGCGCTGGACCCCGAAGTATTTTTTGTGTTGCTGCTGCCGCCGCTGCTATTCATCGATGGCTGGCGCATCCCCAAGGACGAATTGCTGCGTAATGCGCCGACCGTGCTGCGCCTGGCGTTGGGCCTGGTGGTCTTCACGGTACTCGGGCTGGGGTTACTGGTGCACTGGATGATCCCGGCGCTGCCACTGGCGGTGGCGTTTGCGCTGGCCGCCGTGTTGGCGCCCACCGACCCGGTGGCGCTGGCCGCCATCGCGGCACGCAGCCCGATGGCGCCGCGCATGCGCCAGATTCTGGACGGTGAGTCGCTGTTCAATGACGCATCCGGACTGGTCTGCATGCGTTTCGCCGTGGCTGCGGCATTGACCGGCGCATTCTCTCTTGCCGGCGCGCTGGCGAGTTTCGTCTGGGTGGCGCTGGGCGGGTTGGCGATTGGTGGCGCCTGTACCTGGTTGCTGACGCGTTCACAGCGTGACGCCGGGGCGCTGGTGGGAAACGACGGCGCGGCGCAGATTCTGTTGACGCTGCTGATTCCCTCCGGCGTCTACCTGCTGGCTGAATCCCTTCGCTGCTCGGGCATCCTGGCCGTCGTCGCAGCGGGAATCACCATGAGCTTCGCACCACATAGCCACTGGCATGCAATCACCAGGATTCGCCGCACTGCCGTCTGGGATACCGTGCAGTTTGCCGGCAACGGCAGCATTTTTGTGTTGTTGGGCGCCCAGATTCCGGCCATCGTGCAGGCGGCGCCGGTCACGGTGCTGCTCAGCGGCCACAGCGAGCCGTGGTGGCTGGTGGTCTACGTGCTGCAAATCGTGGCGGCCTTGCTGGTGTTGCGGTTTTGCTGGGTCTGGTTATCGATGCACTCGACCTTCGCCGACGCACACCAGAGCGGCCAGGGGCCCTATTGGCGTGTTGCACTGGCGATGTCGCTGGCGGGTGTGCGGGGCGCGATCACCCTGGCGGCAGTGCTGACGCTGCCCCTTCAGATGGTCGATGGCAGTGCCTTTGTCGGCCGCGATATGGCGATATTTCTGGCCGCTGGTGTCATCGTCGTATCGCTGGTGGTGACCAGCGCGGCGCTGCCGTACACGCTGAACGGCTTGCAGTTGGCGCCCGATCCGTCACAACGCGCCGCGGAACGCCGGGTGCGGGTGGCCGCCGCGCAATCGGCATTGGACGCGGTGGTCCGCGCAGGCGACGCGCTGGCGCGCGAGCACGCCGATGGCGCGGCCGTGGTGGCGGCTTCGCGGCGTATTGCGCAGTCGTACCAGCAACGTATCGAGCGGCATGGCAGCGAGGCCGGCAATGCCCACCAGGTGGGCCAGGCGGATCAGATGGAGCGTGACTTGTGGCTGCTGGCATTGCAGGCCGAGCGTCAGGTTCTGGTCGAGACGTCGCGCAGCAACACCATCAGTGACGTGTTGTTGCGCAGCCTGATGCGCGAGATCGACCTCCAGGAGGCCCGCCATTCGGCGTGACCGCCGCGCCGGGCCGCCCCCAAGCAAGGTCGCACCGCAGTGCGTAGCACGAAGGTGCTCCAGTGAGCCCCGTCGGGGCAACTCAGGTTTGCTGGCTGGCAGCTGCCGGCAGGTCCAGCCCGCGGTCCGGCGACTCGAAGATCTGCGGATTGCCGTCGGCAGCCTGCACCAGCTCTTCGACGATGAAGGTTCCATAACGTTGTGCAGCAGTGGCGTGCATGTTGTGCACTACATGATCGACCAATGCGGCTGTGCGCCCGTCAGGCGCATGCACAACGAGGAAGTGGCAGCCGTTCTCCGCCAGTGCCCGGTGTGCCTTGATCAGGTTGAGGTCCTGACCCACCGAAGCCAGCGG
>JANOTG010000589.1:0-45754 GCA_031416215.1 Betaproteobacteria bacterium
CTTCACGCACGCCGTGTCAGAGCGCAAGATCACGCTGACCGATGCCGGGCGCGACAAGCTGGAGCGGCTGTGCACGCCGTTCGGCGGTGTCTGGCTCGGCTTGTTGCGCCGGGAGGAAATGGCGACCCAGGCCCTGTCGGCACTACACGTGTTTTTTGCCGATGAGCACTACCTGGTGCGTGATGGCAAGATCGAGATCATCGACGAATACACCGGTCGTACCATGGCCGATCGCTCCTGGGAGCGGGGTCTGCACCAGTTGATAGAGGCCAAGGAGGGTTGCGAGATCACGGCGCCCAAGGAACCACTGGCTCGCATCAGTTACCAGCGCTTCTTCCGGCGTTACCTGCTGTTGGCTGGCATGACGGGAACCGCCAAGGAGGTGGCCGGCGAACTTGGGGCCGTCTATGACCTGGCGGTGGTCAAGATCCCCACCAACCGCGCCAGCCAGCGGCGCATGGCGCCAGTGCGGGTGTTTGGCAGCAGTGACCGCAGGTGGTTGGAGATTGTGCGTCGCGTCAGCCAGGTGCATGGCACCGGACAACCGGTGTTGTTGGGTACGCGCTCGGTGGCGGCTTCGGAACATGCGAGCCGGCTGCTGACACAGGCCGGCCTGCAGCACAGCGTATTGAATGCCAAGCAGGATCGCGAGGAGGCCGAAGTCGTGGCGCGTGCCGGTGTGCGGGGTGCCATCACGATTGCCACCAACATGGCGGGCCGTGGTACCGACATCCAGCTCGCCGACGATGTCGCGGCCCTCGGCGGGCTGCATGTTATTCTGTCTGAACGTTACGATTCCAGGCGTATCGACCGGCAACTCGCCGGACGTTGTGCCCGCCAGGGAAACCCTGGACATGTGGAGTCCCTACTTTCTCTGGAGGACGCCTTGATGTCTGCGGTTGGACCATTTCCCAGGAGGCTGTTGGCCAGCCTGGCAACGGCGCTTGGCAGCCGCGCCGGCAGCAAGGTGGCCGCCATCGCCATCCGTCTGGCACAGAAATACGCCGAAGCCGTGCACTCGCGGGCGCGACGGGAGCTGCTCAAGGCAGACCAGCAATCCGGCAAGACGCTGGCGTTCACCGGCAGTCACGAATGAGACGGATCATCGGTTGGTTGCTGCCGTTGGCAATGGCTTTGCCGGCGCGCGCTCAAACCTCCTTGCCGGCGCCTTTGCCCTCGCCCACGGAGCTGCGCCGGGTGCGCGCGGCGCATGACTGCCTGGTCGAGCCGTTCATGGTGGTGCAGGTCGGCAGCCCGGTGGACGGGGTGGTGGAAGAGGTCACCGTCGATCGTGGTGACTTCGTGAAGAAAGGGCAGGTGGTGGCCAGGCTGGCGTCTGGAGTCGAGGCGGCGTCGGTGGAGCTGTCGCGCTCACGAGTCGAATTTGACCGGCGCAAGGTGGAGCGCAACGAGACCCTGTTTCAGAAGCAACTGATCTCGGCGCAGGAACGTGACGAAATGGTGACGGAAGCCCGCCTGCACGAGGGCGAGCTGAAGAAGGACCTGGAGATACTCAGGCTCAGGACCATTGTCAGCCCGATCGACGGTGTGGTGGCGGAGCGGCGCCTGGCGCCCGGTGAACTGGTGCGCTCCGACAAGTCGGTGGCACTCAAGCTGGCACAACTCGATCCGCTGAGTGTCGAAGTCATCGCCCCGGCGGAAATGTTTGGCTCGATACGGGTGGGGATGACCGGCAGCGTCAACTTGGCGCCGTATTTCCCCGGCACCTTCAAGGCCACGGTGGCCGTGGTGGACCGCCTGATCGACCCGGCCAGCGGCACTTTCTGGGTGCGACTGCAACTGCCCAACCCGGCCAACAAGATCCCCGCCGGCATTCGCTGTCGGGTGCAGTTCACGCGTTGATCGGGTGGCGCTACCGCCTTGTGTGGAGTGCCGCCTTGCGCGCGCAGGACAAGGGAATAAGGTGTCTGCAAGTGCCACCGGACCGGCATCCTGAACCGGGGTTCAGGTGGGCGAGGGCAGCGCTGGCGTTGGGTTCATCTAACGCGAGATGATCACACCTGCCAGGCAATGTTCCAAGCCCGGGCTCTAAGAGCATTGGTTCAAGGAAATATAAAGCCCGGTGCGCACTGCAGACGGTTGTAATTGTAGAAGTTCGCGGCTGATTTCGCCAGCCAGCGCCGACAGAAAACCCTACAACAAGCGGCCGTCGTCACCCAGTGCGCGGTCAAGGCGGTCCAGCAGCGTGGTGAGCTGCATGGTGTTGTCGCCTTCGTCACCGGCGGTTGCTGGTCCGCCCGCGCCGGCAGCAGTCGGGCGCTCTGCGAGATCAAACGCCAGATTGAGTGCTGCCAACACCGCGATGCGGTCCCGCGCACGCACCTTGCCGCCGTCACGAATTTTGCACATGGCGCTGTCCACACGCTCCACAGCCTCCAGCAGCCGTGACTCGCCACCCGGCGGACAGCCCAAGAGGTAACTCTGTCCCATGATCTGCACTTCGAGCTGTTTCATGGTGTGTGTTTTTGCGCGTTGCCAACCGGTGTTGCCTCAGGCAGACGATCCAGCAAGGCGTCGACCCGTGCGCGGGCAGCGCCGAGTCGCGATTTGAGCGAGTCGCGTTCCTGGGTCAGGCTGTCAACCTGCGCGTTCAGCAGTGTGTTGGTGCGCTGCAACTCGGCATGGCGCACCAGCAGGCGCTCGATTCGCTCGGCGATCTGGTCGATTTGGCGCTGGTTCGACATAGGCCGGTGATTGTAGGGTTTGCGCCAGCCGGCCTGACGTAAAATTGCCGTGTTGGTGCTCGCAGTGTGGTTCACACGCTGCAGTTCAACGGGAAGCAGGAGGGGCTGTTGATGGAAACATCGGCGGCTGACCTCACCTGCGCTGCCCCCGCAACGGTCGAACGGACGGATTTGTGTTTTGCGACACACGCCCCGCTTTCATCAATCAGCCACTGGATGCCTTGAACAAGCGCTGGGAAGGCGGTGAAGGTTGCTCCGTCAGCCCGGATACCGGCCAACGAAGTGGCTGCACGCGTATTTCTGATCCGCTGCAGCCGTTACTGCCCAAGCACTGTCGGGGACGACGGTGAGGGTTTATGTTGATCATTTCGGTGTCAACGCTTGCCTATGACCACCTGCCCCGCCCTATTGATTGCTGCGCCTGCCTCGGGTCAGGGTAAAACCACTGTGACTTCGGCCCTGGCGCGCCTTCACACCCGCCAAGGCAGGCGGGTGCAGGTGTTCAAGTGCGGCCCTGACTTTCTGGATCCGCACTGGCTTGCTTTGGCCAGCGGCAGGCCGGTACATCAACTTGATTTGTGGATGACGGGGGAGGCCGATTGCAGGGCTCGCCTGTTGGCAGCGTCTGCACAAGCGGACCTGATCATTGTGGAAGGGGTGATGGGATTGTTTGATGGCGAGCCTAGCGCGGCTGACCTGGCGCATCGCTTTGGGCTGCCCGTGCTTGCGGTGATCGATGCTGGCTCCATGGCAGGCACATTTGGTGCCTTGGCTTATGGCCTGGAGAACTACCGCGAAGGGCTGCGCTGGGCCGGGATGCTGGCCAATAAGGTGGCCAGTGCGCGCCATGCGGAGATGTTGAGAGTCAGCCTACGCGAGCCTCAGCACTGGCTGGGCGCCGTCATGCGCAACCCCGCGATGAGCCTGCCCGAGCGTCATTTGGGGCTGACGGTGGCCAGCGAAGTGGTGGACGCCATGCAGCGTCTCGATGCGGCGGCGGACACCTTGCTGGACACCTCACTGGGGCAAATGACCCTGGCTGATCTGGCCCGGTGGAATGTCGAGTTCGACAGCGGTATTGTCCCGCCGAGTGAGTTCGATCCGGGAACACTGCCCCTGGTGGGCAAAACCATCGCCATCGCCCGTGATGCTGCGTTCTGTTTCATCTACGCCGCCAACCTCGATTGCCTGCGAGACCTGGGTGCCAAATTGGTTTTCTTTTCCCCGTTGAATGACACGGCTTTGCCTGATTGCGATTCGGTGTGGTTGCCTGGTGGTTACCCCGAGCTGCACGCGGAAAAGCTGTCGGCTAACCAGTCACTGCGTGCCAGCCTGGCGGCGCACGTTGCTCAGCACAAACCCGTGTGGGCGGAGTGTGGCGGCATGATGGTGTTGTTCGAGCAGTTGGTCGCACTGGATGGCACCACCCATGCGCAATGGGGCTTGCTGCCTGGTGTGGTCACCATGCAAAAACGGCTGGCTGCGTTGGGGCCGCAACAACTGGATTTGGACGGCAATTTCCTGCGCGGACACACATTCCACTATTCGACTTGCGACTCCCCCCTGCAGGCCAGGGCGCGCACGGCTCGCCCCGGCAAGTCTCCGGCGCCAAATGCGGGCGAGTCCTTGTGGGTGCAGGGAAGTATTCGCGCCAGCTACTTTCATGCCTGGTTTGCGTCCAACCCGCAAGCCACGGTCAGGCTATTTGCATGAGCACGCACCGGTTTGCGATTTCAAGTGGCCCGCAGCGCATCGTTTGCCTGACCGAGGAAACGACAGAATGGCTCTACCTCCTGGGTGAGGAGGCGCGCATTGTGGGTATTTCTGGCTACACCGTGCGCCCAGCACGTGCACGCACAGAGAAACCCCGCGTTAGCGCTTTCCTGAGCGCCAAGATTGACAAAATTCTGGATCTGCAACCTGACTGTGTGTTTGGTTTTTCTGACCTCCAAGCCGACATTGCCGCCGAGTTGATCCGCAAGGGCGTGCAGGTCACCGTGTTCAACCAGCGCAGCGTGACAGCTATTTTGGCCATGATGACGCAGGTAGCTGCTATGGTCGGCAAGGTGGAGTTGGGTCAGACCCTGATGGCTGCGATGTGCCGACAGTTGCAGGGCATTGAAGATGCGGCTCGGGCCCTGCCGCGTCGTCCACGCGTTTTTTTCGAAGAGTGGGACGAGCCGCATATCAGTGCCATCCGTTGGGTGTCCGAGTTGATCGGCATTGCCGGGGGAGACGATTGTTTTCCCGAGTTGGCAATAGAGCCAATGGGCAAAGACCGCATCATTGCCGATGGGGGAAAAATCGTGCAGCGTAACCCCGACATCATCATCGGCTCCTGGTGCGGCAAGAAATTTCGGTCGGAAAAGGTGGCGGCGCGTGCGGGTTGGCAAGACGTCAACGCCGTCAAAAACAAACAGTTGTTTGAGATCAAGTCACCTGATATCTTGCAACCCGGCCCGGCGGCGCTGACTGATGGCGTGGCGCAGTTGCACCGTATCGTGATGGACTGGAGCCGAGTCCATGGTTGATATTCAGAGCGCGTTCATCGCCCGCAGCGAGCTGGTATTGGGTGGTCAAAAGAGTGGCAAATCCCGCCGCGCCGAGTTGCTGGCGCGTGACTGGCTGCATGCCGCCCCCGACCGCCACGCGGTACTGATAGCCACTGCCCAGCCGTGGGATGGGGAGATGGTCGAGCGCATCGCCCGTCATCAACGTGATCGCGCCCAGCGCGTGCCGGGCATGCAGACGGTTGAAGAGCCATTGCACTTGGCTGAGGCCATTTCCCGGCTGAGCCATCCGGACACATTGATCGTGGTGGACTGCCTGACGTTGTGGCTTACCAATCTGCTGATGCCTGCCAATGCCACTAGTGACGTTTCGGTTGAGAGCTCAGAACACAATGTGCCGATAACCCTGGCAATTCAAAACGCAACCGGCCCGGTCGTTTTGGTCGGAAACGAGATCGGACTGGGTGTCATCCCCATGGGTCAGCAGGTTCGCGCCTTTGTGGATGCGCTTGGCAGCCTGAACCAGGCGGTGGCCGGCGTCTGTCAGCGCGTGACGCTGATGGTGGCGGGTCTGCCCTGCCGTTTGAAGGATTCGCCATGAAATTTGTGGTTTCCCATCCCGCCTTTGGGGGAAGTTTGTTATGGGGGCATTTCCTCAGTGCTACGCTGGCTGGCTTGCTGTTCAGTGGTGCTTTGCACGCATTCCAAGTCACCGACGACCGTGGCAACATTGTCAACTTTGACAAAACGCCTCAGCGCGTCGTCAGCCTGTTGCCGTCGTTGACCGAATCTGTCTGCGAGTTGGGCCAGTGCCATCGGCTGGTGGGGGTGGATCGGTACTCGGATTTCCCCGTCAGTCTCAAGACCCTGCCCAAAGTGGGCGGCGGCCTGGACCCCAACATCGAAGCCATCGTTGCGCTGCGGCCTGATGTGGTGCTGATGGCCACCTCATCGCGTGCGGGTGAGCGGCTGCAGGCGCTGGGTATCAAAGTGGTGGCGCTGGAGCCCAAAACCCATGCCGACGTGCAACGCGTGTTGCTCAAGCTGGGGCAGGTGCTTGAGGTGCCCGATGCGCAAAAAATCTGGCGGGCGATTGATGCCGGTGTGTCCGCTGCCGCACAGTCGCTGCCGGCCAGCGTGCGGACTACGCGGGTCTATTTCGAAGTCAATCAAGGGCCCTATGCGGCGGGCGAGTTGTCCTTCATTGGCGAGACCTTGACGCGCCTGGGCGTTAAAAACATTGTGGATTCCAAGCACGGACCATTCCCAAAGCTCAACCCCGAATTCATTGTGCGGGCCAATCCCGACCTCATCATGATTGGCCAGCGCAGTGTGGACGGCATGGCCCAGCGTCCCGGTTGGAGCCGCATCCGCGCGCTGCGCGAGCAACGCGTGTGTATCTTCCCGGTGGAACAGGCCAACGTGCTGGTGCGTCCCGGGCCACGCATGGCCGAAGGCGCGCGACTGATGGCGCAGTGTCTGCTGGAAAAGGCCCCCGGTACCAAGCCCGCCGTGGCAGGGGCCAAGTCTTGAACTCGCGCCGCGCGTCATTTGTGGTGTGGCCACTGTTGATTGGTGCGGCCGTCCTGCTGGTGTTGGGCGTGTGTGTAGGCAGCACCGGGTTTGAGAACCTGATCCATCCCCTCTTGAACCCCACTGAAGACCCCGCGCAATACGCCATGGCGCATCAGATCGTTTGGGAAATTCGCCTGCCCCGCACCTTGGGCGCCTGGGTGGCAGGTGCCTTGCTGGGGCTGGCGGGTGCGGTGGCGCAGGGATTGTTTCGCAACCCGCTGGCTGACCCGTATTTGTTGGGCAGCGCTGCGGGTGCTTCACTGGGTGTGGCAATGGCGCTTGCGGCCATGGGTGGTGGTACGGGAATGCTGGGTGGGTCGGCTGGCGGGGCCGGCATGATGAACGGTGCTGCATACGCAAGTGGTGCCGTCAACGTATTTTCCGGCGGCGTGTTGGTACGCTTAGGGTTGACAGGTGCGGCATTTGCTGGCGCGGTGCTGGCAGTGTTGCTCACGCTGGCGCTCTCACGGGGGGTGCAACACACTTTGCGCCTGCTGCTGGCCGGGGTAGTGGTAGGCGTGGTACTCGGTGCCGTGACGCATCTGGTGTTGCTGCTCTCCCCGGATTCCTTGCAGGCCATGCAGGCCTTCATGCTGGGCTCCACCAGCTTTGTGGGTTGGACGGCCTGCCTGCTGATGGCGGGGGTGTGGCTGGTGTGTGTGACTGCGGCGTGGCTTCTGGGCCGCGTGCTGGATGGTTTGAGTTTGGGTGACGCCACCGCCTCGAGCTTGGGGCTGCCACTGGCCCCGATGCGTGCGGCCTTGGTTGCGGTGCTGGCAATGGCCACCGGCACGGCAGTGGCACAAACCGGCCTGATCGCCTTTGTCGGCTTGGCCGCCCCGCATTTGGTGCGTTCGGTCATCCAAGTCACGCATGGGCGGCTGATGTGGCTTTCCAGTCTGACGGGCGGCGCGCTGCTGATGGCGGCTGATACGCTGGCACGCTGGCTGATCGCCCCGCAGGAGTTGCCCGTGGGGGTGCTGACAGCCGTGCTGGGTGGTGGTTATTTGTTGTGGCTGATGCACCGCAGCACACGTGCTGCCAGTGGGGCAGCATTGTGATGAACGCAATCCATGAAGCAGCAATAAGTGCCCATTCCATAACGACTTGGCTGGGAAACTCCGAGGTATTGCACGATGTTTCGCTGTCCTTGCCCGTAGGCCATTGGACCAGCATCACTGGCCCCAATGGCGCGGGCAAGTCCACACTGCTGAAATGTCTGGCCCATCTATTGCCGCACAGCGGTACGGTGACCATGCTGGGTCAACCGCTAGCCCGTTTGCCGGGCCGTGTACGTGCGCGGCAATTGGCCTGGCTGGGTCAGAACGAATCGACCGGCGACGATTTATGCGTGCTGGACGTGGTTATGCTGGGTCGCATGCCGCATCAGCCGTGGCTGGCTTTGCCCAGCGCCGCCGACCATGCGGCGGTGGAGCGCGCCCTCAAGTCTACCCAGGCCTGGGATTGGCGGGGCAGGGCGCTGGGGCATGTGTCGGGCGGGGAGCGACAGCGCGTGTTGCTGGCCCGTGCGCTGGCCGTTGAGGCTGATATTTTGTTGATGGACGAACCTCTCGCCAATCTGGATCCACCCCACCAGGCCGACTGGCTGATGCTGGTGCGTGAACTGGTTGGCAAGGGAAAGACCGTTGTCAGTGTCCTGCATGAAATCTCAATGGCTCTGCACGCCGACCAAATGGTCATCATGGCCAACGGCCGGGTGACCCATCAGGGCAAATGCGCGGATGCCGCCACGCATCGGGCGCTGGAAGCTGTGTTTGACCAGCGATTGGTTGTCCATGCCGTTGAGGGCCATTGGGTGGTCCTGCCACGCCCTCATAGGGAGGAGGTGAAGCAATGACAATACCCGAGGCTTTTGATTTCTACCGATCTGTTCTCCCGATCGATTTTTTCATTGAGGAGTTACATCATGCATGTCGAATCCGGACTCGTTGATGGAACCAGGGTTTCTTTGAGCTGCGGCACGGCAACGGCAGTGGCTGTCTACGCGACCAAATTGGCAGTCGATGCGCTAAAAAATGATGGCCCTGCAGCTGTGTTGATGCGCGCGCTGACATGCATCGGTTTGGCTGCCGCCAAGGCCATACGCCGCTTGCAAGGTGGCCCGTTGGTGAGCCAGCACGTGTACAACGCTGCTTGAAAGGACATCCCCGTGGAATTGATTGCACCACCTGTATTGCGTGACACGCCCAAGCCACAAGGTGAGCGGCGAGGATTGATTTTGGTGCATACCGGCACCGGCAAAGGTAAAAGCACGGCCGCCTTCGGGCTGGCCCTGCGTGCCCATGGCCGGGGTAAAAATGTCAAGGTGTACCAGTTCATGAAGGTGCCCACCGCACGCTTCGGGGAACACCGCCTGTTCGAGCAGTTGGGCATTCCCATCACAGGGTTGGGTGACGGTTTCACCTGGAAGAGCAAGGACCTGGATCACTCCGCTGAGCTCGCCCAGGCCGGCTGGGAGCAGGCAAAGGCCGCTGTAATGGCGGGCGAGTACTTCATGGTGGTGCTGGACGAAATCATGTACCCCTTGCGCTACGGCTGGATTCCGTTGGAGAGTATTTTGAGCTGCCTTCGTGAGCGGCCACCGCATGTGCACGTGGTGTTGACGGGCCGCAATGCGCCGGCGGAGCTCATCGAACTGGCGGATACCGTCACTGAAATGACGTTGATCAAACATCATTTCAAAGCCGGGGTTCCCGCCCAGCGTGGCATTGAAGACTGATTACGCCGATACGCCATGACTTTCGCCCCACAGCCAAGCGCACTGCCGGTTCAGCCTGATCTGCAAGTGCACAACGTATCTCTGCTACGCCAGGGAAAACGTGTGTTGGGGGACGTCAGCCTGGTGGTACCCTTTGGGGCGCATGTGGCCATGGTGGGCCCCAACGGTTCCGGCAAAACCACTTTGCTGCAAGTGATGGCGGGGCGCCTGCCGCCAAGCGAGGGGCGCGTATTGATCGGGGGGCTGGACCTTCGCCGCCTGACTGGCACGCAGCGCGCCAAGCAGCTGGCCGTAGTACACCAGCATGAGCAAGTGCACGGCCAACTGCGGGTGCGTGACTATGTGGCATTGGGCCGCACGCCCCACGGCGAACTCAGCAAAGAAGAAAGTGCGGCCGCGGTGAGCAGATCGCTGCAACGCTGCCGCCTGCACCTCTTGCAAGACCGGCAAATGCGCACACTCTCGGGTGGCGAGCAGCAGCGCGCCGCCATTGCGCGTGCTTTGGCGCAAGAGCCACGGATTCTTCTGCTCGATGAACCTACCAACCACCTGGATTTGCGCACGCGTGCAGACATGCTGGACTTGCTGACCGAACTGGGCGTGACCGTGGTCGCTGCGCTGCATGAGTTGAGCCTGGTGCAGCGCTTTGCCCACAGTGTGGTGTTGCTCGGTGAGGGGCGGGTGGTAGCGCAGGGAGAGCCCTCCCAGGTGCTGACCAAAGAACTGGTGCTGGGCAATTTCGGCATGGACGTTTTTTACCTGCCGCTGCCGCACCGCGAGCAAGACATTGCGGTATTCGAGTCGCCCAAAACAGCAAAAAACTCGCAGGGTTCACCGTTGCAGCAGGCCGTACCCACGCAAGCCTCCGTGCCCGTGCATTGACTTTTCCCAAAGACCCAGAAAGAGCCAGATGACATTTGTCGTTCGTTTGAAAATTCAACCCCTCACGCGCCTGGTGTTGGGCGCCATCGCCTTGTGTGCCGCTGGTGTACAAGCCCAGACCTTTCCTGTCACGGTGGACAGTTGCGGTGACAAGCTGACTTTTGCCGCCCCACCCAAAGCGGCTTTGATTCATGACATCAACATGACCGACATGGCGTTGGCGCTGGGTCTGCAAAAAAGTATGGTGGGCGTCAGCGGCATCACCGGCTGGTACAAGATGAGCCCGGAGTTCAAGCAGGCGTTGGGGAATATCCGTGAAATTGCGCCCAAGCAGCCCACCATGGAAAACATCCTGGCCGCCAACCCGGACTTCTTTTTTGCCGGCTGGAACTACGGCATGAAGGTGGGAGGCGATGTCACGCCGACCACGCTGCAGAGATACAAGATCCCTACGCTGGTGTTGAGCGAAAGCTGCATCCATGTGGACAAAAGCCGCCCACGCGCCAGCATGGACTTGCTCTACACCGACTTTATCAAGTTGGGCACCATTTTTGGCAAAGAAGCATCTGCCAAAGCCCAGGTGACTGCCTGGAAACAGCGCCTTGCCGGCCTGTCCAATACCGGCGGCAAAGAAGCCACGCGTATGTTCTTGTTTGACTCGGGTGAAGACAAACCATTTACGGCGGGCAAATACGCCATTCCTACCGCCATGATGGAAGCCGCGGGCGGGCGCAACATCATGGACGATGTGGAGACCAGTTGGGGCACCGTGTCGTGGGAAGCTGTGGCCGCGCGCAATCCCGAATTTTTGGTGCTCCTGGACTACCAGAATGAAGGCGGTGCCGACAAGTTATTGCAGTTTTTGCAAAGACACCCCCTGATGCGGCACACCGATGCGATCAAGAACAGGCGTTTCGTGGGCCTGCGTTATGAAGAGCTGACGCCAGGCCCTGCCAATATCGGTGCCATCGAGAAAATGGCCAAGGCAGCCGCGCGTTGAGCACTTCAAGCGCCATGGGGCAGACATCGACCCGCCGGCTCACCGGTGGGACTGTGTCCGTGCGGGTTGCGCTGTTGCTGGTGCTTCTGGTTTGCGTGAGCATGGTGTCAGTGGTGTCCGGTTCTACTGCGGTGAGCCTGTCCGAGGTCGGCGACAGCCTGGGTTTGCTGTTGAGCGGTGCGGATGATGCCCACTACAGCATGGTGAACCGCATCGTGGTGAATCTGCGTATTCCACGCATGCTGCTGGCAATCCTGGTGGGCGCTGGCTTGGCGTTGGTAGGAGCATTGCTGCAAACGGCCACGCGCAATGATCTGTCTGACCCCTACCTGTTTGGCTTGTCGTCCGGCTCAGCCGCAGGTGCTGTGGCTGTAATCACCTTGACGGGGGAACTGTTTGGCATCTGGACGCTGCCACTTGCTGCGTTTGTGGGGGGCATGGCATCCGTCGTGGTAGTGTTGCTGCTGCTGCACCGCTACCGCAGCCACACCCCTGAGCGCATGATTTTGGCAGGTTTGTCGGTGTCGTTTCTTTTTACGGCACTGACCTACTATTTCATCTTTCTAGGCGACCAGCGGGCTGCCCAATCGGTGCTGTTCTGGACCATGGGCGGTCTTGGTTCAGCACGCTGGGACAGTCTCTTTGTGCCTCTCACGGGCTTGCTGGTGCTGTTTGTTTTTTGCTGGCGCAGAATCGGTGCGCTGGATGCCATGCTGGGCGGTGAAAACACGGCACACAGCCTGGGCATAGACCCTCAGCGCCTGCGCATCCAGGTGTTTGTGGTTTGCGCATTTGCCACCGCCTGTTTTGTAGCGGTCTCCGGTGTGATCGGTTTTGTCGGTCTGATGGTGCCGCATCTGGCGCGCGCGTTGGCAGGCGCTTTGCACCGCAGCATGCTGGGCTTGGCGGTGCTCATGGGTGCCTTGCTGTTGCTGCTGAGCGATGTCGTGTGCCGCATTGTGCTGGCACCTCAAGAGCTGCCAGTGGGAATTATCACGGCCAGTATGGGTGCACTGTTTGTCATGTATATCTTGCTAAGCCAGCCTGATGTCGCCTGACGAACCCTGTGTTTACGTTCTAATTCTTGAAAGGCTGAATCATGCAAACCCGCAAAATCCCCGCCACCATCGTCACCGGCTTTTTGGGCAGTGGCAAGACCACACTCCTGCGCAATTTGCTGACCAATGCCCAAGGCCGCCGCATTGCCGTCATCGTCAATGAGTTTGGCGAACTGGGCATCGACGGTGAACTGTTGCGCGGCTGCGGCATTGGCTGCGACGAAAACGGTGTTGAAAATGGCCAACTGTTTGAGCTGGCCAACGGCTGCCTGTGCTGCACCGTGCAGGAAGAGTTTGCCCCGGTAATGGAGCAACTGGCCGCCCGCCGTGATCAGATCGACTACCTGGTGATCGAGACCTCCGGCCTGGCCCTGCCCAAGCCGCTGGTGCAGGCCTTCCAGTGGCCCGCGCTGCGAAATGCATTCACTGTGGACGCGGTGATCACTGTGGTGGATGCGCCAGCTGTCGCCGCTGGCACGTTTGCCGAAGATCCGGTGGCCGTCGACGTACTGCGCCGCGCCGACGACAACCTGGACCACGACTCGCCATTGGCTGAGTTATTTGAAGACCAACTGGCCACCGCTGACCTGGTGATCGTGCACAAGATCGATGGCATGGATGCTGCCGCGCTGGAGGCCGTGGAAGCCGTCATCCGTTCCGAGGCGCCTGCCGGTGTGAAGCTGGTGCGCGCATCGCACGGTCAGGTGGCCCTGAATGTGCTGCTGGGCTTGGAGCGCGCTGTAGAAGCCGTGATCGACGCCCGAAAAACCCACCATGACGCGGAAGAAGACCACGATCACGATGCCTTCGACTCGGTGTCGATCAGGTTGGACGTGACCGACCGCGCCAAGCTGCTCGCCGCGCTGGCTGTCCTGGTGCAACACCATGAGATTTACCGCGTCAAAGGCTTTGTAGCCGTGCCGGGCGCTGCCATGCGCTTGGTGGTGCAGGGTGTAGGTCAGCGGTTCGACAGCTATTTCGACCGGGCTTGGCGCAGTGACGAGCCACGTGCCAGCCGCCTTGTGTTGATTGGCGATCACCTCGATGCTGCCGGGCTGCAAAGCGAACTGCAAGCCGCGTTGGTTTGAGGGCACTTCATGCATTTGCTCTCCACCCGCCCCGGCGGCCATGTTGAAGACGATGGTTTGGGCGTGGTGCGCGTGGCGCAAACGCCGGGCGACATCGTGGTGCTGACTGTGGCAGACACCACGCTGTCCTTGCTGGCCGAAGTGGCCAGCACCTTGCCGGATGATTTCCCCCGTGTGCGGCTGGCCAATCTGATGTGGCTGCGCCAGCCCGCTTCGACCGATCTGTACATGGATGACGTGCTACGCCACGCCAAGGCCATCGTCATCGAGCACCTGGGCAGCCCCAGTGACTGGGCCTACATCGTGGACCAGGTCTGCGAGTCCGCCCGGGCGCGGGGTCAGTGGCTGGTGATGGTGTCGGGGGAGTGCGTGGAAGACGCGCAGTTGCTGATGCGCAGTACCGCCTCCAAGGACGATTGCTCTCACCTTTGGCGCTGCCTGCGCGAAGGCGGGCGCGACAACGCCCGGAACTTTTTCCAGCTGATCGCCCACACCGCCTTTGGCCAGGGCGAGCGCCCTGCACCCGCTGCCGTGTTGCCCGCCACCATGCCCTACGTACCCGCCGTGCCCTTGGCCCCGTGGCGCGCAGGCGCACCCGTGGCCTTGCTGGTGTTCTACAAAGCGCATTTGCAGGCGGGCAACACGGCCGCGTTTGATGCCATGCTGGCCGCGCTGGCAGATGAAGGCCTCAACACCCTGGCCGTGGCACTGGATTCGCTCAAGAACCCAGGCAGCATGGCGCTGCTGCAATCGCTGGCCCAAGAACACAAGGTGGACGTGGTGCTCAACGCCACCAGCTTTGCCGTGGGCGCGATGGATGGCAACGATGCGGGCATTGAAGTGCAACCTGTGCTGCTGGCCGGCGACGCGCCGGTGTTGCAGCTCATCACCGCGGGCTGCTCACAAGCCCAGTGGCAAGACGATCCGCATGGCCTCACCCCGCGCGACCTGGCCATGCAGATCGTGCTGCCCGAGGTGGATGGCCGCATCGGCACCCGGCCGATCAGCTTCAAAGGCCTGGCTTGGCGCTGTGAGCGCGCTGAGATCGATGTGGTGCGCTACCAGCCCGAGTCCGAGCGCATTGCCTACGTGGCCCAGCTGGCGCGCCGCTGGTGCACCCTGCGCGGCAAGCCCAACGCGAACAAGCGCGTGGCCCTCGTGTTGGCCAACTACCCCAATGACGACGCACGCCTGGCCAACGGCGTGGGCTTGGACACACCCGCATCCACTGTCGTTATCCTGCATGCCCTGCGGGCCGCGGGTTATGACACCGGCAACGTGCCAGAAGACGGTGGCGCGCTGATGGCCGACCTGGTGCGCGGCATCACCAACAATCTGGATGCCAACGACGACCGCCCCGCGGGCCAAAGCCTGGCGATGGTCGACTACCTGCAAGATTTCTCGGCCCTCCCACCCGAAAGCCAAGCCGCCATCAACACCCTGTGGGGCCTGCCGGCGCTGGATCCGCTGCTGCGCGCAGGCCGCTTCATGGTGTCGGGCCAGCGCTACGGCAATGTGTTTGTGGGCAATCAGCCCGCACGCGGGCGCGATCTGGACGTGGTTGCCACCTACCACGATGCCGACCTGGTGCCCACCCACAACTATCTGGCGTTTTACTTCTGGCTGCGCCGCGCCTACGCGGTGGACGCGGTGGTCCACGTGGGCAAACACGGCAACCTGGAATGGCTGCCCGGCAAGAGCGTGGCGCTGGGTGCCGCCTGCTGGCCCGATGCCATCCTCGGCCCGCTGCCGCACCTGTACCCCTTCATCGTCAATGACCCCGGCGAGGGCGCGCAGGCCAAGCGCCGCACCCAGGCCGTCATCATCGACCACCTGATGCCCGCCATGACCCGCGCCGAAACCTACGGCCCGCTGCAGCAGCTCGACGGCCGCATGGACGAGTATTACGAGGCACTGTCACTCGACCCGCGCCGCGCCAAACTGCTGCGTGCCAGCATTTTGGAGAAAGTGCTGGCAGACGGCCTGCATGCAGAGCTGGGTTTTGCCAAACCCGCCGACGACACCCAGCGCGAAGCCTTGTTGCAGCGCCTGGATGCCTACCTGTGCGAAATCAAGGAGTCGCAAATCCGCGACGGCCTGCATACCTTCGGCCAGTCTCCCACCGGCCGCCAGCGGGTGGACACCCTGGTGGCACTGGCCCGCTACCCCGGCGGATCGGGTGTGGCGCAGGGCAGCTTGACGGTCGCCCTGGCGCACGACTTGGGCCTGCAAGACTTTGATGCCCTCAGCACTGACTGGGCCGCACCTTGGACCGGGGAGCGCCCACAGGTTTTGCAAACCCTGTGCACCGACCCCTGGCGCCACGCAGGCCACACCCGCGAACGGCTGGAGTTGCTGGCCGTGCAGTTGGTGCAAGACGGCACACCGCTTGCACCCGCGTTGTGGCCCCACACCGCCCAGGTGCTGGATCGCCTGCACAGCACACTCGCCCCGCGTCTGGATGCCTGTGGCCCCAACGAAATCGGCCAGTTGCTGCGCGGCTTGGACGGGCGCTTCATTCCCCCCGGCCCCAGTGGCGCACCGTCGCGCGGCAGGCCGGACGTGTTGCCCACCGGGCGTAACTTCTATTCGGTGGACACGCGTGCCATCCCCACCCAGACTGCTTACGCGATGGGTGCCCAGGGGGCAAACCGAGTGGTAGAGCGCCACTTGCAAGACCACGGTGCGTACCCCACCGCGATGGGTCTGTCGGTCTGGGGTACAAGCACCATGCGCACGGGAGGCGAAGATGTGGCCCAGGCTTTTTCGCTGCTGGGTGTGCGGCCCAAGTGGGCGGCAGGCAGCAACCGCGTGGTGGACATCGAAGTCATGCCCATGAGCGTGCTGGGCCGCCCGCGTGTGGACGTGACGCTGCGCGTCTCCGGCTTCTTCCGCGATGCATTCCCCAACGTGATCGACCTGTTCGACACCGCCGTGTGCGCCGTGGCAGCCATCAGCGTGGGCGACGAGCCGGACGATATCAACCCCATCCGCGTGCGCGTGCAGGCCGAGGCCGCGCTGGCGCTGGCCGCAGGGCACTCGGACGCCGATGCCGAGCGGGCCTCCACCTGGCGTGTATTCGGGCCACGGCCCGGTGGCTACGGTGCCGGCTTGCAGGCCTCCATTGCCAGTGGCCAGTGGGCTGAACGTTCAGATCTGGCCGAGGCCTATTTACGAGCCGGGGCCTTTGCCTACGGGCAAGACGCACACGGCAGCGCGGCGCCCAAGGCATTCGCCCAGCGCATCGCCGGGCTGGACGCAGTGCTGCACAACCAGGATAACCGCGAGCACGACATTCTGGATTCCGGCGACTACTACCAGTTCATGGGTGGCATGGCTGCAGCGGTGGAGCACCTGAGCGGCGCGCCCGCCGCGCTGTACCACGGCGACTTCAGCGTGCCGGGCGCTCCCAAAATCCGTACCCTGGGCGAAGAGGTGGCCCGCGTGGTGCGCTCTCGTGCGGTCAATCCCAAGTGGATAGCCGGCGTCAAACGCCACGGCTACAAGGGGGCGTTTGAAATGGCTGCGACCGTCGAATTTTTGTTCGCTTTTGACGCCACCACCGGCGTGGTGGGCGATCACCAATACGCACTGGTGGCCGATGCCTATGTGCACGACGAAGACACCCGTGCCTTCCTGCAACAGCACAACCCCCTGGCCCTTCGCAGCATCGGTGAACGCTTGCTGGAAGCCATGCAGCGCGGCATGTGGGCCGAGCCCGGTGACCACCGCGAACGCATCATGGACCACGTGCTGGCGCTTGAAAATCAGCTGGAAACCTCCTGACCATGCCCCTGAATCCCAATATGCATCCCAAGGTGAATCCCGCGTCCGCTGCAACGTCAAGGTCCGCGCCAAGCGCCGTGCCGCTAGATGCACCTGAGCCGGTGCCTTTTCCGTTTACCGCGTTGGTGGGCCAGCAGGCTCTGCAACGTGCCTTGCTGTTGGTGGCGGTAGACCCCGGCATTGGCGGCTTGCTCATCGGCGGGCCACGCGGCACGGCCAAATCTACCGCTGCGCGCGCACTGGCCGCATTGCTGCCGCAAGCCCCGTTTGTCACCCTCCCACTGGCCGCCAGCCTGGAGCAACTGGTGGGCACCCTCAGCATTGAAGACGCGTTGCAAAGCGGCGCAGTGCGCCTCTCGCCCGGCCTGGTGGCGCGCGCGCACCTGGGCGTGTTGTATGTGGACGAAGTCAACCTGTTGCCTGACGCCTTGGTAGACGCCTTGCTGGATGTGGCAGCAAGCGGTGTCAACACCGTCGAACGCGACGGCATCTCCCAGCGCCACGCCGCGCGCTTCGTGCTGGTCGGCACCATGAACCCGGAAGAGGGTGAACTGCGCCCGCAGTTGCTGGACCGTTTTGGCCTCTCGGTGTGGCTGAACAACCCGGTGGATGCAGCTCAGCGCCAGCAGATTCTACGCAGTCGCTTGACGTTTGACGCGGACCCCGCCGCGGTGGCCGAGCAACATGCCGAAGCCGCGCAAAACCTCGCCGCCAGCGTGATGGATGCTCAAGCCCTGCTGGCCTGCGTCACCTGGCCTGATGAGGTGCTGGCCCATGCCGGTCAATTGGCTTCGGCCGCGGGAGTGGATGGGGTGCGCGCAGACCTGGTGATGCTGCGCGCTGCGCGAGCACTTGCTGCTTTGGATGGCCGTCGCAGGGTTGGCACGGCCGACGTAGATGCCGTGGCCGAACTGGCCGTGCGCCACCGCCGCAACCCTGCGGTGCAGCCTGATTTGCAACAGACGCCACCCCCGGCCCAAGCCAACAGACCTGCGCCGCAAAACAATTCGGAACCCCCCGCCCAGCCAGACCAAGGCGGTGATGGCGATTGGGGTGCCATGTCCTCCTTGCCTGTGGGTACCGTGCGGCCCGCTGCGGCAGGAGTGCTCCCGCCAAAAAAAGCCTGAGCCACCTCGGCTTCACGCCGCAGACTGCGGTGCGAAGCGGGCGGTGGCGCACAACAGCCCAGTCAGCCGGTGCCCGTGCATTGCCGGCAGTGGTTGTGCGCGCCAAGCCGGGCCAAGGATTCAGACCGGGCCCAATTGCCTGGCTGCCGACACTCCAAGCCAAAGGCCGTGCGGTCTTTGCCCCGCAGCACCTGCGCTGGCGCGAGCCCAAGACCACGCCGACCAGGCTTCACCTGCTGCTGCTGGATACCTCCGGTTCCATGCGCCAGGGCGGCCGATTGGCGCTGGCCAAAGGCTACGCAACCCAAGTGCTGGAGCAAGCGGCACGTGCGGGTGAACATGTCGCCTTGCTGTGTTTTGGCGGGCAGGGCATCGAGGTCCTGGTGCCCCCAGGCCCTGCGCGCCGTGCGGCGGTTGTGCGTATACAGCAGCGAGGCGGTGGTGGCGGTACGCCACTGGTGCAGGCGCTCGCGGCCGCAGAAAGCCTGGTTGCGCAGCACCGCCGCGTGCGCGGCACGATGGGTGAAGCCGGCACCGTGTTGTGGCTGTTGACCGATGGCCGTACCCTGGATCAGCCCAAAGCACCACAAGGGGCAGAGCAGGTGGTTGTCGTTGACTTTGATGACGCCAAGCGGGCGGCCGGCAGATGCGCGGATTGGGCGCGGCGCTGGGGGGGCGAGTACCGAAAGGTGTAGCCGAATATTGCTATTGTTACTGTAGCTGACTGTTCGTCAGGTACGGGGACTTCGTCACGATTTGACCCACCACCTTGGGTTATGTGTGCCTGCGCATCAAATAGGTGTCCATGATCCACCCATGCGCCGCTCGCGCCGCCTGCCGTTGCGCCAGAATCCGCGCGCCAACTTCCGCAAGCGGCCCCGCAATGCAGATCTGCTGCGGCATGCCCAGGTAGGCACCCCACCAAATCGTGATGCCCGCCGGCGGCAGTTGCTGAAACGCGCAGTGTCCGTCCAGCATCACCGCCACGGCATTCGCGGACTGTGGCCAGCCGTGCTCGCGCAGTTGGCGGCCGGTGGTGATGGTGACGGGGGCGTTGATGTCGCTGAGCGCGATGGCGTGGGCGGCGGTCAGGGCTTGCAGGGCGGTGATGCCGGGGACGACAGACAATTTCACCGGTAGTTGCACCGCCAGGCGCCCCGCAATGCGCAGGGTGCTGTCGTACAGCGAGGGGTCGCCCCACACCAGCAGGGCCACGCGTCCACCAGCCGATAGCCGGGTGCGGATGGTGGCCAGCCACACCTCGGCAATCGCGTCGTGCCAGCGGTGCACGGCGCCGGGATAGTCGGGGTCGTTGGCATCGCGCAGCGGCATGTCGAAGCCCACCACCTGGGTGGCGGGGTTGGTCACCAGTTCTTTGCACAGCTGCAAGCGCAACTCGGCCAGATCGGTTTTGCCTGCTCCTTTGCGGGGCACCAGAATCAAATCGGCGGCATTCAGAGCCTGAATGCCCTGGCGGGTGACGTGGTCGGGGTTGCCGGTGCCTATTCCGACCAGGCAGAGGTCGATCATTCGGAGCCTGCCGGAAAGCGCGGCGCGGTGCCGAGCGGGCGATAGCGGCGGTCGTAGTCGCCCGCGTAGAGGCGGCTGTGGGCAAACTCTTCTGCGCCCAGGGTGTGGCCGACCAGGATCAATGCCGTGCGCTCCATGCCTGCGCCCACGGCCGCTTCGATGGTGGACAGCGTGGCCCGCACCACGCGTTCGTCCGGCCAGCTGGCGCGCCATACCACGGCCACGGGGCAGTCTGCGCCGTAGTAGGGGGTCAGCTCCGTCACAACACGCGGCAACACGTGGATGGACAGGTGGATGGCCAGCACAGCCTGGGTGGCGGCAAAGTGGGCCAGCGACTCGGTGCTGGGCATGGCCGACGCGCGGCCTGATGTGCGGGTGAGAACTACCGACTGGCTCAGGCCAGGCAGAGTCAGCTCGACCTCCAATATGGCCGCCGCCGCCGCAAACGCGGGTACACCGGGTGTCACGGTGTAGGGAATGTCCAGCGCGCGCAGGCCGCGCAGTTGCTCGCCCATCGCCGACCACACTGACAGGTCGCCCGAGTGCAGGCGGGCCACGTCCTGCCCGGCGGCGTGCGCGGCGCTGATTTCCGCCAATATCTGTTCCAGCGACAGCGCCGCCGTGTTGACGATATGCGCACCGTGCGGGCAGTGGGCCAGCACGCCTTCGGGAACCAGAGAGCCTGCGTAGAGACACACCGGGCTGGCGGCAATCAAGTCGCGGCCACGCAGGGTGAGTAAATCGGGGGCGCCGGGGCCCGCGCCGATGAAATGAACGGTCATGGTTTTGTATCTTGAGGGGCGGCAATGGCGGCGGTGGCCAGACGGTCGGGGCTAATGCAGCGGGTTGATGCCAGCGTTGCGCTGGGCCCCGCCGCTGCCAGCGCTGCGGCTTCGGCCACGCTGCGCGCGCCGTATCGGGCGGGCACATGGGCGCTGGGCCTGGCGGCTTGGCTGGTTAGCTGCGGCAGGGTGACGGGGATGATGGGCAATTGCAGTTCCGCGGCGAGTTGCAGCAGGGCGGGGTGCCTGGTTTTGTCGGCGGCAGTGGCCAGGGCAGTGAGGGTGATAGGCTTGCCGTGGGCTTGCAGTGCAGCATCCAGGGCAGCACGCAGAGAAGTCACGTTGCATTGGGCGCGAAAGCCCAAACCCGCCACGGTCATAAAACAACACTCCATTGCACCACCGGGCGGCTGGGCTGCCAGCCACGCATGCGGCCAAGCGGTGCGGCCTGCTCCAGCTCGATGCGCAGCAATTCGCCGCCGTGTTCGGCGTGCAGTTGCAGCAGGGCGGATTCGGTTTCCAGCGTCACCGCGTTCACCACCAGGCGGCAGCCGGTGGGTGCTGCGGACTGCAAGCTGACGAACAAGGCCGCATCAAATCCACCACCGACAAAGATGGCATGGGGCGTGGGCAAGTCAGCCAGCAGGTCTTGTGTGGCGCCGTGGTACACGCCCAGGCGGTGGTCCATGCCGAAGGATTCGGCGTTGGCGCGGATATTCACCACGCGCTCGGCGTGCTGTTCTACCGCGCTGGAGGTGCCGCCCGCCAAACACCACTCGACCGACACCGAGCCCGAGCCTGCACCGAGGTCCCACAGGTGTTCGCCGGGGCGCGGGGCCAGGGCGCAGAGAGTGAGGGCACGGATGGGTGACTTGGTGATTTGGCCGTCGTGGGCAAAGCCGCCGTCTGGCAGGCCGGGGGTGTGCGGCAAACCCAAGGAACCGGATACCTGCACGGCTACGGCCACCGGGCTTTGGATGTCCGCATAGTCAAGTGTGCTGGCCGCACTTTGGCGTATGCGTTCGCGCGGGCCGCCAAGGGCTTCCAGCACCCACACGCTGGACGCACCGCCGCCTTGCTGGGTCAGCCACTGCGCAAAGTCCCGTACCGCCGGGCCATCGCGCAGCAGGCACAGCAGTTGCGCGCCGTTGTGCAATGCACAGCGGGTACGGGCAAAAGGCGCAGCGTGCAGGCCGAAGCAATGCGCCTGCTCCAAGCGCCATGCCAGCCGGGATGCGGCCAGCGAGAAGGTGGAGGATGCGGGGAAAGCCTGCCATTCACCGGGTGCAAGGTGGGCCGCCAAACTGCCGCCTGCGCCGAACCAAAACGGGTCGCCTGATGCCAGCACCGCCACCGGCTGGCCGCGCAGGCCCAGCACCGGGGCCACGTCAAAGGGCAGGGGCCACTCCAGGCCACGGCTACCCACACCGGCCAGCGCCAGTTGCCGCGCGCCGCCAAAGACGTGCAACGCCTGGGCCAAGGCCGAGCGGCTACCATCGCCCAGGCCATGCAGACCATCTTCTCCGATACCAATGATTGACAGCCAGGGTTCAGCCATTGCTCCCGTCCTTGCGCGCATCCTTGTGTTGGGCGGTACGACCGAGGCCAGCCGTTTGGCCCAGGCCTTGGCGCAGGCGGGCGTGGATGGCATATTTTCTTACGCCGGCCGCACCGACGCGCCCATGGCCCAGCCGCTGCCCACCCGCGTAGGCGGCTTTGGCGGGGTAGCCGGGTTGCAGGCATTCTTGCAGGCCGAGCGGATCACCCACGTGGTGGACGCCACCCATCCCTTTGCCGCGCAGATGAGCCGTAACGCCATGCTGGCCTGTGCGGCGTCGGGCGTGCCCCTGCTGGCGCTGGAGCGGCCCGCGTGGCAGGCCCAGAGTGGTGATGTGTGGCAACACGTGGCGGATATCACCGCTGCGGTGCAGGCCTTGCCCAGCGAACCTGCCCGCGTTTTTTTGGCCATTGGTCGCCAGCATTTGGCACCGTTTTTGGCTTGCAAGCAGCATTGGTTTTTGTTGCGGTTGGTGGACCCGGTGCTGGACTTGCCTAGTGAGCGCGGCCAGGTGGTGCTGGACCGCGGGCCGTTCAGCCTGGAGGGCGACCGCGCCTTGCTGCAAGAGCACGGCATCACCCATCTGGTGTCCAAAAACTCGGGTGGTGCGGGCGCTCAGGCCAAGCTGACGGCGGCGCGGGAGCAGGGTTTGCCGGTGATCCTGATCGACCGGCCCTTTATTCCCGCCCGTACCGTGGTTCACAGCGTCAACGAGGTTTTTCACCATCTGGGCTGCGGGAGCGGCTATAAAATTCATAGCGCCGAGCGTGGGGTGTAGACGAAGCGGCCTACGCGGCGGGTGGCGGAGTTGCCCACGATGACGACGGTGCGCATGTCGGCCATTTCGGGCGTCGCCTCCGCCAGACGGACAGTCAGCAGGTTTTCTTGCGGCGTGCTCACGGCGCGGGCAAAGGTGATGAGCCGGTCCGGTCCGCAGCTTGCGCGCAATAGTTCCAGTACGCGGCCAAGGGTGTGCGGGCGGCTGGTGGAACGCGGGTTGTAGAAGGCCATCGCAAAGTCGGCGTCGGCAGCGGCGCGCACGCGGGCTTCGATCAGCGAGGCGGGTTTGAGGTTATCACTGAGGTTGATGGCGCAGAAGTCGTGGCCCAGCGGTGCACCGGCTTTGGCAGCGGCAGCCAGCATTGCAGTGATACCCGGTAACACGCGAATATCCAGCGCCTGCCAGTCGGGCTGGCCTTCCAGTGCTTCGAACACGGCGGAGGCCATTGCAAACACCCCTGGGTCGCCGGACGATACGACCACCACACGGCGGCCCGCAGCGGCCATAACCAGGGCGGCACGGGCGCGGTCCAGCTCGACCCGATTGTCTGAGGGGTGCAGCGTCAGCCCGCGGCGTGGCGCGATGCGGGCGACGTAGGAGATGTAGCCCACGATGTCGGTGGCGGCCTCCAGGGCCAGGGTAACTTCGGGCGTGACTAATTGCGGGTCGCCCGGGCCGAGACCGGCAATACATAACTCCCCGCTCATTCCAACACCTCGGGGCGGCGGCCGTGGCCGTGCACCAGTACGATGGCGAAGTAGGGGCAGTCGCTGCCATCCACTTCAGACAGCGGCACAACACGTTCGCCCGGCATGGTGCCGCGCTCCACCAGCCACGCCTGGTCGAGCCGTCCGGCGGCGGCCAGCGCGCGGCGCACGCGGGGCAAGTTGCGGCCGGTTTTCATGATCACCAGTGCGTCGGCAGACTCCATGTGGCGCAGCAGCTCTGCCTCGGGCAGCGTGCCCATCAGCACCACCAGCACATCGTCGCCCCAGGTGATGGGTGTGCCGGTGGCCGACCAGCATCCCACCATGCCGGGCATGCCGGGGATCACTTCCACCGTGGCCCGGCCTTGCAAGCGTGTGTAGAGGTGCATGAACGACCCGTAAAAGAAAGGATCACCTTCGCACAGCACCAGCACGTCCTCGGTCTGTGCCAGGGTCGCCAGGCGGGTGGTCCAATCGTCGTAGAACGCGGCCAGGCAGGCGATGTATTGCGGGCTGTCGAACGGCAGCTCGGTGGTCACCGGGTATTCCATGGCGTACTCGAGCACATCGGGGGCCAACATGCCGTCCACGATGCGCCGGGCCTGCCCAGGGCGGCCCTTTTTGCGGAAATAGGCCACGTGGCGGGCGCTGCGGATGGCGCGGTCGGCGCGCACACTCATCAGGTCCGGGTCGCCAGGGCCCAGGCCGGCGCAGAGGATGCGGCCCATCAGATCTCCCTCCGGCAGGCGAGGGCGTTGATTGCGGCGACGGTGATGGCCGAGCCGCCGAGTCGGCCTTGCACGACCATAGCGGGCACGGGCGGCACAGCCATCAGCGCTGCCTTGGATTCGGCGGCGCCGACAAATCCTACCGGGCAGCCGATGATGGCGGCAGGGCGTGGGCAGGTGGGGTCTTGCAGCATGTTCAACAGGTGAAATAGCGCGGTGGGCGCATTGCCGATGGCGACCACGGCACCGGCCAGATGCGGCCGCCACAGCTCCAGCGCGGCGGCGCTGCGGGTGGTGGCCATAACCTGGGCCAGTTCGCGCACGGAGGGGGCGTTCAGCGTGCAGATGACGGCGTTGTCGGCGGGCAGGCGGCTGCGGGTAATGCCTTCGCTGACCATCCGCACGTCGCACAGAATCGGCGCGCCACCCTCCAGCGCTGCGCGTGTGGCCATTGCCATACCGGCGGTGAACCAGACATGCGCCTCCAGCCCGACCATACCTGTGGCGTGCACCATGCGCACCACCGCCATTTCTTCGATGGGGTCGAATCGGGCGAGGTCGGCTTCCTCGCGGATGATGGCAAAAGACTGGCGGTAGATCGCGTTGCCATCGGTCTCATACGTGTGGCGCATGCTGGCGTTGTTGTCGTTGTTCTAGGTAGGTGGCTATTGCCGCCGGACTCACGCCGTAGTGATCAGGCGATGATGCGGCTGTGCCATGTTCAATGAGGTTGTAGCCTGCGGTTGAGGCAACCAGAGTGAGTGTAGCTCCGGGATGGGCGCAGCCTTTGGTGCAGCCAGAGACATGCAGGATACGCCCTGGCCGCACCAGGGGGGCCAAGCTGCGGGCCAACTGCCGGGTGGCCGCCAGAGCCTGCGTGCAGCCGGGTGCACCGGTACAGGCCATTGCCCGCAACCGAACATCATCGGCTCGGGTAATGACATCGGGCAGGGCAAACGCATCGGTCAGACCTTCGACGCCCGCGATGCCCTCAAGCAATACGCTGCGCCAAGGTGTCAGCCGCAATGGAGCGAGTTTTGCCAATGCAGCCAGGGTTTTCACGTGCAACTGGCCGAATTCAAAACCCACGACACAGCCTTGTGGCACCTCACCCAACGGCGGCGGTGCGGGGTTGGCCGCAGGTACTGTGCTCGTACTGTAGCGGTCTGGCGTGGGGGTGTTGAACAGCAGGGTAGCCATGCGCCCACGCCCGGCCTGAACGCCACCTGCGTCTACGAACCATTGCGCCAGGCTGAGTGCCACAGGCACGACCTCATCTGCGCTGGCTTGAACCCCTTCGAGGCCGGCGTCGGCATAGACCAAAAAATGGTTGGCGCTGCGCTCAATGCGGATGTCCGCAGAGCAGGCACGCAACACAGGGGCTGCGCCGCAATCCAGGGCAAAACCAAATTTTCCGGGCAAGGCGGGTGCATCTGGCCGCGCCAGTGCAAGGGACAACCCGCGCGCGAATTCCGTCGTGCCGTCCCCGTCTTGCCAGAAGGGCGACAGCAGCAGGTTGCGGCGGGACTCCACCTCTATGCTGGGGTCTGCCAGCCCCAGGGATTGCAGGCCTTCCAGGAGCGCCGGATGGTCGGCCTGGGCAATGCCGCGCAACTGCAAATTGGCGCGGCCCGTGATATCCAGCGCGGGCGAGGCATAACGCGTCGCAAGAATAGCAATGCCCATCGCCTGCGCTTGGGTAAAACGGCCAACGGGCGGGCGGATACGCACAACCAACCCATCGCCCGAAGGCATGGGGCGCAGCGCACCTGGGCACCAGCCCTGAATGCGCGGGGCGCCTGAAAGGTGCATTTCCGAAGGCATGTCGGCGGACGTGTACGGCACAGTGAAAATGGCTGTCGAGGTAAGTCTTTAAGTATCTCACCATCAATCTTCGGGAAAACGTGCGTTGATGCAATCACAATTCACGTATGCATGAAATAGTCAAGCCGCAAATCGGCGAATACAAACGCCATATCCTGATCTGCACCGGCCCGCGCTGTACCCAAGACGGCACCGCGCAAGCCTTGTTCGACAGCCTGGGCGACAAGTTCAAAGCCGCCAACCTGCACGAGGGCGCCCTGCGGGTCAAACGCAGCCGCGTGAGTTGTTTTTCCGCGTGTAGAGGTGGCCCGGTGTTGTGTGTACAGCCCGACGGCACCTGGTACTACAACGTCACGCCCGCCAACATGGATCGCATCATCGATCAGCATCTGGTAGGCGGCCAGGTGGTGCAAGACCTGGTGTTTCACCAAGGGCCGGGGAGCAGTGATGGCTGAGGCCACCGATTCACCGGCATCCCTACCTGGCTTTGTCTCCATCGTAGGTGCTGGCCCCGGTGCTGCGGATCTGATGACCCTGCGTTCGCTGGACCGACTCCAGCGTGCCGAGGTGGTGGTACACGACCGGCTGATTTCACCCGAGGTGTTGGCGCTGATACCGCCTCGTGCGCTGCGGGTGTACGTGGGCAAGGCCCTGGGCAACCACGCCGTGCCGCAAGAAGGTATTCATGCGCTGCTCGTGTTGCATGCACGGGCCGGGCGACGGGTGGTGCGACTCAAGGGTGGCGACCCTTATGTGTTTGGACGCGGCGGCGAAGAGGTGCAGGCCTTGCAGGCCCAGGGTATTGCGTTTGAGGTGGTGCCTGGTGTCACAGCGGCCAGTGGCTGTGCGGCCGCGGCGGGCATTCCCTTGACACACCGGGATCTGGCAGGCAGTTGTGTGTTTCTGCCCGGCCATCTGGCCGACGACGAAGCTACGCACGACTGGGCCGCACTGGCGCGCCCCGGCCAGACCCGGGTGTTCTACATGGGCGTGCAACGCCTGGTGTCGATTGCCCAGCAGCTCATCAGCCACGGACTGCCGCCCGACACACCGGCCGCCATCGTGCGGGATGGCACCCGCCCGACGCAAACCGTCTTCGCCACCAGCTTGCGCAATTTGGTAGCGCGCGCGCCCGCCTATGGTCCCCAACCTGGCTTGCTGATCATTGGCGAGACGGTGCAATTGAGCCCCGATTTCCATGCCGATTGAAATGCCCATTGAGCCCGCTGCGTTATGCGGGGCAGAGCCGGTTGCGCGGCTGTGTATTGGGCCGGTGCATGCGTTTTACGCGGAGCCCGTGTTGCAGCAAGAGCAATGGGCCAAACGCAGCCCGCTGGGGCCGCTGTTGTTTGAATACACGTGGGGGCAAGCCCTGTCGCGCAGTTGATGTCGGCGTCTGTGCACTCGCGACGCATCCACGGTGGCACCGATTCTGCGGGCACGCCCCGTTTTGACTTTTCCACCAACAGCAATGCCTGTGGCCCTTGCCCGCAAGCCCTTCTGGCCGTTCAACAGGCAGATGCCACGTGTTATCCCGATGCACGTTATGCCAGGCTGCGCGAGGCGCTGGCCGCCTTTCATGGCGTGGATTCGGCGCGTATTGTGTTGGCGGGCAGTGCCAGTGAATTCATCTTTCGGATCACAGCGGTGGTGGCACAGCGGGGCTATCACCAAGGATGTGCCCCTGCAACCGTGAACTTTCCCTCGCACAGTTTCGGGGACTACGCGCAGGCAGCCCAAGCCTGGGGTCTATCGACCCACGCTTCGCCCGGCAGCGCTGATCTGGTCTGGGCCTGCGAGCCGTCCAGCCCGCTGGGGCAACCGCACGCCACATGGCCGGAATCGCTCACCCAGCACGAACCCAACGAACTCAATCGACCTGAATCTGTTCTGGTACTTGACCGCGCTTACGAACCCCTGCGGCTTGAAGGCCGACCCAGTCTGAATGCCGCCCAACTCAGCCAAGTCTGGCAACTCTGGACACCCAATAAGGCATTGGGCCTGACGGGCATTCGCGCCGCCTACGCGATTGCCCCTGGGAAAGACGGTGACATCGTTGACGCGCTCGAGTCCATGGCACCTTCCTGGCCGGTCGGCGCGCATGGTGCAGCGCTCTTGCACGCCTGGGTTCAGCCTGAGGTGCAGCAATGGCTGGCAAAGAGCCTACTGACCTTGAAGGCGTGGAGCCTTGATCAAGTCACGCTGTTGCAGGCCCTTGGCTGGACATGCCTGCCCAGCGAGGCCAATTTTTTCTGCGCCCAGCCTGCTCGAGCTGTGGGAGTGAACCTACTTCGACACGCAGGCATCAAGCTACGGGACACCACATCGTTTGGATTGCCTGGGTATTTCAGGTTGAGTGTGCAAGGGCCGCAGGCGCAGGCGGCGTTGAAGGCGTGCTTGCTGGGAACCGTGGACTAGCGGCTTTGCAACCGCCACAGCTGAAGATTCATGCGTCAGACTGACGTAAAATTTCCGTCTCCAAGAATCAATGCCATGACCGCAGCCACTGCAGCTACCACCGGGTTTCGGCACGGATCAACCTGCGCACCAGCGCCGAGGACAGGGCCGTGATTGAGCGGGCAGCGGCCATCATGGGCTCGACGCTACCCCTTGCCCGTGGCCCGTAATGGTCGCTTGGCTGCGGATTCGGCAGCCCTGACAGCGAGTTTTCTGTACCGCATGTCCACCATCCCGAAGGTGCGGGTCATGGCCCGCGGCGACGGTCTGGGTGGTACCGCAGCTTGGGGCGTGCGCCTGGAGCAGGAGCGCATTGGATTTGGCTGGGTGCCGAGCGCACTCGCGGCACACCGATGATCTTCGCCACCGCCTTGCTGATCGCCCTGGCCCTCGACCACTGGATCGGCGAACCCCCCCTGCGTTTTCACCCCGTTGTGTGGATGGGGAACTACCTCGGCTGGGTGGGTGCGCGGATTGCGCCGCTGACGGGTTCAAAACCGACTCAAGGCCAAAATCACAAAGCATTTTGCCTTGGAGTCCTTGCCTGGTCTGTAGGGGCTGCTGCCGTTTATGTAGTGGCGTGGATCGTTCAACGCACTTGTTTGGAGCTGCTTGACCATGGCGGGACGGTATCCGCGATCCCTGCTGCGCTCTCTTATTGCATTGCTGCCGTCGTGCTGGGCCTGGCTCTCAAGCCCCTGTTGGCCTGGGCGATGCTCAAGAACGAGGTGTTGGCCGTGGAAGCGGCGCTGGGGCAGTCGCTGGCGGCGGGACGCGAGCGCCTGAGCTGGCTGGTCAGCCGCGATGTGAAGACGTTGACCGAGTCCGAAGTGCGCGAGAGCGCCATCGAGTCGCTGGCGGAGAACCTCAACGACTCGGTGATCGCTCCCATCTTCTGGTTCGTATTGTTGGGTTTGCCGGGCGCCACCCTGTACCGATTTGCCAACACCGCCGACGCGATGTGGGGCTACCCCGGCGCCTACAAGGGCAGACACTGGCAGTGGGCGGGCAAGTGGGCCGCACGGGTGGACGATGGGTTGTCGTGGGTGCCTGCGCGTATCACGGCGGGGTTGCTGGCGCTGGTGGCAGGCGGGATGTCACTTGCCACTTTGCGCGTGGAGGCGACCCGCACACCGTCGCCCAACAGCGGGTGGCCGATGGCGGCGATGGCTTTGGTGTTGGGGGTGTGTCTGCACAAGCCTGGGGTCTACGCGCTGAACGAGCCAGGGCGGGCACCAAAGGCCGCAGACACGCTCAAAGCCATATCCTATGCGTCAAATGCAGTGCTGGTCATCGCCACTGCTGCATTGTTTGCTATTATTTTCGTAGTGACTGGAATGATCTGATGAGGGCATCTCAATGACCGCAAAGTGTGTGATGGTGCTTGGCACCACCAGTGGCGCCGGCAAAAGCTGGCTGACCACGGCACTGTGTCGCCACTACGCGCGCGAGGGTTTGAAGGTTGCACCATTCAAAGCCCAGAACATGAGCAACAACGCTCGGGTGGTAGCCTCACTTGACGGGCAGGGGGAAATCGGTTCTGCCCAATATTTTCAGGCCTTGGCGGCACGCGCTGAGCCGAACGTCCGCATGAACCCCTTGCTGCTCAAGCCTGAAGGCGACACACACAGCCAGGTGGTGCTACTCGGCCAGGTCGACCACGCGCTGTCGCGCATGCCCTGGCGTACGCGCAGCGAGGCCGTCTGGCCGGTGGTCATCGAGGCGCTCGACGGACTGATCGCCAACAACGACGTGGTGGTCATCGAAGGGGCTGGTTCACCGGCCGAAATCAACCTGGCCGATTGCGACATCGTGAACATGCGCGTGGCACTGCACGCCCGGGCCGCCTGCCTGCTGATAACCGACATCGACCGCGGTGGCGCATTCGCGCACCTGTACGGCACCTGGGCCCTATTGCCGCCGGTTGAACGGGCCACTATCCGGGGCTTCGTTCTCAACAAGTTCCGTGGCGATGCGGCGCTGCTGGCGCCCGGCCCGCAGGTGCTGCAGGACCTCACCGGCGTACCCACCGTGGCCACATTGCCGATGTGGCGAACCCATGGGTTGCCGGAGGAAGACGGCGTGTTTGACGACCGCAGCCGCTCGACCGGTGAGGTGGTTCTGACGATTGCGGTGATCGCGTTCCCGCGCATCAGTAACCTGGACGAATACCAGCCGTTGTGCAATTTGCCCGGCGTGCGCCTGTTGTGGGCACGCAGCCCGGCCGATCTTGCGGGGCTGCGTGCGGCTGACTGGATCATCCTGCCCGGCTCCAAGGCGACCAACGCCGACCTGACCTGGCTGCGTGGGCAGGGGCTGGACCGGGCAGTCACCTCCCATGCGGCGCTTGGCGGCCAGGTGCTGGGTGTGTGCGGCGGTTTGCAGATGCTGGGCGAAGCGCTGATCGACCCGCACGGCATCGACGGCAACGGGCCCGGACTCGGGCTGCTGCCGCTGGTCACCGTGTTCGCGCAAGACAAGACCGTGGTCCGGACCGAAGCACGCTTCAGCGACCTCGTTGGCCCCTGGGCGGCGCTGTCGCAACGCACCGTGCAGGGTTACGAAATTCACCATGGCCAGACCCGGCAGCACGCCGCAATGGCCGACGCCGGCGACGTGGCGCGTGCCGTGATGGAGCCCGCCCTGGCCTGGCAGAATCCGGCCGGCAATGTGCTGGGTGTCTACCTGCACGGGCTTTTCGAGTGCCCAGCCGCGCTGCATGCGCTGTTTGGCGCCAATGCACCTACGCTGGAGTCCGTGTTCGACGGACTGGCCGACTGCATCGAGCAGCATTTTGCGCCCGGTTTTCTGGCTTCTCTGCTCCAACCTCCACAACCAGGCTGATACCCATGCCCACTCTGATCCCCGACCTCCCTGATATCCATGACGCCGCTCTCACCCGGGCCCTGCAGCACCGGCTCGACCAGAAGACCAAGCCGCAGGGTTCACTCGGCGCGCTCGAACATCTGGCGCGGCGCCTGGGTGAAATCCAGGGCACCGACACGCCACGGCTGGACCAGCCGCAACTGGTGGTGTTTGCGGCCGACCACGGTCTGGTCGCGCAGGGAGTCTCCGCGTTCCCGAGCGATGTGACCTGGCAGATGGTCGAGAATTTCCTGGCCGGCGGGGCCGCCGTCAGCGTGCTGGCGCGCCAGCACGGCATTGCCCTGACCGTGGTGGACTGTGGCGTGGCGCACGACTTCGGGCCGCGTGACAGTGCGGCGCCCGGCCAGCCCCGGCTGCTGGCGAAAAAGATCGCGCAGGGAACGGCCGACTCCAGCCAGCAGAGCGCCATGACCCCGGCGCAATGCGAGACCGCTCTGCGCAACGGCCGCCAACTCGTTTGTGACTTGCCTGGCAACACCTTGCTGCTGGGGGAGATGGGCATCGGCAACACCTCGGCGGCAGCGCTGCTGATGGCGCGCCTGGCTGGCATCGACATCGCGTCTTGTACCGGCGCCGGCACCGGGCTGGACGATGCCGGTGTTGCGCGCAAGACGGCCGTGCTGCGTGCGGTGCTGGATCGCCATGCCGCGCCGGCCCCGCCGCTGGACGTGCTGGCGGCACTGGGTGGGTTCGAGATCGCGACCATGGTGGGCGCGATCCTGCAGGCGGCATTGGAGCGCCGTGTGGTGCTGGTGGACGGTTTCATCACCACCGCTGCGGTGCTGGTTGCGCATGCACTGCAACCGCGCGTCCTGCAGCGCTGCGTCTTCGCACACCGGTCGGGGGAACGTGGCCATGCGCGCATGCTGCAGAGTCTGGGCGCGCAACCACTGCTCGACATGGGGCTGCGCCTGGGTGAAGGGTCCGGCGCGGCATTGGCCTGGCCACTGTTGCAGTCCGCCTGCCTGATGCTGGCCGAGATGGCCAGTTTCGAATCGGCGGGCGTGTCGGGCAAGTCGGCGGCTACATGACCTTTGCGCGCCATTACCTGCTGGCCGTGCAGTTCTTCACCCGCATTCCCGTTACCGGGAAGCTGGCGCACTGGGTCGGTTACAGCCCGGCCATGCTGCGCGCCAGCGCGGCGTATTTCCCGGGTGTCGGCTGGCTTGTCGGTGCGCTGGTGGCGGGCCTGAGCGCCGCCCTGTTCGTGCTACTGCCCGGTGGCCCGATGGCGCCGCTGGTGGTGGCGGTGCTCGGCACGGTGACCAGCGTGCTGCTCACTGGCGGCTTCCATGAAGATGGGCTGGCCGATGTCGCCGACGGACTTGGCGGCAGTGCCGATCGTGGCCGCGCACTGCAGATCATGAAGGACTCGCGCGTCGGCGCGTTTGGCGCTCTGGCGCTCACCTTGGTGGTGCTGTGCAAGGTATCTCTGCTTGCCCTGCTGGGATCGGTGGCGCCGCACACGATGTTGTGGGGACTGTTCGCAGCCCATGTGGTGTCGCGCGGTTTTCCCTTGCTGCTGGTGCGCCACATGGGACATGTGGGAGACGACCATGGATCAAAATCCAAGCCGCTGGCGGAACAGATCGACAGCGCCGGCCTGCGGATCGCCTGCCTGTGGGTGCTGGCGGCGCTTGGCCTGCTGATCTGGGTCGGCCTGGGTCGCGAGGCGGCCGTCGGACTGCTGTTTGCAGCACTTGCCTGCGGCTGGATGTGGCGATTGTTTCGCCGCCGCCTGCAGGGCTTCACCGGCGACTGCCTGGGCGCCACACAGCAGGTGTGTGAAGTCGCCTTTTATCTCGGCCTGGCGCTAAGCCTGTGACGTCGGCAGGCGCCGCCCCGCTGTGGCTGGTCCGGCATGCGCAGCCGCTGGTGGCTGATGGCGTGTGTTACGGCGCCAGCGACATACCGGCCGACACCGAGGCCACCCAGCGCTGCGCCGTGCTGTTGGCGCAGGTACTGCCGGCCCACACCAGGGTGCTGAGTTCGCCGTTGCAGCGTTGCACCCAGCTGGCGCAGGCGCTGGTGCAGCTGCGGAGCGATCTTTGCTGGACCTCCGACCATCGTTTGGCCGAGATGGATTTTGGCGTCTGGGAGGGTTGGCGCTGGGCGGACATCCCGAAAGCCGCGCTGGACCAGTGGGTGGCAGAGTTTGGAAGCTGGCGTTTCGGTGGCCGTGAGAGCGTCGACGCCGTGATGTCCAGGGTGGCCGCCGCATGGCATGAAGCCCGCAGCAGTGCCGTGCCCACCGCCTGGTTGTGCCATGCCGGCGTAGCCCGTGCCGCACACTTGATCGCCCGCGGCCAGCAGGCAGTGCACAGCAGCGCGGACTGGCCGCAACAGGGTCTGGCCTTCGGGGAGTTCGTGCGCCTGTGAACGCCCCGGACGGCGGGAAGATGCTGTCGCCCTCTGGCCCTAGTCCAGCCGCGCCCCGCTGTAGCTGATGGCCTCGCCCCACTTGCGCGTCTCGGCTGCTTCATAGGCAGTCAGGGCTGCGGCGTCGAGGTAACGCGGTGTTGCACCCGCAGCAATGAAGCGTTGTGCCAGATCGGGCTGGGACAAAGCCTGGGCGACCGCGCCCTGCAGCCTGGCCACGATGGCGGGCGCCAGGCCACGTGGGCCGTACAGCGCCACCCACCCCGGTGTGTCGAAGTCTGTCAGTCCGACGGTGGCGCCGGACTCGGAAATGGTGGGCACACCTGGCAGGGCGTCGGAACGCTGCAGACCGGCGATACCCAGGGCCTTCACCTTTCCGGCACGAATCTGGGGGCCACTGGCAGCGATGGAGTCGAACATCAGCGGTATCTGACCGGATATCACGTCAGTCAGTGCCGGCGCGGACCCGCGGTAGGGAATGTGCACCAGGAAACTACCGGTGCGGGCTTTGAGCAATTCCATGGCCAGGTGGTTGGTCACGCCATTGCCACCGCTGGCGTAGTTCAGCTGCCCCGGCCGTGCGCGGGCGAATCGAACCAGTTCAGCGACACTGTTGAACGCTGCACCCGGATGGGCGACCAGCACGATGCCGACACTGGCGATATGCGCCACGGGTGTGAAGTCGGCATTGGAATAGGGCCGTTTTTCGTACAGCAAGGGCGCGATCACCTGGGTGCTGGTCGAGCCCACCAGCAGCGTGTAACCGTCGGCCGGGGTTTGCAACATCGACTGGCTGGCGACGATGCCGCCGGCACCGGCCTTGTTGTCGACCACGAACGATTGCCCCAGCAGCCCGGAGAGCCCCTGTGCCAGCGTGCGCGCGAACACATCGGTGCCGCCGCCGGCCGGGAAGCCGACCACCAGGCGCACCGGACGGTTCGGATAGTCGGATTGGGCCCACGCCGTGCCGCCAGCGGCGAACAGGGCTGCGCCCACGCCAACGCGGACGCCATGTTTCAGGAAGGTACGTCGCGGGATGTCCATCATGCGCTCCTGTTCGAAGTGGCCGGGCGTCAGCCCAGAACCACCTGATTGCGTCCTTTTTCCTTCGCCGAGTACATCGCGGCGTCGGCGCGGGCCATCAATGCATCCACACTGTCGCCCATTGGCAGATTGGTTGTCACGCCGATACTTACCGTGATTTTCTGCGGCTCATTGAGCGACCCGACCTTGGCACGAATACGCTCCGCCACCACGTGCGCGACTTCCACCGAGGTCTCCGGCAGCAACACCACAAATTCTTCGCCGCCGAGTCGCCCGATCACGTCCGCGCTGCGCAGCAAGGTATTGACGGTTTCGACGAAACTCACCAGCACCGCATCGCCGGCCTGGTGTCCACCGCTGTCGTTGATGCGTTTGAAGTTGTCCAGATCGATCAACAACAGCGACATGACGCGGCCATGGCGCTGGCAGCGCTCCAATTCCTGCTGGCAGACCGCCACCAGATGGCGCCTTGTCAGGGCATTGGTCAGGGAGTCGTGGGTCGCCATGTGCTCGAACTCCGCGCGCACCCGGTCTGTGGCCATCAGGATCAGGCTGATGGCCAGCAACAACATGACGAACGGATGGGCGATCACGTAAATCAGGTTCTGCGGCGTGTTATCCAGGATGCCGGTGCCCAGCGGATACAGCCATGCGGTGACAAACCGCAGGATCTGGCTGCCGACGCCGCATACCAACACAGCGAAAGCGAACCAATGGGCGAAGCGGCGTGCACTATGCCGGTAGACCAGATAGGCGTGCGCCGAAAACAGCGTGGTGATCACCAACACGTAGACCATCAGGCGCGGCAAATAGTTGGGCTGCACCACCGTGAACCAGGCCGAAATCAGGGTCAGGATACCAATCGCCACCAAGCCGGTACGCAGCTGGGGTCGCTGGTTGAAAAAACGCATGCTGCCGACATACTGGTAGAAGATGCCCAGAAAGATCAGCAAATTGGCCAGCGTGATCGATACCAGGACCGGGGATTTCCCGCGCGACGCGGCCGACAGGCCACCGAAAAAAAGCAGTGCGGTACCAAACGACCAGTCACCCAGGCCTCTGAACGAGGCGGGATAGCTGCGTTTCAGGAAGTACAGGACGATCGACATCAGACCGCCCATGATGCCGCTGAGCAGGACGATGGTACGCGGGTCGACAAACGGTACGGGGGCGTCAACGGGCATGGTGTCGATTATGACTGCGCGGTTGTTTTCCCTGCGAAACGGCAATGGGGCCGTACCGTGCAATGCCCGCAGTCGGGTTGACGCGCCTTGCACACATACCGTCCGTGCAATATCAGCCAGTGGTGGGCATCGGGCAGGTACGTGGCTGGAATCCTTGCCAGCAAGGCCTGCTCCACCGCCCAAGGTGTCTTGCCCGGTGCCAGACCGGTACGGTTGGCAAGTCGGAACAGGTGGGTATCGACAGCCACCGTCGGTTCGCCGAAGGCACTGTTGAGCACCACGTTGGCGGTTTTGCGTCCGACGCCCGGCAGTGCTTCGAGCTCGGCGCGTGATCGCGGAACCTGTCCGCCATGCCGTGCCACCAGCAGGGCGCAGGTTTGCATCAGATGGCGCGCCTTGCTGCGGTACAGGCCGATGCTGCGGATCTGTTCCAGCAACGCCGGTTCACCCAGCAGCAGAATTTGTCGTGCCGTGTTGGCAATGGCAAAAAGCCGCCGTGTGGCCTTGTTCACGCCGACATCGGTGGCCTGGGCACTGAGCAGCACCGCCACCGGCAGTTCGAACACTGTCGTGTACACCAGCTCGGTGGCTGGAGTCGGGTTGGCGGAGCGCAAGGTGGCAAAAAACTGCTCAATGTCCCCGGGGCCCATCTTTGCCGGCATGGGATCAAGCAAGATGGCGCAATTCGCGCAGCGCCACCGACACGGGCGCCAGGTCGGCCGCCTGGGTGCTGATGCCTGTCAGCAGGCGGCGCAGGCGTTCGATGGCCTTGCCGTGCTTGAGCCTCCAGGTCGTGATATCGCCTTCGGCTGCCAGCACGCCAAGGGTGATCTGGCTGGCGATCGAGTAGACATCGTCACGGGCACTGCCGCGGGCCTGGGTCTGCCACAGGGTTTCCGTGGGCAGGCGGTTGATCTCACCGCGCCACAGGTAGAGACCGAGTTCGGCATCGATGCTGAAATAGGTCTTGGCAGCGTTTGCCAGCGTAGTGCCTGCTGATTGCGCCAGGTCCACCAGGTCGAGCGACGGGAATACAAAGTCCAGCGCGCTGAGATCCTGCGCCAGACCGGTCTCCACCCCGGCCTTGGACAGGGCCTCCCATGATGTTTGCCAGTCGTTGCGGGTTTGCTCCGGCAACCACGAAGCGAGCTCGGCACGCAACTCCCGTGCACCCGGTTGGTAACGCGCGATCTGGCTTGGCAGATCGGTGTGGTCCGAACGCGCCCGCAGCATCCAGCGCGACGCACGCTGGGCGGTGGACGTCAGTTTGCTCAGCAAGTCGAGTTGCAGATTCGCGCCAACACGATAGTCCAGAGCATCGATACGGTCCCACAGGTCTTCCAGGTCAAATACCTCGCGCGCCAGCGTGAAGGCGCGTACCACATCGGCGGCAGTGGCACCGGCTTCCGACGCGATGTAGTTGACAAACGTCGCGCCGGTACGGTTGACCACATTGTTGGTGACGAAGGTGGCGATGATTTCGCGTTTCAGGGGGTGGCGCGCGACGGCCTCGGGAAAACGTTCGCTCAGCACCTTGGGAAAATAGGCCATGAGCGCTGCGCTGAAATACGGGTCGTCGGGCAGGTCACTCGCCACCAGTTCGTCAAACACGGACATTTTTGCGTAGGCCATCACCACGGCGCACTCGGGCTCGGTCAGACCGGTCTTGCGTACACGCCGGCGTGCGATTTCATCATCGGTGGGCAGAAACTCGATCGCGCGGTTCAGGCGGCCGTTTCCCTCCAGCCATTGCATCAGGCGTTGCTGACCCTCCAGCAAATACAGCGGACGGTGCGCGGCAATTTCCAGCGCCTGCGTCTGATAGTAGTTGTCGGTCAATACCAGTGCTCCGACCTCCTCGGTCATGGACGCCAGCAGGTCATTGCGCTGTTTCAGCGTGAGGTCACCGGCCTCGACAATCTGCCCCAGCAGGATCTTGATGTTGACCTCGTGGTCGGAGCAGTCGACACCGGCCGAATTGTCGATCGCGTCGGTATAAATCAGCCCGCCCTTTTGTGCAAACTCGATACGACCGTTCTGGGTGCAGCCCAGGTTGCCACCTTCCGCCAATACCTTGCATCGCAGTTCGTCGCCGTTGACCCGGTAACCATCGGCCGCCTTGTCGCCGACCTGTGCATGGCTCTCGAACGAGGCCTTGACGTAGGTGCCGATACCGCCGTTGTACAACAGGTCGACCGGTGCCAGCAAGATCGCCCGCAGCAGTTCGACCGGACTGAGTTCCGCGCTGTCGGCACCCAGAATGGCACGTGCCTCGGGGCTCAGGCTGATGGACTTGGCGCTGCGCGGCACGATGCAGCCGCCGGGCGATAGCAGGGTACGGTCGTAATCGTCCCAGCTCGAGCGCGGTAGTACAAACAGCCGCTCGCGCTCCGCAAACGAGCGCGCTACATCCGGCTGGGGGTCGATGAAGATGTGGCGGTGGTCAAATGCCAGTACCAGCCGGATATGGGGCGACAACAACATGCCGTTGCCAAACACGTCACCCGACATGTCGCCGATGCCGGCAACGCTGAACTCCGTCGTCTGCGTATTCAAGCCGATGCGGCGGAAATGCCGCTTCACGGACTCCCAGGCGCCGCGGGCGGTGATGCCCATCTTCTTGTGGTCGTAGCCGACCGACCCGCCTGACGCAAAGGCGTCGCCGAGCCAGAAGCCGTACTGCGCCGACACGCTGTTGGCGATATCCGAGAACGTGGCGGTTCCCTTGTCTGCCGCGACCACGAGATAGGGGTCGTCCTCGTCATGGCGCACCACCAGTGGCGGCGCTGTCAACTCGCCGCGCACGATGTTGTCAGTGAGGTCCAGCAGGCCCGAGAGGAACAGGCGGTAACAGGCGATGCCTTCGGCCAGGTAGGCATCGCGCTCCGTTGCGACGGGCGCCTGCTTGAGCACAAATCCGCCTTTGGAGCCCACCGGCACGATGACCGTGTTTTTTACCTGTTGCGCTTTTACCAGGCCGAGAATCTCCGTGCGGAAATCCTCGCGCCGGTCCGACCAGCGCAGTCCGCCGCGTGCCACCTTGCCGCCGCGCAGATGTACTCCCTCCATGCGTGGCGAGTAGGCCCAGATCTCGAACATCGGTTTCGGTTCCGGCACCCCGGGTACCTTGCGCGGTTTGAGCTTGAGCGAGAGGTAGGGTTTGCTCGCGCCGCCGGCATCGGTCTGCCACAGGTTGGTGCGTGAAGTTGCCTGCAGGGTGGCAAAAAACTGGCGCAATATGCGGTCGTCATCCAGGCTGGCGACCGCCTGCATGCTGGTTTCGATCTGCTGGCGCAGTTGTTGCTGGGCCGCGTCCCGGTCCTGCTGCAGCGCGGGATCAAATCGCACCCGAAACAGCGCCACCAGATCCTGTGTGATGGCGGGGTGGCGGTTCAGCGCACCCTCAATATAACTTTGGCTGAATGCAAAACCGAGCTGCTTGAAGTAGCGGGTGTAGGCGCGCAAGACCATGATGGCACGTGCGTCCAGATCGGTATTGAGTACCAGTCTGTTCAGATCATCACTTTCCACCTCGCCGCGCCAGACCTGCGCAAACAGCGATTCGAAGCGTTCGCGAATGTGCGCAAACTCGGTGCCCGGTGCGAGTTGCAGCCCCAGGTCGTGGATCCACAGCCCCGGCTCCCCGATGCGGTAGGGGTGTTCGTCCAGCACCCGCGCTCCCATGTGTTCGAGCACCGGCAGCGAATCTGACAACGCAACCTTCGTTATGCTGTAAACCTTGAAGCGCAACAATCCGGCGGGTGCGTTGAGCGGACGATACAACTTTACTGCCAGCGGCGCCTGTGGCTGCAGGTTGTCGAGCAACTCGGCGTCTTCGGCCGCAACCGGCGCGCTGAAGTCCTCGCGGTAGGCGACGGGAAACACGTCGGCAAACCGGCTGGCAAGCGCCAGGCCAGGGCCTTCACCATGGCGCCGCAGCAGCTCGGTGGTGCAGTCGTCTTCCCAGCGCTGGGTCATGCGGGCGATGCGCTGCTCCAGCGCCGGCAGGTCTACGCCGCCGCCCGCGTTGCCCTTGGACCGCACCACATAATGGATCCGTGCCAGTGGGCTGTCGGTGAGCATGGGAGTGAACTCCAGCGACTGCCCGTCCAGCGCCGCCATCAACGCGGCGCCGACCTTGACCCGCAACTCGGTGTTGTAGCGGTCACGTTGTACAAAAACCTGCGCCGAGGTGAAGCGCCCAAACGGGTCATGGCGCAGGAATACCCGCGTACGCTGGCGCTCCTGCAGCCGCAGGATGCCGATGGCGTGTTCGCCCAGGGTGGCGACATCGATCTGGAACAATTCGTCGCGCGGGTAAATGTCCAGGATCGCCTGCAGGGCTTTGGCGGCATGGCTGTCGGGTACCACGCCGGCGTTGGCAATCACCTGGGCGGCACTGCGGCGCACCCGGGGTATGTCACTGACGGCAGCCGAATAGGCAGTCGAGGTGTAGAGGCCCAGGAAACGGTGTTCGCCGATCAACTCGCCTGTGGCGTCGAATCGCTTCACGGCAACGTAGTCCAGCCAGGCCGGGCGATGCACGGTGGCGCGCGTCATGGCCTTGGTCACCAGCAGCAGGTCGTCGCTGCCGAGCAAGGCCACTGCCTGTGCTGGCAGGCTGGTCTCGGCAGTCTGCGCCGGGCCGCGCAGTATGCCCAATCCGGTGCCGGGGCAGGCTACCAAAGATACATGGTCACCATCGCGGCGCAGGTCGTAGTCCCGTGCGCCGAGAAAGGTGAAGTGGCGGTCCTGCAGCCACTGCAGGAATGCCATGCCCTCGTCCCGCGTCGCCCCGGACAACGGCGCCGTGGCACTCTGCGCCCGCACCTGGGCCAGGCGCCCCAGCATGGCTTGCCAGTCTTCCACCGCGGCGCGCACGTCGCCCAACACCCGCGCGAGGTCATCCGCCAGTTTTTCCCGGTCCGCAGACGCGACCAGACGGTCACATTCGACGGTGATCAGGGACGTCTTGGCGCTGGTTGCTATTAACTGGTCCCCGGCACCCACCCGGGCTGCCTGCAACACCGTGCCGTTTGCGTCGCGCGTTACCACCAGCAGCGGGTGGACGATCCAGTGTGCCGTGCGGCGATTGCGGTTTACCGCCATGGTCACCGAATCGACCAGAAACGGCATGTCGTCGTGCACGATCTGGATCACCGTGTGGTCGCTGACGAAGCCGTCCTCCGCCAGGCTCGGGTTGAACACCCGCACCCGGGCACCGTGCGGCTCGGTGCGGGCACCCATCAGCCGCCAGTGCGAATTGGCCAGCGCGAACAGCGCGGCCGGGCCGCGTGCGGCTATTTCCTGCGGGTCGGCATTGTCAAAATAGGCGCCGACAAACGCCTCCATGGTGTGCGCGGCAGCTCCGGCGTGGGCCCGCGTGTACGAGATCAATTCAGACAACGCGGTGACACTCATGGTCGCTCCAGAGGGCGTGGACAGAGCTCAAATTCTAGGCGCCACCCCCGCGTTTGAAACCGCTTGACAGCCGCATTACATGCCCTCATGCAAGACTTGCATTATCTTGGGCTGCTGCCTTCTTCGCGGCTGACATCGCTCATGGCTGGGTCAACGCGGACCCGGCGACAAACGCCGAGTCATCCGGAAACTGGGTCTTCAACCAGCCGTATTTCAACGCCAGGGCGGACATCACCGGCACCGGCAGGGTGTCCACGGCCTGGGCCCCAGCTTCTGCCATGTCGGCCAGCCGGGCGGCCAGGTGCACCACACCAGCCAGTGGCGGCATCGGGTCTTCGGCCAGCGGGTCGGACACCAGCGCCAGGGTCTGCACGATGTCGGACGGGAAGTTCCAGCGCCGCGCCAGCTCGGCCATTACCTCACCTTCATCAAAGCCGCAGGCCAGCCGCTCGCGGTGCCAGCGGTCCGAAGCGTCGCCCTTGGCCGCCTCGATATCCCGCACCTGTCGCGGCACGGCATGGCCGATCACCAGTTCTCCCAGCCGCAGCATCAGCGCGGTAAGCCAGGCCTTGTGCGGGTCCAGCGCGAGGTCTGGATTCACACCGTCGACCAACCACCCGGCCAGGCCGGCGCAGCGCATGCAATAGCTCCAGAAATGCCCGCCGTCGATGCCCTCGGGCATGGAAAACGCATTGTGCAGGCAGGCCGACAGGGCCAGTGCGCGCACGCGCGACATACCCACCAGGCGCAATGCCGCATCGAGGCTGGCGACCTGTCTGGGCAAACCAAAGGCCGCACTGTTGGCGAGTGCCAGCAGTTTGGCCGTCAACGCAGGGTCACGTGCGATCAGCCGGCCGATCTCCAGCACCGTGGTCTCGTCGTTGTCCAGCGTCGTGATCAGGGCCAGACCGACTTCCGGCATGACCGGCAATTGGACCGACTTGAACAATTCTGAGATATCCGTCATCGTTGCTCCGGGTATTGCCACAATAGAGGTTTTTCAACTGCAGTCACCATGATATTCGCTGACCGCCTGCGCAACGTCGAGACATCGGCCATCCGGGAACTGTTCAAGTTGCTCGGCAAACCCGGCATCATCAGTTTCGCCGGCGGTTTTCCTGACCCTGCGCTGTTTGACGCCGAGGGTGTCCGCCTTGCAGCAGATGCCGTGCTGACGGCCAACCCGGGGCCGGTGCTGCAATACGGCGCGACCGAAGGCTACGAGCCGCTGCGCGAGGCCATAAGCACGTTTATGGCAGCCAAAGGTGCGCGGGTCGCACCCAAGGGCCTGATCGTCACCACCGGCAGCCAGCAGGCGCTGGACCTGATCGGAAAAACCATGATCTCCCCGGGCGACAAGGTGATCGTCGAGGCGCCGACCTTTCTGGCCACGATCCAGTGTTTTCGGCTGTATGGCGCCCATCTGATCGGGGCCCCGATCGACGCCGATGGCGTGCGTGTGGACGAGCTCGAGCGGCTGATCCTGGAACACCGTCCGAAACTGGTCTACCTGATACCGACGTTTGGCAACCCGAGCGGGGCTACCCTGTCACTGGAGCGGCGTCGGCGAGTTCTGGAGCTCGCCAGCCGCACCGGCACTTTGGTGGTCGAAGATGATCCCTATGGAGAACTCTATTTTGGTGCGCCGCCTCCGCCCAGCATGCTGGCGCTGAGCGACGGGGTGCCGGGCAGCCGCGACTGGCTGGCACACTGCGGCAGTTTCAGCAAGATACTGAGTCCAGGGCTGAGGGTCGGATGGCTGATCGCGCCGCCCGCCCTGCTGGCCAACGCAACGATGTGCAAACAATTCAGCGATGCCCATACCAGCAACCTGACGCAGGCTGTGGCTGCCCATTATCTGGGGCTGGGTCGCCTGGAGGCGGCATTGGCGATCGTGCGCGCCACCTATGCCGAACGGGCGCAGGTGATGGCCCGCAGCCTGCAGCGCGAGCTTGGCGCGGCAATCGCATTCAACGAGCCGCGCGGCGGCATGTTCTTCTGGGCGCGCTTGACCAGTGGCGGCAACGCCACCGAGTTTGCCCAGCGCGCCATCGACAAACTGGTGGCATTTGTGCCTGGCGCCCCGTTTTTTGCCGAGCAGCCCGAGCTGTCCACATTGCGTCTGAGTTTTGCCACCGCGGACACTGCCAGGATCGAGGAAGGTATCGCGCGCTTGGGCCGTGCGTTGTGACCTGTGCGACGCATAATTGGGCTGTGCCGGGCGGCGGCCAGTGGCTGTGACCCCATTGAAGGAGTGATTTTCCATGTCCATGATCAAACGCCTATTCGGCAATACGCGACAGGCCGATCAGGCTACGCCATCACAGATAGCACCGGCTCCTGACACACGGATGTCGGAGCTCGAAGCGCTGGCATCGACGCGGCGCGAACTGGTGCGCGTCATGACCCGTGACACACAACGTGCAGCAGGTATCCCGGACGGTTGGCTGGAGGTGCATGTGTTGCTTGAGCTCAGCCGCAGCCAGACCTTTGTGCACCTGCGTCTGGTGGTACGGCACTGGGACGAACGACTGGTCAAATACCAGGTGGCTTTTCAGCGCCAGGTGCTGGCGGCGGTGGAGCGGTTCGAGCCGGACGCACGGCAATGGATAGGCAGCATTACCTGGCTCTACCCGGACAGCAATGATTGCCCACATCTGGAAATGCCTGATCCGGCAACCTGGCGCCAGGTGGATACGGTAGATATCGAGATCGACGATGTGCAGGAGGACCTGGCGCGCCTGTTTGCCGTGCGTGATGCCGACATGGGTTCGGGGGACCCGGTGGTGCGCGATCCGGGGCGCTGAGCCATTGCGAGTGACTTATGACGATGCACTACAGCACTACAGCGCAGCACTTGCCACAGGCCAAGATGCGCATGTTCCCGACCCGCGTCATCAACGTCATCGGTGGGCCGGGATGCGACAAATCCCTGGTCTCTGCCGCCATCATCGTCAAACTGAACCAACTCGAGAAGTCGGTGGAGCTGATCCCCGATTTTGCCAAGTCCCTGGTGTGGCAGAAGGATTTTGAAGCCCTGAAGAACCAGTATTTCATTGCGCAACAGCAGTACAACATGCTGGAGCTGCTCGATGGGCAGGTCCAGTATCTGGTGACGGAGTGTTCGTTGCCGCAGCTGCTGTATTACAACGAGCACTATGACGAGAATATCTGCGATGTCGCCAAGACACGTTTGCAGATTCTGGCCTGGTACAAACAACACAACAACACCAATGTCGTGGTCGAGCGCAGCGAGCGCAAGTACATCCAGACCGGGCGCTTCCAGCACGAAGAAGCTGCGCGGCTGATCGATCGCGCACTGCGTTCGACGCTGGCGCGCGAGCATTTGCCCTATTCGGTGTTGCGCGCCGACGTGGATGACATCAACAACTTTGTCCTGACGCTGCAGTGAGGCTTAGCCCAGCCTGGCTGGCGACAACGCGGCGACATCGACCCCCTCGGCCCGCAGTTGCGCCGGCAATGGCTCACCGCGCAGCAGTGCTGCAGCCAGCATGGCCGCACCAGGGGCGCTTTGTATGCCATATCCCCCCTGCGCTGCAAGCCAGAACATGGCCGGACATCGGGTATCCCAGCCGATCACCATTTCGCCGTCCGGCACAAAAGAGCGCAAACCAGCCCAGCTGCGTTCAGGCCGCCGGATGGTCATGGTGGTAACCGCTTCGATATGGTGGATACCAGTGGCGACGTCCAGTTCTTCGGGCACCACGTCGTGTGGCGGCATGGGGTCGGCATTTGCCGGTGAACCCAGCAGGACTCCTGCGTCAGGCTTGAAGTAATAACTCTCGTCCACACCCGAGACCACGGGCCAGTGTGTGGTCGCCAGACCCTCGGGTGGTTTGAACGTGAAGGCGGTGCGACGGTGTGGCACCAGGCCGATGTGGTGGGGGCCCAACAGGGCGCCCCCCCCAAAAGCCCCACCGCCCGCCCCGGTTTCCCCCACAACCCCACCCCACAACGGCGTTTTTACCACCGGGAAAAACC
>JANOTG010000590.1:0-3937 GCA_031416215.1 Betaproteobacteria bacterium
TGCACGCAGTAGTCCATCTCGAAACCGCGTTGGCTCTGGCGGATCAGCCCGAGGTAGGAGTTGTTCACCACCATGTGGATGTAAGGCAGCTTGAATTGCGCACCCACCGCCAGCTCCTCGATCATGAACTGGAAGTCGTAGTCACCCGACAACGCCACCACCTTGCGCGACGGGTCTGCCGCCACCACGCCGAGTGCTGCCGGCACGGTCCAGCCCAGCGGGCCGGCCTGGCCGCAGTTGATCCAGTGGCGCGGTTTGTAGACATGCAGGAACTGCGCGCCGGCGATCTGCGACAGGCCGATGGTGCTGACATAACAGGCGTCCTGTCCGAACGCATTGTTCATGCATTGGTAGACACGCTGCGGCTTCATCGGCACCGCCTCGTAGTGGGTCTTGCGCAGCAGAGTGCCCTTGCGCTGCTGACAATCTGCCACCCAGCCTGAGCGGTCGGCCAGTGTGCCGGCGGCTTTCCATTGCTGCGCCACCTCGATGAACAATTGCAATGCGGCCTTGGCGTCGGAGGCAATGCCGTAGTCGGGCGAGAACACGCGCCCGATCTGGGTCGGCTCGATGTCCACATGGATGAACTTGCGCCCTTTGCAATAGACCTCGGGCGAGCCGGTATGGCGGTTTGCCCAGCGGTTGCCCAGACCCAGCACAAAGTCGGACGCCAGCATGGTGGCGTTGCCATACCGATGGCTGGTCTGCAGGCCACACATGCCGGCCATCAGCGGGTGGTTGTCCGGGATGCTGCCCCAGCCCATCTGGGTCGGGATCACCGGGATACCGGTGATCTCGGCGAACTGCACCAGCAAGTCACAGGCATCGGCGTTGATCACACCGCCACCGGAGACGATCAACGGCCGCTCAGCGGCGTTGAGCATGCCCAGCGCCTTCTCGATCTGGGCCCGCGTGGCCACTGGTTTGTAGACCGCGAGCGGCGCATAGGTGTCGGGGTCGAACTCGATCTCGGCCATCTGCACGTCGAACGGCAGGTCGATCAGCACCGGCCCCGGGCGACCGGAGCGCATGACATGAAAGGCCTGCTGGAACACCCGCGGCACCTGGGCCGGCTCCAGCACGGTGGTGGCCCATTTGGTCACCGGTTTGGCGATGGCCGTGATGTCCACCGCCTGGAAGTCCTCCTTGTGCAAACGTGCGCGCGGCGCCTGGCCGGTGATGCACAGGATGGGGATCGAGTCGGCCTGTGCCGAATACAGGCCGGTGATCATGTCGGTGCCGGCCGGGCCCGAGGTGCCGATACACACGCCGATATTGCCGGCCACGGCGCGGGTATAACCCTCGGCCATGTGCGAGGCGCCCTCCACGTGGCGCGCCAGGATGTGGCTGATGCTGCCGTGTTTGCGCAGCGCTGCATACAGCGGGTTGATGGCGGCGCCCGGCACACCAAAGGCCTGCGTCACGCCCTCTTTTTCCAGCACCCATACGGCGGCTTCGATTGCGCGCATTTTTGCCATCACGGTTCTCCCCGGTTTGATTGCGATGTGATGGCTGCAATGTAGGCCTATGCATGGGCTTGCGGAAGACGCCGCACGGCCATAACATCTATTCCATGGTGGAATAGACCACCAGGGATCAGGAGCCCAGGGATGGACCGTTTGCTGGCGATGCAGGTGTTTGTACGGGTGGTGGAAAGCGGCAGCTTCTCGAAGGCGGCGCGGGACTTTGCAACCACCCAGCCCACCGTGACCAAGATGGTGGCGGCGACCGAAGCGCGACTCAAGGTGCGGCTGCTGAACCGCAATACCCGGGGTGTCAGTCTGACCGAAACAGGCGCCTTGTACTTCGAAAAATGCAAAACCATCACGCGCGAGGCCTTGGATGCCGAAAACATCGCCAGCCTGCGCCAGCACCAGACCCAGGGCCTGCTGCGTGTTGGCACCTCGGTGGCGTTTGGCCGCCGCGTCGTGGTGCCGCTGGCGCTGGAATTCATGCAGGAAAATCCGCAGGTGCAGCTCGACCTGAGTTTCGAGGACCGTTACACCGACCTGGTGGCACAAGGCATCGACGTCGCGATTCGCATGGGAAAACTGGCCGACTCCAGCCTCGGCGCGCGGTTTCTCGGCGCCAACCCGTGGCTGCTGGTGGCGGCGCCCGGGTACCTGCGCAAACATGGAACGCCACACACAGCGACGGAGCTGGCCGGCCAATCTGCGCTGATCTACAGCACAGTGGTGGGGGACGACAACTGGCGCCTGACCAATCCCAAAGGCCAGACCGTGACGGTACCGGTGGCCGGGCGCATGCGATCCAACAACCTGTCGGCCATCCTCGCTGCAGCACGTAGTGGCCTGGGGCTGGCGGCGTTGCCAAGGTATGTGGCAGTGGATTCGCTGACCAGCGGCCACGTGGTGGAAGTATTGAAAGACCACAAGCTGCCAGAGCAGGAAATCCACGCCGTATTTCCCTCGCCCAAGCTGGTGCCGGTCAAGGTGACGGCTTTCGTCGCCTTTTTGCGAGGGCATTTTGGCTTGCGCTGGTGGGAGAACCTGCCGAGGGCTTGAGTGGCTGCCGGTTGACCCCATATCCTCTTCGCCGTTCGGTACAAGGGCGTGACCAAGTAACCAACCCAACATTGCTGACCATGACCACCCGCCATCTGACCCTTGCTGCGGCGATCGCTTTCGCCAGCCTGTTTGCCGTAACGACAGCTTCACTCAGCCGCACTGACGCTGCGACACGTGCCGTCACACCCCGCGGGCCGCTGGCTGCGGATGAACTGGCCAACATCGATCTGTTCAAGAAGGCTTCGCCGTCGGTGGTGCACATCACTTCACTCGGAGCACAGCGTGATCTTTTTTCGCCTACGGTGCAACGGGTGCCGCGCGGTACCGGCACCGGCTTTGTCTGGGACGAGCTGGGGCATGTCGTCACCAATTTTCATGTCATCCAGGGCGCCACCGGTGCGCGGGTGACGCTGGCCGACCAGAGCAGTTACGACGCTACGCTGGTGGGCGCTTTCCCGGACCGTGATCTGGCGGTGTTGCGTATCGAGGCGCCCAAGAGCAAGTTGCCGCCGCTGGCGGTAGGCAGCAGCCGAGACCTGCTGGTCGGCCAGCGGGTGTACGCCATCGGCAACCCGTTCGGGCTGGACCAGACCCTCACGGTGGGCATTGTCAGCGCGCTGAACCGGGAGATCGAATCGTTCAACCAGCGCACCATCCGGGGCGTGGTGCAGACCGATGCCGCCATCAACCCGGGCAACTCGGGTGGCCCGCTGCTGGATTCCGCGGGTCGGTTGATCGGTGTCAACACCCAGATCGCCAGCCCGAGCGGCGCCAGCGCCGGCATCGGTTTTGCCATTCCGGTGGACGAGGTGAACCGCATCGTGCCGCGGCTGATCCGCGACGGCCGTTTTGTGCGCCCGGCTCTTGGTGTATCGGCCGGTTCGCTCGCCCTGGCACGTGCCCTGAACCTGCCGCGCGGCGTGGTGCTGGTGCAGGTGGCCGCCGGCAGTGCTGCCGCCAAGGCTGGTCTGGTGCCGTTTCGGCGCGATGCGCGCGGTGACATTCAGGCCGGCGATGTCATCACCGCCATCAACGACGAGCCGATCAAGGACCTGGATGGGATGCTCACCCAGCTGGAGCGGCATCAGCCTGGTGACAGCGTGACACTGACGGTATGGCGCTCCGGCCAGACCAGGCGGCAGAGCGTCGTTTTGGGAAGTTCCGAGTAGCCCGGTTCATTCGCTGTCAGGCTGGTTCGTGGCGGTCTCCGTCGGGCGGCGCCGCCTGGGATACCACGGTGCGGGGCGTACACGGCGCAAAAATGCGCACGGTGCAGTTGCGGCAGACCTCTGCATCGAGCCGTGCATACAACGTGCCGAACACATCATCGCCGAGATGGAAGAAGTTTTCAGCACCAATCTCGGCATACGCGCCGCTGCTGCGCAGCATGTCCAGCGGCTCGTTCTTCA
>JANOTG010000591.1:0-10100 GCA_031416215.1 Betaproteobacteria bacterium
CCTCGGTCACGGCCTGTTCGAGCATGATCGGCAGGATGGTGCCGGTGCTGAAGGTCACGGACACACGGTGGTCGCGGATGTCGCTCCAGAACCGTGACGCCGAGAACCAGTCGACCTGCACGATCTCGCAGCCGGCGGCCAACGCAAGCGGGCCGCCGAACACCATGTAGGCCACGTGGTACTGCGGCAGCACGTAGTACACCGTCTCATCCGGCTGCATGCGGAAGTAGTCGGCGTAGAACAGCGCGCGGAACACGAACGCGCACTGGGTGATGGCCACGCCCTTGGGTAGACCGGTGGTGCCCGAGGTGTACCAGATGCCCTGCAGATCGCCGCCCGTGGACGCTGCGTGGGGAAGGAACCGGCTGCTCTGGGTGTGGTAGTCCGAGAACAGGCTCGCCGTGGCTGTGCACACCGGCGAGACGGCATCGGTGAACAGCACCCGTTCAAGCAGCGGCAACCCCTGCTGCAGTGGCGCGATTTTGTCCTCGAACAGTGCCTGTGCGGTGATCAGCACCGTGGCGTCCGAGTGGTGCAGGATGTAGCGCAGCGGCTCTCCGCGCAGGAACTGGTTCAGCGGCACCATCACCAGCCCGCACTGGGCCAGCGCATGGTAGAGATAAGCGTATTCAGCGCAGTTGGGCAGGAAGATCGCCACATGCGTGCCCTTGCGCAGGCCCAGGGCGTCGAAGAGGTTGCAGATGCGGTGAACATTGCGCGCAAATTCGGCATAGGTCAGTGGCGGCTGGCCGACGATGCGAAAGCAGTTGCGCTGCTCCGGGTTGCGCACACGCGCAAGCGACCAGTCCAGCAGTTCGCCGAAGGTCTGCGGGTACGCGTCGGTGGCGTACACCGCGTAGTCCTGCGGCATCGGCGTGGCGCGGCGTGCGACCCGGTTCATTTCAGGCCAAGCGTTTTGGTGGCCATCTGCACCAGCAGGAACTTGCGCGCCCGGCCGGACGGCGTGGCCGGAATATCCTCGGCACGGATCGGCAATACGTGGCGCGGCAGTTTGAAGCGTGCCAGCCGCGCCGCGCAGAATTCGATCAGTTCGGCAGGTGTCACTGCAGGCTGGTCGCGCAACACGACGTAGGCCACGCCGACTTCTCCCATGCGCGTGTCCGGCACTGGCACCACATGGGCCTGCAACACGGCGGGGTGGGTCACCATCAGGTCTTCGATCTCGCTCGGCAGCACCTGTTCACCGCCACAGCGGTACGACTCCTTGAGGCGGCCGGCCAGCGTCAGATAGCCGTCGGCGTCTATGGTGCCCAGATCGCCTGTGTGCAGCCAGCCGTCTGCCGTGAAGGCGGCGGCGGTGGCCTCGGGCTTGTTGTAATAGCCGGCCGTGACGCCGAAGCCGCTGGCCTGCAATTCCCCGATTTGACCAGGCGCGACCAGGGCGCCGCTGTCCGGATCGACCACGCGGTACTCCACGATCCTTCCGCCCTTGGCCAGATCGTCCGCCGGGCCCACGTCACGCAGGCGGCCGTTGGTCGTCAGCAGCCGTTCCCTCGGGTCGTCGGGCCGGGTCACGGTGGTGGAGGCGGTAACCTCGGTCATGCCATAGCCGCTGGTGACTTCAGCGGGTTGCAACAGGTCGAATATCTCCTGCCAGATGTAGGCTGGCGAACGCCCGCCGGAGGAGATCACGAAATGCAGCGAGGACAGGTCGTAGCGGTTCTTCTTCAATTCGTCCAGCAGCGCCAGCGTCATGGTCGGGATCAGCAGCACGTCCGTGGCGCGGTGCCGCGCGATGGCGCGCAGCGTGTCGGCCGCGTCGAACTTGACCTGCGGCACCACCGAGCCGCCCACGAACAGGGCCGCCAGCAGGCCTTCCACGTAACCGTACACGTGGTACATCGGCAGCGAGAAGACGATGCGGTGCCCATCCTCGAAGGCGCGGCCATAGGTGCTGCCGAAGGCCGCGCGCAGCATCATGTCGTGTGTCAGCATGACACCCTTGGGGGCGCCGGTGGTGCCCGAGGTGTAGATGATGTCCGAGTTGGACGCCGGCCCGGGGTGCTGCGCGATCGGTTTCCAGGGTCCGGCGTCGGCACCGAAATCGGCCAACGCCGTCACGCCGCGGCGCACGGGCACGGCGCCGGTGGGCAGCACGACCACACGTTTGAGCTTGGGGAAAGCTTCTCCGCCGCCATGCTGCTCCCAACCCGGCGCGAGCTCATCCAGGAAGCCCAGATAGTCAAGGCTGCGCAAGCGGTCCATCGTGACGAGCAATACGGCATCCGACTGGCGCAGCACGTAGCCGAGTTCGTCGCGGCGATTCAGGAAGTTGATCGGTACCGCCACGGCGCCGACGCGTGCGATGGCGAACTTGATCGCCACGAACTCCGGGTAGTTGGCGAGCACCAGGCCGACATGGTCGCCCGCTTGCACGCCAGCCTGCAACAGGCCGGCCGCCAGCCGCTCGGACCAGCGCCGGATCTCGCGGTAGGACCAGGTGCGCTCGTCGGTGATGACATAAGGGCGATCGGGGAATTCCGCTGCGACCGCATCGAGTACCGCGTCCAGCGTGCGCGGCTGCCATACCGGGTAACGATTCCACAGAGCCTGCTGGCGCTCAGCGATGCTGCCCAATGCGCCGCCCCGTGGCGGGCGCAGCGCGTCAGATGCGGACGACGAAGGTGGGGAATTGCTCAACGCCATGAAGTGCTCCTCGATTTGTCATCGTGGCCTTTGAAGACCATTTACGGTAAATTGTATTACTGATTAGTACTAATGTCTACCAATGTGTAAATCGAATGCATCGAAGATAAAAAATTCCCAAGTAATTTACTCGGAAATAAAAAATTTCTTGCAAAATACCCGTCAGTAACTTAAAGTACTCGCAAGAAAAGCCCTTGTCGCGATGATGGAATCGGTGCTGCAAAGCGCATAAGCGGCTACTCTGGCGTGAAAACGTAAATCAGGAGACAAATCCATGGAACAAGCGGATGTCGTGGTTATCGGGGCAGGCTTCGCGGGACTGCGTGCCCTGTACACATTGCGAGCCATGGGCAAGAAGGTGGTGGTGCTCGAAGCAGCTGCCGATGTAGGCGGCGTCTGGTACCACAACGGCTACCCGGGCGCCCGTTGCGACGTGGAGAGTTTCGACTATTCATACCGTTTTTCTCCTGAGCTTGAACAGGAGTGGCGCTGGTCCGAGCGGTATGCCACCCAGCCGGAGATTCTGCGCTACATCAACCACGTCGTCGAGCGTTTCGACCTGCGCAAGGACATTCGCTTCAACAGCCGCATGAAACGCGCCGAATACGACGAAGCGAGCATGCGCTGGACCGTCACCACCGAAGTTGGCCGGCAGTTTTCGTCGCAATACTTCGTGCTCGCCGTCGGCCAGCTCTCGACCACGAAGGCGCCGGACTATCCGGGCCAGTCGGCCTTCAAGGGCGAAATCATCCACAGCGGTGTCTGGCCCAAACACAAGGTCGAGTTCGAGGGCAAGCGGGTGGCCATCATCGGCACCGGGTCTTCCGGCATGCAGATGACACCGGTCATTGCCAAGAAGGCCAAACACCTGACGGTATTCCAGCGCACGCCCAACTACAGCGTTCCCGCATCCAATGCGCCGGTGTCCGACGAAGAGGATCGCCGGGTCAAGGCGAACTATCGCTCGCGCCGCGAGCAGGCGCTCAATTCGCCCACCGGGCTCGGATTCGTGCCGAACAAGAAATCCGCGCTGGAGGCCACCCCTGAAGAGCGCGAGCTCGTCTACGAAGCGGCCTGGCACCGGCTGGGCTTCGGTTTTGCGCTGGCCTATTACGACCTGCTCCTGAGCAAGGAGGCCAACGACACGGCGGCCGAATTCGTGCGCCGCAAGCTTGCCAGCGTCATCGACAAGCCCGAGCTGCGCGACAAGCTGATCCCCAAGGACCATCCGTTCGCTGCGCGTCGTCCGTCGGTCGACAGCGGCTACTTCCAGTCCTTCAATCGCGACAACGTCGAGCTGGCCGACATCCGCGAGTCGCCCATCGTCGAGTTCACGCCCGAGGGCATCCGCACGAAGGCCAAGCTGCACGAGCTCGACATGGTGATCTTCGCCACCGGCTTTGACGCCCTCACCGGTTCGCTGCTCAAGCCCGAGATCGTCGGTCGCGGTGGCCTGACGCTCAAGGAGAAGTGGAAACACGGTCCGGTGACCCAGCTCGGCGTGGCCGTGGCGGGTTTCCCGAACATGCTGGTCGTGGTCGGGCCGGGAAGCCCCTCGCTGCTGAGCAACGTGCTGCTTTCCACCGAGGAACAGATCGACTGGCTGGCGACGCTGATCAACGAGATGGATTCCGAGCAGCACGCGGTGTTCGAGGCCACGCCTGAGGCCGAGCAGGAATGGGTGGCGCATGTGAACGAGAAGGCCAAGGCCACCATCTACATGACCACCAACTCGTACTACAACGGCGCCGAGATGCCCGGCAAGCCGCGCGTCTTCCTGCCCTACTCGGGCGGCGTGCGCGGTTACCGACGCATCCTGCAGCAATGCGCGGCCAATGGTTATACCGGCTTCGACATGCGTCCGGCGCCCGCGGCGACAGCCAAGCCTGCCTCCAACCCGAAAATGGCATGAAGTTCGACTTCACTGGCAAGGTGGCCATCGTCACCGGCGCCGGCGGCGGCATTGGCCGCGCGGTGTGTCTGGCACTGGCCGATGCGGGCGCCAAGGTGCTGGTGGTGGACCTGTCGCTGGAAAGCGGCCAGGAGACCGCGGCCCAGATAGTAGAGCGCGGCGGCACCGCAAAATTCGTGGTGGCCGACGTCAGCCGCGCCGCCGACGTCGCGAACTATGTGGAGGTGGCGCGCGACGCCTGGGGCCGCATCGACATCTTGATGAACAACGCCGCATGGCAGGGGAGCATTCTGCCGATCGTCGACTATCCCGACGAGTTGTTCGACAAGGTGATGGCGATCAACGTGCGCGGCGTCTTCCTCGGGCTCAAGCATGTGTTGCCGGTGATGATTGCGCAGCGCAGCGGCGCCGTCGTCAACACCGCCTCGCTCGGCGCCTACATCGGCGTGCGCAACCTGAGCCCCTACGCCGCCAGCAAGCACGCGGTGCTGGGTCTGACCAAATCGGCGGCACTCGAAGTGGCGCGCAAGGGCATCCGCATCAACGCGGTCTGCCCGGGCCCGGTGGATACCCCCATGCTGCGCGACATCGAGGCCAGCCAGGCCCCGGGCGGCGCACAAACCCTGCGCGAGCAGCGCGCCGCCAGCATTCCGGACGGCCGCTACGCCGAGCCGCATGAAGTGGCCAATCTGATGCTCTACCTTTGCTCCGACCTGTCCAGTCATATCACCGGACAAGGCATACAAATCAATGGAGGCAGCAATGCATGAAAGGCCCGCCACGACGGCATTTGTAGGGATGCGATATGCTCAAACTGATGACTACCCATGCCAAGCCCCGTCCCCTCTCCAAGGCCATGGCCAGCCGCGTTGCGCGGCGGGCTTCGAACGATCCGAACGCACCCGAAGACATACGCGATGCGGTCTGGCGCCTCAAGCGCGAGGGTATCGTCGCGGCGGCCGTGGACCTGTTTTATCACCAGGGTTATGCCCGGACAACGCTGGAGCAGGTAGCCGCCGCGATCCACGTCACCAAGCCTTTCATCTATGCGCATTTCAAGTCCAAGAGCGATCTGCTGGCCGAGATCTGCATGCGCGGATCGCGGGTCTCGCACGAATCCTTGCTGCGTGCGATGGCACAGGGGGGGTCACCCACCGCGAAACTGATGGCCATCACGCGCGACTTCATGCTGGCGGTGTTGAACCACCAGGCACACGCGGTGATCTACAGCCGGGAGGAAAAAGAGCTGGCCCCCGAGGACCGCGAGGCCATCAAACGGGTGCGGCGCGAGTTCGACCACCGGCTCGTGGCCGTGCTGGAGGAGGGCGTGGCGCAGGGCGAATTCACGCTGGAGGACCTTGGCTTGACCGCGCTGGCCATTGTGGGCATCGTCGCCTGGTCCCAGATGTGGTTCAGAGCGGCAGGTCGTCTGACCAAGGAAGACGCGGCCGACCGTGTGGTGTCACTGGTGTTGTCCATGGTGCATGCCACGGACTCGCGCGCCGGGCAAACGCAAACGCTGGCCGCCAAAGCCGCCTGATCACGGCGCAGCGCAGCGTTGCGCTTTGTGGGAGCGCATCGTGAGCGCCGCACAATCGATGGCCGTGGTGGGCGCTGGCACCATGGGCGTGGGCATTGCCTACGTCTATGCGGCGGCGGGCTGGGACGTGACGATCGTCGAGCCTGACGATGCACGCAGCCGCGCCGTACAACAAACCCTGGCCGACGTGGCGCAGTCCGGCGCGAAGCGCGGCAAACTCAACGCCGCGCAGGTGGAGCATGTCACCCACGGCGTCAAGCGCCTGGCTTCGGCCACGGCGTTGCCCATGGGCCTGGACCTGGCGATCGAGACCGTGCCAGAGCGCCTGGCGCTCAAGCAGCAGGTGCTGGGCCAGATCGACACACGCAAGCCACGCATCATCGCCAGCAATACCAGTTCGATGTCGATCAACGAACTGGCCGGTTCAGTGGGCGACCCGTCTGCCTTCCTGGGCATGCATTTCTTCAACCCGGTGTGGTCGCTGCAAATGGTCGAACTGATCCGCGGTCAACACACCAGCGAGCAGACCCTGGCCCTGGCACGGCAGTTTGCCGAAGCAACGGGCAAGACCACCATCACGGTGAGCGACGTACCCGGCTTCGCCACCAGCCGGCTCGACCTGATCGCGTCGCTGGAGGCCATGCGCATGCTGCAGGACGGTGTGGCCACTGCCGAGGACATCGACCGCGCCATGGTCATCGCCTACCGCCATCCGATGGGGCCGCTGCGACTTAGCGACATTGTCGGACTGGATGTGCGCCTGGACATCGCGCGCCAACTGAGCAAGGCGTTGGGCGAGCGTTATGCGCCGCCGCAGATCCTGCAGGACATGGTGGCACGTGGCGAACTCGGGCAGAAGTCAGGCAAGGGTTTTTTCGAATGGCCGTCCAAGGCGACCTGAACACATAGTTGACTACCTGAGGGTGAATTCATGTCGAATATTTTTGGCTCCGCTTTGGTCGACACCGCCGACCACCATCCCATGCTGCGTGACAGCGTTGGCAAACTGGTGGGCAGCTTTGGCCGCCGCTACTTCCAGGAAAAGGTCAAGCTCAAGCAGAAGCCGGTCGAGTTATGGGATGCACTCGGCGAAGCCGGCTTCCTGGGCGTTCACATTTCCGACAAATACGGGGGTGGCGGCAGTGGCCTGGCCGACTACAACGTGGTGGTCGAGGAGGCTGCGGCACAGGGCTGTCCGATGTTGTCTCTGGTGATCGGCTCGATCTGTGCACCCATCATGGAGCAGCACGCCAGCGAGGCCATGAAGCAGGACTGGCTGCCCGGCCTGGCCAGCGGCAAGCGCCGGCTCGCCTTCGCCATCACGGAGCCCAATGCCGGCACCAACACGCACAAGGTGAGCACAGTGGCACGTGCCGACGGCCAAGGCGGCTGGAAGCTGACCGGCAACAAATACTGGACCTCCGCGGTCGACGAGGTCGACTCCATCATGGTCGTGGCGCGCGGTGAAACGCTGGACGAACAGGGACGCGGGCGGTTGTCGATGTTCATCGTGCCGGTCAATTCTCCCGGCATCAGCATGACCCCGATCGAGACCGCGATCCATGTGCCGGAGACACAGTTCATGCTGTACTTCGACAACGTCGCGCTCGGCCCCGAGACCCTGGTTGGAATCGAGGGGCAAGGCCTGCGCCATTTGTTCGCCGGGCTGAACCCGGAGCGCGTCTGCGCCGCCGCCATCAACAACGGCATTGCGCGGTATGCGATCGAGAAAGGTGCGCAGTACGCCGTCGACCGCACGGTGTGGAAGACGCCCATCGGCGCGCACCAGGGCATCGCGCATCCTCTGGCCAAGGCCTACATGGGCGTACAGCAGGCGCGGCTGATGGCGGCGCGCGCCGCACAGCTCTACGACACCGGCTCGACCGAGGCGGGGGAGGCGGCCAACATGGCCAAGTTCGCCGCCGCCGACGCTTCGCTGGAAGCACTTGACGAGGCGATCCAGATCCATGGCGGCAACGGCATGGCGCTGGAGTACGGTCTGGCGGATCTGTGGTTCATCGCCCGGATGCACAAGACCGCCCCGGTCAGTCGCGAAATGATCCTGAATTTCGTGGCACAGCACAGCCTGGGTCTGCCCAAGAGCTACTGAGCCCAGCAACGGAATAGCTGCCATGACAACGACCTTCGCCCAGATCGTCCGCCAGCACGCGGCCGCTACGCCACGCTCGCCGGCGCTGACGTTTGAAGGCGTCACCTGGTCGTTTGCGCAGCTCGATGGTTTCAGTTCGCAGTCGGCCAACGCGCTGCTGGCCGAGGGTGTGCGCCCAGGTGACCGTGTCGCGCTGCTGACCAAGAACCGCTCGGAGTGTTACGAGCTGCTGTATGCCACCAGCAAGATCGGTGCGATCCTGGTCGGATTGAACTGGCGCCTGGCGGCGCCTGAACTCGGCGCCATCATCGAGGATGCGCAACCGACCGTTCTCATCGTCGGTCCGGGCGAGCAAAGTCTGCTGAGCGATGCGGCGCGCCGTTGCGCCAGTGTGCGTCGCATCGTCACGCTGGGCGAGGAATACGACGCCTGGCGCGCCGCGGCGCCTGCCACCGATCCGGGCCACAATGGCCAGCCCGACGACGTGGCCATGTTGCTCTACACCTCGGGCACGACCGGCCTGCCCAAGGGCGTGATGCTGACCAACCACGGCATGTCGTTCACACCGCGTCTGGCAGCCGAGTCCTGGGGCATGGGGCGCGACAGCGTGAACCTGGTCGCCATGCCGATGTTCCACATTGGCGGCTGTGGCTACGGCTCGAGCACCATGACGGTGGGCGGCCACACGGTGCTGATGCGCGAGGTGAATGTCACCCAGGCCATCGAATACATCGAGAAGTACCGCGTCACGCACACCTTCCTGGTGCCGACGGTGGTGCAGGCTATCCTGCAAGCGCCCGGTATCGAGAGCGCCGACCTGTCGAGTCTGCAACTGCTGATGTACGGCGCCGCACCGATCGGCGACGTGTTGCTGCGCCGTGCGCTCGAGCGGCTGCGCTGCAAGTTCATGCAGGCCTATGGCATGACGGAAACCTCGGGAACCGTGGTCCAGCTCAACCCCGAAGACCATGCGCTGGACGGCGACCGTGCCAGCCTGCTCAAGTCCATCGGTCGGGTCGAACCCTGGGTGGAAATACGCATCGTCGATCCGGCCACCTCAGCCGACGTGGCCACTGGTGCCGTGGGCGAGATCTGGCTGCGCTCGGGCATGGTCATGAAGGGCTACTGGAACAATCCCGAGGCGACCCGTGAGGCGCTCGTGCCGGGCGGCTGGCTGCGCACCGGCGACGCCGCCTACCAGGACGCGCAGGGCTACATCTTCCTGTTTGATCGCTTCAAGGACATGATCATCTCCGGCGGCGAGAACATCTATCCGGCCGAGATCGAAAACACGCTCAATGCGCATCCTTCAATTCTGGAAGTGGCGGTCATCGGTGTGCCGCATGAACGCTGGGGCGAAACCCCGAAGGCCATCGTGGTGCTGCGCCCAGGCAAACAGGCCAGCGAGCAGGACCTGATCGCGTTCACACGCGAACACCTGGCGCGTTACAAGTGCCCGAGCTCGGTGGTCTTCGCCGACACCCTGCCGCGCAATGCATCAGGCAAGCTGCTCAAACCCGAGCTGCGCCGCCTCTACCGCAAGGAGCCAGGGCATGCCAACGGTTGACGCGCACGTGTCCCCCGTGAACCTGGCGCGGCGCTGGGTGGTGGACTACTTCAACCGCCACGATGCGAGCGCGGCGCGCGAGTTTGCGACCTCGGACTACACGCTGGAAATCGGCGAGTACACGTTCGCAGGGCGCGACGAACAGTGGCTGCCGGCCGTGCAGAAGCAGATGGACACCTTTCCGGGCCTGGGAATGACCGTACACCAGATCCTGGCAGGCACCAACCGCGTCGCAGTGCTGTTCACCCAACATGGCGCCTCCGGTGGCAGTGGCGGACGGCAGACCTGCTGGTCGGGCGTTGCG
>JANOTG010000592.1:0-1769 GCA_031416215.1 Betaproteobacteria bacterium
GACCGCATTGTGGTGTCGCGCTCGCAGTACCGCGCCCGCTTTCTGCACCCCCGGGGCTGGAGCTACTTCGACACGCTGCGGCAAAAGCTGCACTGGAATGCAGGAGTTGCCTGACCGTGGCGCTCAAACGCATTGTCCTGAGAGACTTTGTCATCGTTGACGAACTCGAGCTCGACCTGTCTACCGGCTTTACCGTGCTGACAGGTGAAACCGGCGCCGGCAAATCGATCCTGATCGACGCATTGCAACTCGCCACGGGCTCACGGGCGGAGGCCGTGTTGATCCGCGAAGGCGCCAGCCGAACCGAGGTCTGCGCCGAGTTTGACTGCCCGCCCACGCTGGTTGCCTGGATCGACGACGCAGGTTTCGAGCGTGGCGACACCGTGCTGTTGCGCCGCACCGTCGACCTGCAGGGCAAAAGCCGGGGCTGGATCAACGGCAGCCCGGCCACTGCCAGCCAAATGCGCGCCCTGGGCGAACAACTGCTCGACATCCATGGCCAACACGCCTGGCAGAGTCTGACCCGACCCGATGCCGTGCGCGCCCTGCTCGACGCGTTTGCCGGTATCTTGCCGGGCCCGCTGACCAAAGCCTGGCAACAGTGGCAGGCCGCAGCCAAGACCCTGCGCGAAGCCCTGGCGGCCCAGGAGTCCTTGCAGCGTGAACGGGAGCGTGTGGCATGGCAAGTGGCCGAGTTGGAAAAGCTGGCACCAGCAGCAGGCGAATGGGAGGAACTCAACATCGAACACGGCCGGTTGTCCCATGCACAGGCGTTGCTCGACGCCGCCCAAACCGCTCTGCAGGCGTTGCAGGGCGGTGAGGCGAACGCGCTCGACGGGCTGAACGTGGCCCAGGCCAGTTTGCAGCAACAACAGCATCTGGAGCCGGACTTCACCGCCGTGACCGAGCTGCTGGGCTCCAGTCTGGCGCAACTGGAGGATGCCGCCCATACCCTGCGTGCCTATCTACGCAAGACCGAGCCTGACCCTGAGCGTCTGGCGCATCTTGATGAGCGCCTGTCGCAGTGGCTCGGACAGGCACGCCGGTACAAGCGCGCACCAACCGACTTGCATTCCCTGCTCGCTGGCTGGAAGCTGGATCTGGAAAAACTGGACGCTGCAGCCGACATCGAAGGTCTGGGTCAGGCGGAGCGTGCCGCCCATGCACTGTATGCCGCGCAAGCTGGCACCGTGTCGAAGGCGCGTGCCAAAGCGGCACCGGCATTGGCGCGGGCCATCACCGCCGCGATGCAGCGCCTGGGGATGGAGGGTGGGCGGTTCGCTGTCGATCTGCCGGCGGCGGCGCAGGCCAGCCAGCACGGCATGGAAGACGTGGTGTTTCTGGTGGCCGGGCATGCCGGCAGCACGCCACGCCCGGTCAGCAAAGTGGCGTCCGGCGGAGAACTTTCACGCATCGCGCTGGCGATTGCCGTGACTACCAGCCAATTGGGCACCGCCCAGACCCTGGTATTCGACGAGGTGGACGCCGGTGTGGGGGGTGCCGTCGCGCAAACCGTCGGGCGCCTGATGCAGCAATTGGGCCAACACCGGCAGGTCATGGCTGTGACGCACCTGCCGCAGGTGGCGGCCTGCGCCGATCAGCACCTGGTGGTGTCCAAACGCCTGCACGGCCAAACGACAGTGAGCCGCGTGCAGTGCGTCGAGTCGGAGTCGCGGGTGACGGAGATCGCCCGCATGCTGGGCGGCGAACGTATTCTGGGCACCACACTGGCGCATGCACGCGAATTGCTGCAAACTGCCACCTGAGGA
>JANOTG010000593.1:0-2018 GCA_031416215.1 Betaproteobacteria bacterium
GTTTTCGCGCCAACACCCGCAACATGGACCTGAACCGCGACTTCATCAAGTGCGACACGCAAGAAGCGCAGGCCTTCAACCGTTTCTTCAGCGCCTGGGACCCGGAGGTGATGGTGGATACCCACACCTCCAACGGCGCCGACTATGCCTACACCATGACCTTGATCCACACCGAGACCGACAAGCTCGGTGGTGGTCTGGGCGACTTCCTGCGCGAGACCATGCTGCCCGCCATCTATGCTCAGATGGATACGCGCGGCTGGCCCACCTGCCCCTACGTGCACCCGGTGATCGAGTCACCGGACCAGGGCATCGAACACATGCTCGACAGCGCGCGCTTTTCCACCGGATACGCCGCGCTGCACCACACCATCGGCTTCATGCCCGAGACCCACATGCTCAAGCCGTTTGCCGACCGGTATGCGGCGACCCGCGCGCTGGTCGAGACCGTGCTGCAGTTCACCGTCGACAACGGCAAACACATCCAGGCCTTGCGCCTGAAGGCCCGCAACGACGGGCAAGTCGCCGAGCGTTGGCCGGTGTTGTGGCGTATCGACTACGAGCGCGCGGCCAGGTTTCGCTTCAAGGGTTACAAGGCGGTCCACCAACCCAGCACGCTGGGCCACTACCTGCGCCTGGCCTACGACCGCAACCAGCCATGGGAGCACGACATCGCGGTGTACCAGCGCTGCGCCGTCGTGGCGACGGTGGCCGCGCCCCGCGCCTACCTGATCCCGCAGGCCTGGCGCGAAGTGGCCGAACGTTTGCAGTGGAATGGCGTGCACCTGCAGCGCGTCGCCGCCGACGAGGCAGTTCCGGCTCGGGTGTACCAGGTCGACTCGGTGACTTCGCGTGCCATGCCGTACGAAGGCCGTCTGTTCCACGACGAGGTGGTGGTCTCCACGCTGCAGACCACGGTGCAGGCACGTGTCGGCGACTATCTGGTGCCACTGGACCAGCCCCGTGCGCGGTACGCTGTGGAAACGCTGGAGCCGATGGCACATGACAGCTTCTTCCGCTGGGGCTTCTTCAACAGCATCCTGGAGAAGAAGGAGCGCTTCTCAGCCTACCTGTTCGAAGACACCGCCGCCGAGATGCTGCAAGCCGAGCCCGAACTGCGGCGTTTGTTTGCGCAGTGGAAGCTCGACCATCCGCAGCTGCTGGCGGATCAAAACGCCGTGCTCGACTTCCTGTTCGCGCACGGGCGACGCTACCACGAGCCGTCATGGCGGAGGTATCCGGTGGCGGCGCTGATCTGAGCCGCCGACCGGACGACCTCCCGGGCCTAGCGCGCGTCACGCAAGGGCTGCAACAAATCCCGCAGCCCGTTGTGGTCCATCTCGTGCATCAGCGCCAGCAGGCGCCCGATTTCACCCTTGGGGAAACCTTCGCGCGCAAACCATGCGAGGTAGTTGCCGGGCAGGTCGGCCAGCAGCATGCCCTTGTGTTTGCCAAAAGGCATGGGCATGCTGACGAGCTTGAGCAGGTCTTCTGGCATGCGGCCCCGGACTCATGACCCGATCATGCGCTCACCACAGGAAGATAGGGCGTGATGTTTGCCAATGCGCGCTCCACATACTGCTCTTTCTCTCCCACTGGCGCCACGTAGTGGATGGCGGCCCGGGCCTGATCGACGCCAAGCAGGCGCGCGATCACCCACGCCGCCAGGTATTGCGACGAAAGGCAGCCGCCGGCGGTTGCCACATTGCCGCTGGCGTAGAAAGGCTGGTTCAGTACCGTCACACCCGCCTCCTGCACCCAGGGCTTGGTGGTCAGGTCGGTGCACGCGGGAATGGTGTTGAGAAGCCCCAGCCTCGCCAGCATCAAGGTGCCCGAGCATTGCGCTCCGATCAACTGCCGTGATGGATCCAGCTGCAACTGCCCCATGACAGCCGGGACGCTGGCGATGTCACGGGTCTTCATGCCGCTGCCGAACAACACGGCGTCGGCACTGCAGGCTTCGGTCAGTGTTGACTGTGCGTGCAAAGTCACGCCGTTCATGGACGTGACCGTGGGTG
>JANOTG010000594.1:0-6029 GCA_031416215.1 Betaproteobacteria bacterium
GCGGCGCCCACCACGGCTGCCAATACCTGTTTGGGTGCGACGCCGTCTTCTGCGCCCCAGGCCCACAGGGAACGATCGGCCCGGATCACCAGCGAGTGGCGGCTGCCGGTGGCGAGTGTGGCCGCAGCGTCGAAAATCACGCCCCACACATCTGCCTTGTCACCCAGGCCATGGCGGCTCAGCGGGCCGAACCGGTTGCCGCCTGTGCCCAGGACCGCGCCATCGCGGCGCAGGTACAGGGCGTGCCCGGTATGGGCGACCACCGCCACGGCATCGGTGGCCACCCGGGTCCAACCCGTGCCCTGCGTCAGTTTGCCGTCACCATACTGGCCGCGATGCGCCTCGCCCTGAACATGCAGGCCGCCAACCGGGTCGACATAGTAGTCGGCGCCGTCACCGACCCAGCCATGTATTGCAGCGACTGCCACCTGGCTCCACTGGGCGGCACCGGTTGCCCGTCGCCACAAGCTGCCATCACACCGGATCGCCATCAGACCGCTGTCGCCAGCCGCCAGCCACACCGTATTGTCCAACAACACCTCACGCTGGTTCGCACCCGCTGCCCAGGTTATCAAACGGTGCTGGCTGTCCACTGCATAAGCCTGGTTGCCGGCCACCGCCACTTGGAGTGCAGACACCGGTACAGAGCGCGGTGCGGGGGCGACGCCCCATTCGATCACCCTGCCCTGCAGCGCGGCCAGCTTGAGTTCGTAATAGGCAGCCACTGGAGTGCGGCGTTGTATTGCCGCCAGCGCCGCTGGTTGGCACACCGCCGTCGCCGAAGCACCGGCCGGTGCGGGTTCAGCCGCCATCACCACATGTGCGCAATGCAGCAGGCACAGCAACAACAGGACGCGCATGGTTCATGCAGCGCCCCGAGGGCACCAGCGTCAGAGCTTCACTCCGGCGGCCTTGACCGTCGGCGCCAGCGCAGCCACCTGTTCCCGTACATAGGCGGTGAAAGCCGCTGGCGTGCCGGGCGTGACCGTGATGCCCAAGTCCAGCATGCGCTTCTTGATGTCGGCTTGCGCCAGAATCTCGTTGCAAGCGGCGTTGATGCGCGCGGTGATGTCTGCCGGCATCCTGGCTGGCCCCGAAACACCGAAAAAGTTATCCAGCACCAGCTTGCGGTAGCTGCTCAGTTCGGCCACGCTGGGCACATCGGGCACCAGCGGTGTGCGTTTGGCCGAGGTCACAGCCAGCGGCACCAGCTGGCCGGACTTGAAGAAAGGCAGATAAGCGGTCAAGACATCGATACCGATGGGTACGATGCCGGCGATCAGGTCGGTCGTCATGGGCGCACCGCCCCGATACGGCACATGCACCAGATTCAGACCCAGCTCCTTTTTCATCAACTCGCCATAGATATGGCCGATCGATGCCGGCCCGCCAGATCCAAAATCAAGCCGGCCCGACTTGCGCGCCTGCGCCTCGACGTCGGTGAGGGTACGCAAATTGGCCGCCGGGTTGGCCATCACCACGCAGGGCGCGGCGCCCACCGACGCGATATGGGTGAATGCCTCGACCGGGTCATAGGGCAGCTTTTCCAGCGCGAAGGGGCCAATCGACACCGGGGTGGAATTGGACAACATCAGCGTATAACCATCGGCTGCCGACTGTGCCACCAGGCTGCCTCCGATACTGCCGCCAGCGCCGGGCCGGTTGTCCACCAGCACAGGCTGGCCCAGTTTCTTCGCCAGTTGCTCCGCCATCACCCGCGCCACGATATCGCTGGCGCCGCCGGGCGGAAAGGTCACGACGATCCGGATGGGCTTGTCGGGCCAGGCGGCGTGGGCAGGCAGGGCCAGCGCGGCAGCGCTGCCTGCCAGCAGCTTGAGCACTGAGCGCCGTGTCGAGCGGGGGGGGATTACGGTGACGGTCATGGGAGTCCTTCAGGGTTGCGGCATCCAGTATGCCAGTCAGCGGATCTCATCAATGGCGGTAGACAACACTTCGCCACCCTCTTCGGGCATGGCAAAACGGTCCCGGGTGCGGATATAAAAGCTGGCGCCGAAGCGGGCCACCGGAAAATAGTCCTGCAGGCGCACCCGGCAGTGCTCGATGTCGATCAGCCCATCGCGTGCATGCAGCCACAACACGCGTCCGATGAAAATATGGCGGCTGCTGGTCTGCAGGTGTTCCGACAGCACACATTCGAACGCCACCGGCGCCTGCACGATAACCGGTGGCCGCACCGCGCGCGAGGGGCGGTGCGTCAGGCCAAAACGCTGCAACTCGCTCTCCTCGGGTGGCAGTCTCTGGCCGCAACGGTGCATCTGTTCGGCCATGGCTTCATCGGCAATGTGCACCACAAACTCGTCATTGGCAAGGATGTTGGCAGCCGTGTCCTTGAAATGCCCGTCCTTGAGCTTGTTGATGCTGATCATCAAGATCGGCGGGTCTTCTCCCAGCATGTTGAACATGCTGAAGGGTGCGGCGTTGACTACACCGTCGGCATTGATGGTCGTCACCAAGGCGATCGGCCGTGGCACGATCAAACTGGCCATAAGCTTGTAACACTCGTGTTCCGTCAGGGTGGAGAAGTCGATGTCCATGCTGTAGCGCCGTGTATTGCCCGCCCGTCTCACCGTGCTCGTGAAGCGCTCAATAGTGGCTCACGCCCCACAGGCGCGCCGGGGCATTGGTCAGGTGGCGCAAGCCGGAGCGGTCGAGCATGCGCTCGCAGGCGATCTGGGCCTGCTCCAGCACCTCGTTTTCATCCACCGACAACACTTTGCGGTCTTCCATCAGCACCCGGCCGTTGACGATGGTGGTGCAGACATCGGCTGCATTGGCGAAACAGGTGACCCGGTAGACCGGCATGTTGAGCGGCATCATGTGCGGCTTGAACAGGTCGACCAGGATGATGTCGGCCTTCTTGCCCGCCTCCAGGGAGCCGATCTCGCGCTCCATCGACAGGGCGCGGGCGGCATCGATGGTGACCATCTCCAGCACCTTGCCGTGCGGCAGCACACCCGAATCGCGGAAATGGCGGCGGTGGTAGTGCATGCACTGGAACATGTGGCGGAACATGTCGTAGCCACGGTCCGGCGCCGATCCATCCGATCCGATGGCGACCGTGACACCCGCGTCGATCAACTCCGGTACCGGGCAGCGCCCGCGAATCGACATGATGGCGCTCGGGTTGTGCACGATACGGGTGTCGGTGTCGCGGGTGAGCGCGATGTCCTCGTCGTTCAGGTCGATGCTGTGCGACATGAAGGAAGCGGGTCCCAGCAGCCCGAGCGCCCGGTGCGCCAGCGCCAGTGTGCCGGTCTGGTGGCCGTCCTGCGTGAACGTCAACTGGTGTTGCGCGACCAGCGGGAAGTAGTCGGCCGCCTGCTGCCGGAATTGGTGCTCCAGCGCCACCTGCTCGGGCTTGTGCATCGGCGCGAATACGGGTAGCGTGATGGCCACACGCAGGCGGTCCTGCGCGCTCCCATGGTTGTCGTCAATGATCTTTTTGCACACCGCCAGCATGGTCGCCGCGTCCACCGTGCTGCGCCGGGCAGGCTGGGCGTCGTAGTCGGTGTAGGAGGACGGGCCGCCCGGTCGCGTCGGACCGACCGCCAGCACCGTACGGGTGCCGGCTCGCTCGACTGCATCGCAGTGTGCCCTGGCGTATTTCGGGTCGTCCACCCGCATGACAGAGTCGCCACCGCCAAACAGCGAGACACCGGTGGTCACGCCGGCCTTGAGCCGCTCCAACGACGCCAGCGCCGATTCGGCGGCCCAGAAGTGGCTGTCCGAGGCGCTGGTGTAGATCACGCCACAGGCATCCATCCAGGCGTCGGCGCTGCCCGCCCCCATGGTGCGCAACATGCCATGGCCGGCGTGCGCGTGGCTGTCGATCAGCCCGGGCAAGACGGCCTTGCGATGCGCGTTCATGCTGCGCGCTGGTGCGTAGCGTTGCCGCAACTGCGCTGTGTCGCCGACGGCGACGATAAGCTCGCCGCGTACCGCCACCGCGCCGTCTTCGATGACCCGCCGCTGCGGGTCCATGGTGATGACGGTGCCGTGCTCGATCAGCAGGTCAACCGGTTCGCGGGCTTCGGGGGTCACCTATTTGCCCACCGTCACCAGCCACAGACGCAGCTGGTTGTCCGGCGCCTGCGCCATGTTGGTACCCTTTTTCGCCGCCCAGGTGATGGGCTGCTGGTGCAGCGGCACATGCGACACGTCGTTACGCTCCAGCGTGACGGCCTCTTCGATCAACTTGCCGCGTTTGGCCTGGTCGATCTCCGCGGCGATCTGCGGCAGATAGGCGTCGAACTTGGGGTTGGAGTAGCGCCCGACATTGAGGGACCCCTCCTTGCCCTGCTTGGTGGCCACCACATCCTTGAGCAGACCGTAGGAGTCGGCCATAGGCAGGCCGGCATGGCCCACCATGTACATCGAGGCGTCGTTGGCGTTCAGGCGCACGCTCCATTTGGACGCCGGCTCGATCATCATCGTGGTCTTGATGCCGACGCGCGCCAGCATGGCGGCGGAGGCCAGGCAGATCGCTTCATCAAACACGTAACGGTCGTTCGGGCACAACAGGCCCACCGTGAAGCCATTCGGGTAGCCGGCCTCGGTCAGCAGGGCCCGCGCCGCGTCCGGGTTGTAGGGCAGCAGACGCTTGTTCAGGGCCGTTGGTGCGCCGTGCAGGCTGGGCGACAACACCGTGCCGGAAGGCCAGGACACGTTGCGCATCACCGAGCGCTTGATGGCCTCGATGTCTATCGCCTGGTACACGGCCTTGCGCACACGCAGGTCCTTGAACGGGTTCTTGCCCTTGACATCGCTGTACTGCAATTCGTCGCGGAACTGGTCGAAGCCGAAGAAAATGGTGCGCAACTCCGGGCCCTGCACCACCTCGATGCTGCCGCCGCCTTGCAGTCGCGCCACGTCCTGCAGCGGCACACTGATCGAGGCGTCGAGCGCGCCGCTGATGAGTGACGACGTGCGGGTGGCATCCGACTTGATGGGCATGAAGCGCACCTCGGTCAAATTGTGTTTCGCCTTGTCCCACCAGCCGGCATGCGGCGCCAGCACGGTGCGGGTGTCGACTTCGCGCGACACCAGTCTGAAGGGGCCGGTGCCATTGGTGTTGCGGTTGGCGAAGTTTTCCACCTTGTTGCCCAGGTCACTGGCTTCGACAGCCCTGTTGGCTTCACTCCATCCCTTGTCCATGATGAGCAACTGGATCAGCGCATTGGCAACGATGGGCAGCGGGCCGCGGGTTTCCACGTCCACGGTGAAGGCATCGACCTTGCGGATCTCCTTGATGTCACTCAGGTTGCCCTTGACCAGCGAGCCGGGCGTGTTGGTGCGGGCAAAGGTGAACACCACATCGTCGGCATCAAAACTCTCGCCGTTGTGGAACTTGACCCCTTGGCGCAGGGTGAAACGCCACACCGTCGGGCTGACAGAGCGCCACGAAGTGGCCAGGGCCGGCTCGATTTCGAGCTTCTCGTTGAATCGCACCAGGCCTTCGTAGATATTGCTGACAAAGCCGTTGGTGAAGCTGTTGTTGGTGGAATGCGGATCCATCGACAGGGCGTCCAGGCTGGACGACCAGGTGAAGGTGTTGGCGCTGGCACTGGCACACGCCAGTCCCACACAGGCGGCAATGAGGCTACGTCGGATGGTTGTGATCTGCATCGGGAATCCTTTCGGTGAAAAATTCGGTGGGCTGTTCTTGCCGAATTGTTGCACGCAATACCCGGATTGTCACAATTTCAGATTTGTTGGTAACAAAATTGCAAACCGCTAACATCGACCTGGCACAACACCAAATCGTTTCAAGCAAGCCCCATGCCACGCAACAGGTCCACCGAGCCCGCAGCTGCCGCAGCGCGCCGCGCCGCGCCGTCACGCGCTCCAGAGCGACCGGCAGCGTCCGACAGCGCCGCCGAGGCACGGGTACACCATGCCATCCTGGAGTCGGTGCTGGCGCATCAGTTACCGCCCGGGACGCGGCTGGTGGAGGCACGCCTGTGTGAGGCATTTGCCGTCAAGCGCTCACTGCTGCGCCGGGTATTTGT
>JANOTG010000595.1:0-2249 GCA_031416215.1 Betaproteobacteria bacterium
TTGGCGAGCACACGCTCGCAGGCCCAGAGGTTGATCGCTGCCGGTGTGCGCTGGCAGGCGGCCGATGCCGGCTGGAGGGCGGTGCAGAAGAACGGCGACGATGTTGCCGTTGATGCTGCAATCGAACTGCTGGACTCGGCCGAGGCGCGGTATGTGTCGCGCGGTGGCCTCAAGCTGGAAGCTGCATTGCTACACACCGGCCTGGCGGTCCAGGGGCTGGGCTGCCTTGATGTCGGCCAATCTACTGGCGGCTTCACCGACTGCCTGTTGCGCGCCGGTGCGGCCCATGTGGTGGGTGTCGATGTGGGTTTCGGGCAGCTACACGAACAATTGCGCTCGGACCCGCGTGTCACCTGCCTGGAGCGGGTCAATGCCCGGCAGTTGTCGCAGTCGGACCTGCAAGGCGGGTTTTCCGCCCTGACTGCGGCGGGTCTGGAGGGCGATCGGTTTGACCTCGTGGTGGGTGACCTGTCCTTCATTTCGCAAACCCTGGTTTTGCCTGCTCTGTTGCCATGGCTCAAGCCGCGCGGGTCGCTGTTGATGCTGGTCAAGCCGCAGTTCGAGTTGCAACCTGGGCAAGTCGGCAAGGGCGGCTTGGTGACGGACCGGCAGCTATTTGCCGTCGTCGAGCAGCGAATCCGGGCGGCGCATGCCGCGCTGGGTTTGCAGGTACTGGCCTATTTCCCGTCGGCCATCCAGGGCGGCGACGGAAACCATGAGTTTTTTGTCCATTCGATGCGTTGGCCGGAGGCCCCACAATGACCACGACTTCCAATTTCCCGGTGAGCCTGGAATTTTTTCCCGGCCGTACGGTGGATGGCGCCGAGAAGATTCGCGCCGTGCGGCGTGACCTGATGGTGCTCAAGCCCGACTTTTGCTCGGTGACCTACGGCGCTGGCGGCTCGACGCAGGAGGGCACCTTTGGCGCCATCACCGAGATGCTGGCCGAGGGACTGCAGGCGGCGCCGCATTTTGCCTGTGTAGGCGCGACGCGCGACGACGTGCGCAACCAGCTCGGCGTGCTGAAAACCATGGGGGTGAAACGCATCGTGGCGCTGCGCGGCGATATGCCCAGCCCTTACGGCGCCGAGGGCGAATTTCGCCACGCCTGTGACCTGGTGGAGTTCATTCGCGATGAAACCGGAGACCACTTTTTCCTGGACGTGGCGGCCTACCCCGAGACCCATCCGCGGGCACGCAGCCCGGAGCATGATTTGCACGCCTTCGCCATGAAGGTCAAGAGCGGCGCCAACGCCGCCATTACCCAGTATTTTTACAACCCTGATGCCTACTTCCGCTTCGTCGACGACGCCCGGCGCATGGGTGTCAACGTGCCGGTGTTGCCGGGCATCATGCCGATCACCAATGCCAGCCAGCTGATGCGGTTCTCCGACATGTGTGGCGCCGAGATTCCGCGCTGGATAAGGCTGCGCCTGCAGGCCTACCGCGACGACATCGCCTCCATTCGTGCCTTTGGCCTCGATGTGGTGACGGCGATGTGCGCCAAGTTGCGCGACGGCGGCGCCCCGGCATTGCACTTCTACACCATGAACCAGAGCGGCCCGGCGCTCGAGATTTGCCGCCGATTGGGCATTTCAAACCCGGTAGACTGCTGACCATGAAGATTCTTTTGACTGGAGCGGCCGGCTTTATCGGCATGACCACCTCGCTCCGACTGCTGGCGCGCGGTGACGAATTGGTGGGGCTGGACAACCTGAACGACTACTACGACGTCACGTTGAAAGAGCGGCGGCTGGCGCGCTTGACGCCACACAGCAATTTTCGTTTCGTGAAAATGGACGTGGCAGACCGCCCCGCCATGGAGCAGCTGTTTGCTGCTGAAAAGTTTGACCGGGTCATCCACCTCGCGGCTCAGGCCGGGGTGCGGTATTCACTGCAGAATCCGCACGCCTACATCGACAGCAATATTGTCGGGTTCACCAATATTCTCGAGGGTTGTCGGCACAACCAGGTGCAGCATCTGACCTATGCGTCGAGTTCCAGCGTCTATGGCGGTAATACCAAGATGCCGTTCTCCGAACACGACAGTGTGGACCATCCGGTCAGTCTGTACGCGGTGACCAAGAAGGCGAACGAGCTAATGGCCCACACCTACAGCCATCTGTACGGCCTGCCCACCACCGGGTTGCGGTTTTTCACGGTGTATGGCCCCTGGGGCCGGCCCGATATGGCGCTGTTCCTGTTCACCAAGGCGATCCTGGAAGGGCGCGCGATCGACGTCTTCAACC
>JANOTG010000596.1:0-3799 GCA_031416215.1 Betaproteobacteria bacterium
TGGCTGAAGGCGAGGGCGCGTCATGGTGTGTCGCCTTCACGGAAGACGGCAACCCGGTGCGCGAGAGTTACGTCAACCTGATACCCACCAGTGCCGGCGGCACACACGAGAGCGGCCTGCGCGACGGTCTGTTCAACGCCGTCAAGAGTTTTGTCGATTTGCATTCCCTGTTGCCCAAGGGCGTCAAGCTGTTGCCCGAAGACGTGTTTGCGCGCGCCAGTTATGTGCTCAGTGCCAAGGTGCTGGACCCGCAGTTCCAGGGCCAGATCAAGGAGCGCCTGAATTCGCGCGATGCCGTGCGTCTGGTGTCGGGGTTTGTGCGCCCGGCCCTGGAGTTGTGGCTGAATCAGCATGTGGACTACGGCCGCAAACTCGCGGAGTTGGCCATTCGCGCTGCACAGACGCGGCAAAAGGCCGGCCAGAAGGTCGAAAAGCGCAAGGGCTCGGGCGTGGCGGTACTGCCGGGCAAACTCACCGACTGCGAAAGCCGCGACATCGCACACAACGAGGTGTTTCTGGTCGAGGGTGACTCGGCTGGCGGTAGCGCCAAGATGGGTCGCGACAAGGAGTCACAGGCCATCCTGCCGCTGCGGGGCAAGGTGCTCAACACCTGGGAGGTGGAGCGCGACAGGCTGTTTGCCAACACCGAAATCCATGACATCGCGGTGGCCATCGGTGTCGACCCGCATGGCCCCAACGACACACCCGATCTGTCCGGGCTGCGTTATGGCAAGGTCTGCATCCTGAGTGATGCCGATGTCGATGGCTCCCATATCCAGGTACTGCTGTTGACACTGTTTTTCCGCCATTTCCCCAAGCTGATTGAAACCGGCCATGTCTACGTGGCGCGTCCGCCGCTGTTTCGGGTCGACGCACCGGCCCGGGGCAAGAAGCCCGCCTCCAAGGCCTATGCGCTGGACGATGGCGAGTTGCATGCCATCCTCGACAAGCTGCGCAAGGAAGGCGTGCGCGAGGGTGCCTGGAGCATCAGCCGCTTCAAGGGCCTGGGCGAGATGAATGCCGAGCAGTTGTGGGACACCACCCTGAACCCCGACACACGGCGCCTGCTGCCGGTGCATCTGGGGGCAGTGGATTTTGCCCAGACCGAAAACCTGATCACCCGATTGATGGGCAAGGGCGAAGCTGCGGCGCGGCGCGAGTTGATGGAGTTGCATGGCGACTCGGTTGAGGTGGACGTCTGATGGACTGGCTGCAGCCGCTTCTGTTGCGCCTGTTCTGGCACCAGGTGCGTACCGCGCTGGTGGCGGTGTTGGCGGTGGCCGTTTGTGTGCCGGCACTTGCCGACGTCTGGGGTTATGTCGACGAAAAAGGCGTGGCCCATTTCGCCTCCGAGCGGGTGAACGAACGGTACGAGCTGTTTTTCAAGAGTGCGGAAACCTTCGATACCTCACGAGATCCGCCGCCCGCCGCCGAACCGGCGGTGCCCGCCGCTCCGCCGGTCGAGCCGATTGCGCCGAGCAAGCTGATGGCGTTTTTCGAGGTCTCGCCGACTTTCAAGCTGGTACGCCAGCACATGCGCGACGCATCCACCGACCACAACATCGACTTCGAGCTGCTGCAGGCGCTGATAGCCGCCGAGTCGGGTTTCAACACCACGGCGGTGTCACCCAAGGGGGCCATCGGCCTGATGCAGATCATGCCGGCCACGGCACGGCGTTATGGCGTGGATGGTGACCGCAAGATGGCGATCGAGAAAAAGCTCACCGACCCGCACCTCAACATAAAGACCGGCACCCGTTATCTGCGCGATCTCATCAACATGTTTCCCGGTCAACTCGAGCTGGCGATCGCCGCCTACAACGCCGGTGAGGGCGCGGTGCAGCGCGCCGGCAACCAGATACCGAACTACAAGGAAACCCAGGCCTACGTCAAAACCGTGCTGCAGCTTTATGCGGTGCTCAAACCCCCGGTGCCGGTGGTTGAAACCCGGCCCACCCACCCACTCTCCAGGGTGCGCCCCACCATCAGCGGCGGCGCGCTGAATCGCGGCAACCTGCCGCCCGCCGTCGCACCTGCTGCTACGCCAAAGACCGACCACTGATGCCACCGAGTGACCAACCGACGCTGGACTTTTCTTCCAGCGCCCCGGGTGACGGCGACGACGCCCTCAACCTCGCCACCTATGCTCAACGCGCCTACCTCGAATATGCGCTGAGCGTCGTCAAGGGCCGCGCCCTGCCCGATGTGTGTGACGGCCAGAAGCCGGTGCAGCGGCGCATTCTCTATTCCATGGCGCGTATGGGCCTGGGTTTTGGCGGGCCCAACAACAACACCGGAGCGCGACCCGTCAAGTCGGCGCGGGTGGTGGGCGATGTCCTCGGCCGCTTCCATCCGCATGGTGACCAGGCCGCCTATGAGGCGCTGGTACGCATGGCACAGGACTTCTCGCAGCGCTACCCGCTGATCGACGGCCAGGGCAACTTCGGCAGCCGCGACGGCGACGGTGCGGCGGCCATGCGTTACACCGAGGCACGGCTGGCGCGCATCACCACCCTGCTGCTCGACGAGATCGACGAAGGCACGGTGGCCTTCAATCCCAATTACGACGGCTCCACCGAAGAGCCGGCCCAGTTGCCCGCGCGCCTGCCCTTTGTGCTGCTCAACGGCGCCAGCGGCATCGCGGTCGGCATGGCCACCGAGGTGCCAAGCCACAACCTGCGCGAAATTGCGCTGGCCTGTGTCGCTCTGTTGCGCACGCCGGCGCTGGGCGACGAGGAGCTGCTGGCCCTGGTGCCGGGGCCAGACTATCCCGGTGGCGGCCAGATCATCAGCCCGCCGGCCGATATCGCAGAAGCCTACCGCAGCGGACGCGGCTCGCTCAAGGTGCGCGCACGCTGGAAGATCGAGGAATTGGCGCGCGGCCAGTGGCAGCTGGTCGTCACCGAGTTGCCGCCCGGTGTCAGTACCCAGCGGGTGCTGGAGGAGATCGAGGAGATCACCAACCCCAAGCTGCGTGCCGGCAAGAAGGCCTTGTCACAGGAGCAGACGCAACTCAAGGCGAGTGTGCTGGCCGTGCTCGACGCGGTGCGCGATGAATCGTCCAAGGACGCCGCGGTGCGCCTGGTGTGTGAACCCAAGACCAGCCGCATCGAGCAGACGGAATTGATCACTGCCTTGCTGGCACACACCAGCCTGGAGACCTCGTCGCCGATCAACCTGACGATGATCGGCCTGGACGGCCGGCCGACGCAGAAATCGCTGCGCCAGATGCTGGGCGAATGGATCAGTTTTCGCCAGACCACGATCGAGCGCCGGTCCCGGCACCGCCTGCAGAAGGTGGAAGACCGCATCCATATTCTGGAAGGTCGCCAGCTGGTCCTGCTCAACATCGATGAGGTGATCGCCATCATCCGCCAGGCCGAGGAGCCCAAACAAGCCCTGATCGCGCGTTTTGCCCTGTCCGACCGGCAGGCCGAGGACATTCTGGAAATCCGTCTGCGCCAGCTGGCGCGGCTGGAGGCGATCAAGATCGAGCAGGAGCTGAAAAACCTGCGCGACGAGCAGAAGAAGCTGCAGGAAATCCTCGGCAGCCCGTCAGCACTGCGCCGACTGATGGTGCGCGAGATCGAGGCTGACGCCAAGACCTTTGGCGATGAGCGCCGCACCCTGATCCAGAGCGAGAAACGCGCCGTGGTCGAGGTGCGCGTGGTGGACGAACCGGTCACCGTGGTGGTGAGCGACAAGGGCTGGGTGCGGGTGCGCACCGGGCACGGGCACGAGGCGGCGGGTTTTGCGTTCAAGTCGGGTGACCAGCTGCATGGCACCTTCGAGTGCCGAT
>JANOTG010000597.1:0-2081 GCA_031416215.1 Betaproteobacteria bacterium
CGATCTGAGCCTTGCCCCCTGGGGCCGCAAAGAGCTGACCATCGCCGAGACAGAGATGCCGGGGTTGATGGCGATCCGCGAGGAATTCGCCAAGGCGCAGCCGCTGAAAGGCGCGCGCATCACCGGCTCGCTGCACATGACAATACAGACCGGCGTGCTGGTCGAGACCCTGCAGGCGCTTGGTGCCCAGGTGCGTTGGGCTTCGTGCAACATCTTCTCGACGCAGGATCACGCCGCTGCCGCGCTGGTTGCAGCCGGCACACCGGTGTTCGCCTACAAGGGCGAGAACCTCACGGATTATTGGGATTACACCCACCGCATCTTCGAGTTTGGCCCCAAGGGCTCCAAAACAGAAGGTCCCAACATGATCCTGGACGATGGTGGTGACGCCACGCTGCTGATGCACCTGGGCACACTGGCAGAAAAAGACCTCAAGGTGGTATCCAAGCCAGGCAGCGAAGAAGAAATCTGCCTCTTCAACTCGATCAAGGCCAAGCTCAAGCAAGACCCGACCTGGTACAGCCGCCGGTTGAAAAACATCATCGGTGTGACTGAAGAGACCACCACGGGCGTGCACCGTCTGGCGGAGATGTCGGCCAAGGGCACGTTGGCATTGCGCGCCATCAACGTCAATGATTCGGTGACCAAATCCAAGTTCGACAACCTCTACGGTTGCCGCGAGTCGCTGGTCGACGCCATCAAGCGTGCCACCGACGTGATGATCGCCGGCAAGGTGGCAGTGGTGGCCGGTTATGGCGACGTCGGCAAGGGCTCCGCCCAGGCCCTGCGCGCACTCAGCGCCCAGGTCTGGGTGACCGAAATCGACCCGATCAATGCACTGCAGGCGGCCATGGAGGGCTACAAGGTCGTGACCATGGAATACGCCGCCGACAAGGCCGACATCTTTGTGTCCGCCACCGGCAACCGCAACGTGATTACCTATAAACACATGGCGGCGATGAAGGACCAGGCAATCGTCTGCAACATCGGCCACTTCGACAACGAAATCGATGTCGCGGCGCTGGCCAAGTGCAAATGGGAAGAGATCAAGCCCCAGGTGGACCACGTGATCTTCCCGGCCAAGGGCAAGACGCCGGCCAAACGCATCATCCTGCTGGCCAAGGGTCGCCTGGTGAATCTCGGTTGTGGTACCGGCCACCCGAGCTTCGTCATGTCGTCCAGTTTTGCCAACCAGACCATTGCGCAGATTGAACTCTTCACCAAGCCCAAGGAATACAAGGTCGGCAAGGTTTATGTGTTGCCCAAACATCTGGACGAAAAAGTGGCCCGACTGCATCTCAAGAAGGTCGGCGCCGTGTTGACCGAGTTGAGCGACGAGCAGGCAGCCTATATCGGCGTGTCGAAAGCCGGGCCGTACAAGCCCGACACCTACCGTTATTGAAGCCGAGCCGCTGCGAACCCGGCACCGGCACGTTGGGCGGCACCATGCGTATTGATCAACTGCTGGTGCAGCGCGGCTTGGCGAGCACACGCTCGCAGGCCCAGAGGTTGATCGCTGCCGGTGTGCGCTGGCAGGCGGCCGATGCCGGCTGGAGGGCGGTGCAGAAGAACGGCGACGATGTTGCCGTTGATGCTGCGATCGAACTGGTGGATGCGGCCGAGGCGCGTTATGTGTCACGCGGCGGCCTCAAGCTGGAAGCTGCATTGCTACACACCGGCCTGGCGGTTGACGGCCTGTCCTGCCTCGATGTCGGCCAATCTACTGGCGGCTTCACCGACTGCCTGTTGCGCGCCGGTGCGGCCCATGTGGTGGGTGTCGACGTGGGTTTCGGGCAACTACACGAACAATTGCGCTCGGACCCGCGCGTCACCTGCCTGGAGCGGGTCAATGCCCGGCAGTTGTCGCCGTCGGACCTGCAAGGCGGGTTTTCCGCCCTGACTGCGGCGGGTCTGGAAGGCGATCGGTTTGACCTCGTGGTGGGTGACCTGTCCTTCATTTCGCAAACCCTGGTTTTGCCTGCTCTGTTGCCATGGCTCAAGCCGCGTGGGTCGCTGTTGATGCTGGTCAAGCCGCAGTTCGAGTTGCAACCTGGGCAAGTCGGCAAGGGCGGCTTGGTGAC
>JANOTG010000598.1:0-4729 GCA_031416215.1 Betaproteobacteria bacterium
TAGTGTTTACGCTGGTGGGCGGTGGAGGCTTCGAACCTCCGACCCCAGCAGTGTGAATGCTGTGCTCTACCCCTGAGCTAACCGCCCTGTTGTCCGCTTTCAGACAGCCGCAGATTATGCCACAGCCCAATCACGCTGAAGCCGCCCAGACCGTCTTTCCGCCGCTGGATTTGTCGATCTGGCGCAGCACGTCGGCGTGGGCTTCCAGCTCCTGGTCATTGGCCAGCAGGACCGGCAAATCGAAGGCGCGCAGATCGGTCACGATGAACTGCCCGACCTCGCCCGCGGGCGCGGCGGACTCCATCAGCAGGGCATCCTGCCCGCGCGTCATGTTGATGTAGACGTCGGCCAGCAGCTCCGCATCGAGCAATGCGCCGTGCAGCGTGCGCCCGGAGTTGTCGACGCCGAGGCGGTCACACAGGGCGTCGAGCGAATTACGTTTGCCGGGAAACATTTCCTTGGCCATCACCAGCGTATCGGTCACACTGCCGAGCACCTGCGACATCGGCGGCCGCCCCAGCAGCGCCAGCTCCTGGTTCAGAAAACCGAGGTCGAAATTGGCGTTGTGGATGATGACCTCGGCCCCGGCCAGGTAAGCCAGCAGATCATCGGCCACGGCCGAAAATGCCGGCTTGTCACGCAAAAACTCGTTACTGATGCCATGGATGCGCAAAGCCTCTTCATGGCTGTCGCGCCCGGGGTTCAGGTAATGGTGAAAGTGGGCGCCGGTCAGCTTGCGGTTGACCATCTCGACACAACCGATCTCGATGATGCGGTCACCCTTGTCGGCATACAGGCCGGTGGTTTCGGTGTCCAGGAATATCTGTCGCATCGGCTCACTCAGTGGTTTTCTTTGGCGTGGTTGATCGAGTAACGCGGAATCTCGACCACCAGATCCTGCTGTGCCAGAAAGGCCTGGCAGCTCAGCCGCGAATTCGGTTCCAACCCCCAGGCGCGGTCCAGCAGATCTTCTTCGTTCTCGTCGAGTTCGTTCAGTGAGGCAGAACCCTCGCGAACGATGACATGGCAGGTGGTACAGGCGCAACTCATGTCGCAGGCGTGTTCGATGTTGATCTTGTGGTCCAGCAGGGCTTCGCAAATTGACGTTCCGGCTGGCGCCGATATCTGCGCTCCCTGGGGGCAATATTCGGCATGGGGCAGTATCTTGATGGTAGGCATGGGGTTCAGACGTTGGCGATGTTCTTGCCGGCCAGGGCCTGCTGTATGCCGCGGTTCATGCGCGCCGCGGCAAAGGCTTCCGTGCCATCCGACAGGGCCTTGGTCGCCGCCTCGATGGAGGCAGGGTCATCCTTTGCGAGAACGCCTTGTACCTTCTCCATCAGACTGTCGATGAGGGCTCGTTCTTCGTCGCCCACCAGAGCGCCGTCGCTGGCCAGCGCACCACGGATGGCCAGCAGCAGGCGGTCTGCGTCCAGGCGCGCTTCGGCCACGGCACGGGCGCGCATGTCGTCCTGTGCCGTGGAAAAACTCTCCTTGAGCATGCGTGCGATCTCGGTGTCACTCAACCCGTAGGCCGGCTTGACGTCGATATTCGCCTCCACACCGCTGTGCTGCTCTCGCGCGGTGACATTCAGCAGGCCGTCGGCATCCACCGTGAACGTCACCCGGATACGCGCCGCACCCGCCACCATGGGCGGGATACCGCGCAACTCGAAACGCGCCAGGCTGCGGCAGTCGGCGACCATGTCACGTTCACCCTGCACCACATGCAGGGCGAGCGCCGTCTGGCCATCCTGGTAGGTGGTGAAGTCCTGCGCCATGGCGGTGGGGATGGTCTGGTTGCGCGGCACGATGCGCTCCACCAGGCCACCCATGGTCTCGATGCCAAGTGATAGTGGAATGACATCGAGCAGCAACAGATCGCCCGACGGGTTGTTGCCGGCCAGCTGGTTTGCCTGGATGGCGGCGCCAAGCGCCACGACCTCATCCGGATTCAAATTGTTCAGCGGCGCCCGGCCAAAAAACGTCTCCACCGCCCGCTGTACCTGGGGCATGCGGGTGGACCCACCCACCATCACGACCCCGTCCACAGCGCTGCTGGCCATGGACGCATCGCGCATGGTCTTGCGCACGGCTGCGATGGCGCGCTGCGTGAGGTGCTGGGTGGCGGACTCGAACTCCGAGACGTTGATGGTCAGCGCCAGCAGGCCTTGCGACAACGGTACCCGGACGGCAACCTCTGCCTGGCTCGACAGCGCTTCTTTGCAGGCGCGTGCCGCCATCGCCATGGCACCCTTGTCTGCGGCGGTACCCAGTTGCAGGCCGGCGCGCTGCAATACATGTTCACTCAGGGCGCGGTCGTAGTCGTCCCCACCCAATGCCGAGTCACCGCCGGTGGCAATGACTTCGAACACACCCTGGGTCAGACGCAGAACGGAAATATCGAAGGTGCCACCACCAAGATCGAAAATGGCGAAGACACCTTCACTGGCGTTGTCCAACCCGTAGGCGATGGCCGCTGCGGTCGGCTCGTTGATGAGGCGCAGCACGTTCAGGCCGGCCAGCGTCGCGGCGTCCTTGGTCGCCTGTCGCTGTGCGTCGTCAAAATAGGCCGGCACCGTGATCACGGCGCCAAAGATGTCATCGTCAAAGCTGTCCTGGGCACGGTAACGCAGGGTCGCCAGGATGTCGGCACTGACCTCCACCGGCGACTTTTCGCCGCCGGCCGTGACCAAAGCCAACATGCCCGGCTTGTCGACAAACTGGTAGGGCAAGCGGCCGCGCTCCGCCACATCCTGCACACTGCGGCCCATGAAGCGCTTGGCCGAGGTGATGGTGTTCTGCGGATCGGTGGCGACGCTGTCCAGTGCGTCAAAACCAATTTTGCGCGCGCCTCCTGCCAGGTAACGCACGGCCGACGGCAACACCACCCTGCCCTGTTCGTCGGGCAGGCACTCGGCAACGCCATGACGCACGGCAGCCACCAGAGAATGGGTGGTGCCCAGGTCGATGCCCACCGCAATACGTCGTTCATGCGGGTTGGGCGACTGACCCGGCTCGGATATCTGTAACAGGGCCATGGGTAAACGTGTTATCTCTGCGCGGTGTTGCCAGCGGCCAGTTGGCGTGACTCGATCTGTTCTGCCCGACGGTCGAGGTCCTCGGCGAATCGCTCGATGAACATCAGGGCGCGCACTTCTGCCACGGCCGCCTTGGCATCGTGCTGCACATCGAGCAACTGCCCGCACCGTGCCAGTGCCTGTTCTCGCGTGTGCGCCAGGTCAGCATAAAGTGCATCCATGTCGGCCATGTCAGCCGCGTCGTCGAGGTCTTCGCGCCACTGCATCTGCTGCATCAGGAACTGGGCTGGCATGGCAGTATTGCTCTCGGCGTTGACTGCCGCACCGGCAAGTTCGCACAGGTAGGCCGCGCGTTTGAGCGGGTCTTTCAGGCGCTGATAGGCCTCGTTGATACGCACCGACCACTGCATGGCCTGGCGTTGTGCAGCACCGCCCTGTGTTGCAAAACGGTCTGGGTGGGCTTGGCGTTGCAGGGCCTTCCAGCGGCTGTCCAACACAGCGCGATCCTGCGCAAACTGCGCCGGCACGTCAAACAACTCGAAATCGGTGGCTGCAAGACTGATCAATCGGTCGTCCACACGGCACTCAAACCCGAAAAGATTCGCCGCAGCCGCACTTGTCGCGCTCGTTCGGGTTGTTGAACCGAAAGCCCTCGTTCAGTCCCTCGCGCACGTAATCGAGCTGGGTGCCATCGATATAGGCCAGGCTCTTTGGGTCCACCAGAACTTTCACGCCGTGGCCTTCGAACACCACATCTTCGGTGGCCAGGTCGTCCACGTATTCCAGTGTGTATGCCAGGCCGGAGCAACCGGTGGTCTTGACCCCCAGGCGAACACCTACCCCCTTGCCGCGTTTGGTGAGGTAACGATGGACATGCCGCGCAGCGGCTTCAGACAGGGTGACGGGCATGTCAGTGGGTATGTTTCTTCTTGTAGTCGTCGACTGCGGCCTTGATCGCATCTTCCGCCAGGATCGAACAATGAATCTTCACTGGCGGCAACGCCAGTTCCTGCGCAATTTCGCTATTCTTCAGCGCAGCAGCCTGGTCCAGCGTCTTGCCCTTGACCCACTCGGTTACCAGTGAGGACGACGCAATCGCCGAACCACAACCGTAGGTCTTGAAGCGCGCGTCCTCGATCACCCCGGTCAACGGGTTGACTTTGATCTGCAGTTTCATCACATCGCCACAGGCTGGCGCTCCGACCATGCCGGTGCCCACGGTTTCGTCGCCCTTGTCGAACGAGCCGACGTTGCGCGGGTTTTCGTAATGGTCTACGACCTTTTCGGAATATGCCATGGTGTTACCTCCTGATGAATGGTGTGAATGCGCTCAATGTGCCGCCCACTGGATGGTGCTGATGTCGATACCATCCTGATACATCTCCCACAATGGGCTGAGATCGCGCAGCTTGGCCACATTGCGCTTGATGGTGTCAACGGCGTAGTCGATCTCCGCCTCGGTGGTGTAGCGTCCGAATGTCATGCGCAGGCTGCTGTGTGCCAACTCGTCGCTGCGCCCGAGGGCACGCAGCACATAACTGGGCTCCAGGCTGGCCGAGGTGCAGGCCGATCCGCTGGAGACCGCCAGGCCCTTGATGCCCATGATCAGCGATTCACCTTCGACGAAGTTGAAGCTCATGTTCAGGTTGTGCGGCACGCGTTGTGTTGGGTGACCATTGAGAAACACC
>JANOTG010000599.1:0-13523 GCA_031416215.1 Betaproteobacteria bacterium
CTTGGCGCCTGAAGCCGCATCCGCGATGTATGGGATATCTGGATGGAACCCAGGCACTACTGGGATCGGTCGGCTCTTTGGCACCGAGTTGTTGTACGTAGCCGCTGCGCTCTACGCGGTTTGCGATGTGGCCGATCCAAAGATCCAGCGTAGGTTCGCGATTGGTTTCGGGCTGGCAAGCGCTCTTGCAGTAGTGCTCCTCGTTCAATCGATACTTGCTGGTGCTACGAATGCCGTGGGCTGGTCGTCGGTAGCCATCTACGGCTTCTTCGCCGTCGCTTGGGCGTCCGTCGTCTTTCGCCAATCACGGTGACGGCAAAGACTGGCGCCTTACATCGTTCGAGGAGGCCGTCAGCGTTTTTGGCGATGCCATGGCACTGACCATTGCTGACACAGATCACACCGAGGTTGAGGACCGAAGCCGGACCTACGGAATCTCATTCAAGGCGCGGCTTTTGGCGGTAGTCCATACAGAGCGCCGCAATAGTATTCGGATCATCAGCACTAGAAGGGCAACACGATATGAAAAAGGCATCTACGAAAAGGGCTGATCTGGACATCCCAGAACTAAAGCGGGAGCAACTTGGTGTGGGCTCAGGCGAGTCCGAGCTGGCGCAGTATCTATTCAACACGAAGAAGAACCAGCACTACTTCTGCAAACGGTGTGGCGTGCGCACCCACGGCGTGGGCACCGATACGCCGATCGGAGTCATGGTCGGCGTCAATCTTGGTTGCCTTGAAGACGTAGCGGATGAAGAGCTGGCCCGGACTTCCATCACGTACGTTGACGGCCGCAACGACCGCCTCGCCGCACCGGTTCACTATTCACATTTATGAGGGGCGGTGCAACACCACATGTGCGGCCAGGCTCCTTGCGCGGACAGGTCTGCGCGGATTTCGACCCGAGTGTCAGATCAAGGAGGATGTAATGCAACTGGGCAGGTTCGTGGTCACGAGGGATATTTCTCATGCCCCGGAAGCACGGGCGGCAGCACCCGCAGCGGCATCGGTTTCTGTCATTCTGCGCTCCCTGCAGGATGCCGCGCGGGTGGCTCGGCTCGATACATTCCAGACGCAAGACGCTGCGCAAGCGACCGGCGCAGAGGTTTTCGAGGTCCTCTTTGCGGTCAAGGGCCCGTGGCAGCAAAAACCAAGCCACGCCGTCTACGCTGTGTGGGATGTGCAGGACGCGCCGCGTGCTGCGGCATTTGTCGAGAGCAGGCGTCAATTGTTCACGCTGCGCCAACAGGTTCTACCCACCTTCGCGGCCGACTGGCTGTTGAAGCATCGCGAGCAGGAGGGACGTTATATGGTGCTTGGCGTCTATGGCGACGAGGAAGGTGCGTCACGTCTGTGCCGTGAACACCCCCAGATCAGGCAGTTCGCCGCAGCACACCCGGCCAGCGATTACAGTGCGGTGGACCAGACAGGCCTTCTGTGCTGGCGCATCGAGGATGTCTACCCAGGCGAAGGCAGCGCATGATCTCGCATATCTACATCGGCGTCACCAGTTTCGACCGTGCGCATGCCTTTTACGCGCCCATCATGGACGCGCTGGGCCTGAAGCAGCGCTTTTTCGACGCCGCACGGCCCTGGGCCGCCTGGCAGCCTGCCTCGGGTGGGCGCCCGCTGTTCATCATCGGGCGGCCGTTTGATGGTGCCGCGCACGACGCGGGGAACGGACAAATGGTGGCCCTGATGGCGAATACCAGAGCCATCGTCGACCAGAGCCATGCCCTGGCCATGGCACACGGCGGTACCGACGAAGGACGGCCGGGCTTGCGGCCGCACTACCATGACAATTACTACGGTGCCTACTTCCGCGACCCGGACGGCAACAAGTTGTGTGTGGTGTGCCATGAAGCCGAAGGCAACGGATAAGCTGCCGTCCTCAGCCGAGTGGAATCTACCTGGACCTATCAGCCATGAAATCTGCACTGTTGATCATCGACGTACAACAAGGCCTGTGTGAAGGCGAGCGAAACGCCTTCGAGTCGGCGCTGGTGATCGACCGCATCAACCGGGTGTCGGCCAAGGCAAGGGCGGCTGGGGTACTGGTGGTGTTTATCCAGCATGAGTCGAAAGTCGGATATCTTGAGTTTGGCACCGGCGAGTGGCAACTCGCGAGCGGGTTGCATGCCGAGCCGGCGGATATCCGGATCCGCAAGACCACGCCGGATTCGTTCTTGCGCACCGATCTTGAGAAGACGCTGCAAGAGCATGGTGTCACTGATCTCATCATCTGCGGCATGCACACCGAGTTCTGTGTCGACACGACCACGCGCAGGGCGCTGGCGCTGGGTTACCCGGTGCTCCTGGTGCAGGACGCACACACCACCTGCGGCAATGCGCATGTGTCGCCGCGCCAGGTGATCGAGCACCACAATGCGACGCTGTCGGGCATGTCGAGTTTTGGCGTGCGGGCACGTACGGTGGCGGCTGACGCGCTGCAGATCGGCGCCTGAAGCCGGAGCGTCCAGGGCATGCCGACAATCATTCGTGTTGACGATCTGCGGGGCCCGGAGATATTCCTGTTGTTGCAGCGGCATCTGGATGACATGAGACAGCTGTCGCCGCCCGAAAGTGTTCATGCGCTGGACATCGAGGCTCTGCGGCAACCCGAGATCACGTTCTGGACTGCGTGGGACGGCACGGCATTGCTGGGCTGCGGGGCCATCAAGCAACTGGATGCGGCGCATGGCGAGATCAAGTCCATGCGCACGGCAGCTGCGTACGTGCGCAGGGGAGTTGCCAGGCTGATGCTGAGCCACATCATGGAGGTGGCGCAACGCCGGGGTTACCGGCGACTGAGCCTGGAGACCGGCTCGGTCGCCGCCTTCGACCCGGCGCGACGCCTGTATCGCCTGTTCGGCTTCACCGAGTGCGGGCCATTCGGTGCCTACCTGCCAGACCCGTACAGCGTGTTCATGACCAAAGAGCTCTGAGATGGCACAGCTGCTGGCCGACCTGGTACTGCTGGTGCATTTTGCGGTGGTGCTGTTTGTCGTGGGCGGCCTGCTGCTGATCGTGGTGGGCGCCCTGAGGCGCTGGACATGGGCTTCAGCCTTGTGGTTCCGGCTGCTGCACCTGGCGGCGATTGCGGTGGTGGTTGGACAGTCGTGGCTGGGCATCGTCTGCCCGCTGACGACGCTGGAGATGTGGCTGCGTGCGCAGGCGCAGGCCAGCACCTACAGTGGCAGTTTTGTTGAACACTGGGTGGCGCGGGTGTTGTATTACGAGGCGCCGTCCTGGGTGTTCACACTGGTGTACTCGGTTTTCGGGCTGCTGGTGGTAGTGACCTGGATCGTGTTTCCGCCGCGGACCCGGCGCAGCCGTCAGAGCTGAGCACACACCACCACCACCCCGGCGGCGACCAGAATCAGGCCGAGCAATTCCTGGCGGGTTGTGCGCTCGCGAAATAGCTGGCGCGACACCAGGTAACTGAACAACACCTCGAGCAAACCCAGGGTCCGTACATCGACCGCCGGCTGCATGGACACAGCGGTCATCCAGCCAACCGATGCCAAGGCGCCCATCATGCCCGCCAACAGTGACAGCCGCCAGGCCCGGGCCACTGCCGTTACGCTGCCTGGTACGCGCAGCGCCAGCCAGCCACCCAGCAGCAACGTTTGCAGCAACTGGGCCAACAACACCCCCCAGGCTCCAATCAGCCATGGCGATACACCCGGCAACTGCAGTGACGCACCCCGATAACCAACGCTGGAGAGGGCAAAAAAAGCACCTGAGGCCAAGCCGTACCAGGCGGCGTTGCCGCGCCAATTCGCCGCTCCTGCCCCGGCCTTTTTGGGCAGCGAGAGCAGGACCACGCCCATGGTTGCGATGACCATGGCCACGGCAGAATACAGGGTGGGAACCTCATGCAGGAAGACGGTGGCGAACAAGCCCACCTGCAGCACCTCGGTCTTGGAGAGGGTCACGCCGACGATGAAGTTGCGCTGCTTCACCGCCACCAGCAGGCAAGCGGTGGCCGCCAGCTGGGCAGCCGCACCAAAAGTCAGCCAGGCGGCGTAGACCAATCCCAGCGACGGCACGCCAGCAAGACCACCGGATAGCCATGTGACCGCCGCCAACCACGCCCCGGCAAAGGGCAGCCCGTAGAGAAAACGCACCAGGGTCGCTGGCAGCGTGCCCAGGCTCGACACCAGGGTGCGTTGCGTTGCATTGCGTATGGTCTGCGCCAGTGCCGCGGCCACAACGATGGGTATCCAGGCCCAGGCGGCCATGGCGGGCAGTTGCATGGATGGGTCGCGCCGACCGATGGGGCCGACGCCGGGTCAATAGGTGCCAGGCAGCAGGATACCGCGGTCCACGTTGGCGATATTGGTGTGGCCGCAGAACGCCATCGTCACGTCGAGTTCCTTGTGGATGATCTGCAGCGCCTTGGTGACGCCGGCTTCGCCCATGGCGCCCAGGCCGTAGACCATGGCGCGGCCTATCATGGTGCCGCGGGCGCCCAGTGCCCAGGCCTTGAGCACGTCCTGCCCGCAGCGGATACCGCCGTCCATCCAGACTTCGGTCTGGCTGCCCACCGCTGCCACGATCGCCGGCAAGGCCGCGATGCTGGACGGCGCGCCGTCGAGCTGGCGGCCACCGTGGTTGCTGACCACAATGGCGTCGGCGCCGGCAGCCACTGCGAGTTGAGCGTCTTCAGCATCCATGATGCCTTTGAGGATGAGCTTGCCGCCCCAGCGTTCCTTGACCCAGGCAACGTCGGCCCAGGACAGGCGCGGGTCGAACTGCTCGTTCGTCCAAGCCGCCAGCGAACTCATGTCGCTGACACCCTTGACATGGCCCACCAGGTTGCGAAAGGTATGGCGCCGGGTGCCGAGCATGCCCAGGCACCAGCGCGGTTTGGTGGCCAGGTTGATGATGTTGGCCAGGGTTGGCCGGGGCGGGGCGGTGAGCCCGTTTTTGAGGTCCTTGTGGCGCTGGCCGATCACCTGCAGGTCGAGTGTCAGCACCAGGGCGCTGCATTTGGCCACCTTGCAGCGCTCGATCATGCGGGCCATGGCTTCGCGGTCGCGCATCATGTAGAGCTGAAACCAGAACGGTGTGCTGGTGTGCTCGGCGACATCCTCGATCGAGCAGATGCTCATGGTGGACAGCGTGAACGGAATGCCGAACTTTTCTGCCGCCCGCGCTGCGTGGATCTCGCCGTCCGCATGCTGCATGCCGGTGAGGCCCACCGGCGCAATGGATACCGGCATCTTGGCCGGGCAGCCGACCATGGTGGTGGCGGTGCTGCGGTTCTCCATGTTCACCGCCACCCGCTGGCGCAGCTTGATGCCCTGGAAGTCATCCGTGTTGGCGCGGTAGGTGCTCTCGGTCCACGAGCCGGAGTCGGCATAGTCGTAGAACATGCGTGGCACGCGTTGTTGCGCCAGCACGCGCAGGTCTTCGATATTGGTGATCACGGCCACGGAGGTCTCCTGTTACTGAGCGTGATGGTAGCCGCAGTGTTTCGGCCCGGGCGTGAAACCCGGCCTGGGGCGCTTGAAAAAATTTCCATGCGGCCAGGTCCCGGGCGTCGACAGTGTGGCCCGATCGCCACCTGGCAGCCGCTCAGGGCGCGTCGACCCCGATCAATGCGGCCAGGGCCGCAGTGTCCATCGAGCCGGCGCGGGTGACCGTCGTGCCGGTGCGCAGGTTGCGCGTGATCGTGAACGGGACGGACTCGATGCCGAGGTTGTTGAACAGCCGGGTATTGCTCTTGAGCGCTTCTTCGATGGCTGGCGCCACATTGGCCGATGCCGAGATGCCGCCCTGGCCGGCGGTCATCGACTTTTCGTGTTCCATCATGCTTTGCGCCGGGTCCGCCGCAGAGAGCAGGGCCGCGCCCTGGCTGGAGCTGGTGGCATTCAGCAGCCCGACCGGGATCCAGACGAACTTGGCCTTCTTGTGCAGCGGCACCGACGCCGTCCAGAGACGGGCACAGTGTCCACACTGGGCATCGAAGAACACATAAACCGGGTTCGAATTCATCATGGCGCCGGCGGTGAAGCCCCGGGCCTCGGCCGACACAATCTCGACCGACGGGCTGCGCTTGGGCGCGGCACTGGGCGCTGCCTCCTGTTTGGAGCAGGCCGCGAGGCCCAGGCATAAGGCGAACAGGCCGGCGAGGAAATAGCGGGTGTGGGTCATATCGACAGTCTTTTCAAATGGCGCTGAATCTGGGCCTGCACCTGGGCTGGCGCCGTGCCACCCAGTATGTTGCGCGCGTTCAGCGAACCGCGCAGGCTCAGCACGCCGAACACGTCGGGGCCGATGGCCGGGTTGAATTTTTGCAATACCTGCAGCGGCAGCTCGGACAGATCGACCCCCTGAGCGATGGCTGCCTTGACGGCATGGGCCACGATTTCATGGGCGTCGCGAAACGGCAGGCCCTTCTTGGTCAGATAGTCGGCCAGGTCGGTCGCTGTGGCATACCCCTTGAGCGCCGCGTGTTCCATGGTGTCGGCCTTGACGGTGATGCCGCCCACCATGTCGGCAAATATGCGCAACGTGTCCTTGAGCGTGTCGACGGTGTCGAACAGCGGCTCCTTGTCCTCCTGGTTGTCCTTGTTGTAGGCCAGTGGCTGGCCCTTCATGAGGGTGATCAGGCCCATCAGGTGGCCGACCACGCGACCGGTCTTGCCGCGTGCCAGCTCCGGTACGTCCGGGTTTTTTTTCTGAGGCATGATGGAGCTGCCGGTGCAGAAGCGGTCGGCGATGTCGATGAAGCCGAAGCTCTGGCTCATCCACAACACCAGTTCCTCGCTCAGGCGGCTGATGTGCACCATGGCCAGGCTGGCGGCGGCGGTGAATTCGATGGCGAAGTCGCGGTCACTCACCGCGTCCAGGCTGTTCTGGCAGACACCTTCCATGCCCAGTGTGCGCGCCACGTGTTCGCGGTCCAGCGGGTAACTGGTGCCGGCCAGCGCGGCAGCACCGAGTGGCAGGCGGTTGACGCGCCGGCGCAGGTCGAGCATGCGTTCGGCGTCACGCGAGAACATCTCCACATAGGCCAGCATGTGGTGACCGAAACTCACCGGTTGCGCCACCTGCAGATGGGTAAAGCCCGGCATGATGACGGCGACGTGGCGCTCGGCAATATCCACCAGCGCCCGTTGCAGGGCAAGCAGCAGGCCCCCGATGAGGTCGATTTCGTCGCGCAGCCACAGCCGCACGTCGGTCGCCACCTGGTCGTTGCGCGATCGACCGGTGTGCAGCCGCTTGCCGGCGTCGCCCACCAGTTGCGTCAGCCGGGCCTCAATGTTGAGATGCACGTCCTCCAGCTCCAGTTTCCAGTCGAATTGGCCGCTTTCGATTTCCTGCGTGATGCGGGACATGCCGCGTTCGATGGCGTCCAGGTCGGTCTGGCCGATGATGCCCTGTTGGCACAACATCGCGGCATGTGCCAGCGAGCCACGGATATCGACCTGCCACAGGCGTTTGTCAAATGAAACACTCGATGTGTAGCGTTTCACCAGGTCACTCATGGGCTCGGAGAACAGCGCGGACCAGGCTTGCGCCTTTTGGTCGAGTTGGTTGTGGGACATGGCGTGGTGTGGGGCGGCCGGGAGCCGGTTGCAGGATCACCAATAATCGGGGCACACCCGACGTCAAGATGAAAGACACTGAAATTTTATCGACCTTTCAGGAACTGGACGCCCGCGCCCCGTCGCCCGGTGCGTCGCAGCCCCTGGTGTTTGACGCCTGCCACGTCGGTGTGGTGCTGCGCGCGGTGTTGTTTGTCGAGGTGGTCGTGGGTGTCGGTGCCATGTTTGGCACCCATACCGCCATCGACTGGCTGATGCGCATGGCGCTGCTGACCAGCGCGACCTTGCCGGCCACGCTGACCTGGCTGATTCTGGCCTGCAGCCTGAAGAACTGGCTGGCACGTTTGCGTCCGGGTGGCCAGTTGCTGGGCGGTCTGCTGCTCGGTGCGCTGGCGGGAGCCATGGCAAGCGGCGTGTTGGTGGCGGTCGGATTCCTGGAGCAGGCCCCCTGGCTGGCCGCGGTCAGCGCCGGCATGTTGCTGGCGGCAGCGCTGGTGCTGGCCCTGCAACTGCGAGCCAAGGCGCAAGCGCCGGCGGCCACCACGGCACGGCTGGCTGAATTGCAGTCGCGTATCCGGCCGCACTTTCTTTTCAATACGCTCAACAGTGCCATCGCACTGGTGCGCGCCGAGCCGCGCAAAGCGGAAGCGCTGCTGGAGGACCTGAGCGACCTGTTCCGGCATGCGCTGGAGGAGCATGCGCCGGCGGTGACCCTGGAGCAGGAAATCACACTGGCGCAACGTTATCTCGGCATTGAACAGGTGCGTTTTGGTGCGCGGCTGCACGTCGAGTGGGCACTGGACCCTCAGGCCGCCCGGGCGCGATTGCCGCCGCTGTTGCTGCAGCCACTGGTGGAAAACGCCGTGCGCCATGGTGTGGAGCCGAGCGAAAGTGGGGCCACGGTGCGCATTTCCACGCAGCGCCGCGGATCGGTGGCTGTCATCAAGGTGACCAACACCGTACCGGCCGGAAGTGGGGCGCCCGGCCATGGCGTCGCGCTGGACAATGTGCGCGATCGCCTGCAATTGCTGCACGACGTACAGGGTCGCTTTCAGTGCGGCCTGGTCGACGGCGTGTACCAGGTGCGGATGGAGATACCGCTGTGACGCAAGGCGCTGCCGTGATATGGCACTGACGGCGCTGATCATCGACGACGAGGCCCTGGCGCGTGCCCGCATGCGCCAGTTGCTGGGAGATTGCGCAGACCCGCAGGTGCTGGTGCTCGGGGAGGCGGCCGGTGCCACTCTGGCGCTCGATTTTCTGGCGCAGCAGGCGGTGGATGTGGTGCTGCTGGACATCCACATGCCAGGGCTGGATGGTCGTGCCCTGGCTGCAAGACTCGCTGCACTCGAGCCTGCACCGGCCATCGTTTTTGTGACAGCCCACGCCGAGCACGCACTTCAGGCGTTCGAGCTGGATGCGGTGGACTACCTGACCAAGCCGGTTCGGCTGGCGCGGCTGGAAGCAGCACTGCAGAAGGCGCAGCGGCAGGTGCTGGCGCGGCTGGCCGAAAAGGCCGCGGCAGAGGATGGGTTCCTGACGATACAGGACCGCGGGCGCACCGAACGCGTGCCGGTGAGCGAGGTGGTGTATCTGCGCGCCGAGTTGAAGTACCTCACGCTGCGCACGGCGAGCCGCAGCCTGATTCTGGACGGCGCCCTGAGCGAATTCGAAGAGCGCTACAAGCACCATTTTCTGCGGGTGCACCGCAGCACCCTGGTGGCGCGTCGCCGGGTTCGCGCGTTGGAAAAGGTGTTTGATGCGCAGGAAGGCGATGGCTGGGCCGTGCGGCTGCAGGGGATCGACGAGCTGCTGCCGGTGTCGCGGCGCCAGTTGCCGGCGGTGCGCGAGCTGCTGGGGTCGGCATCGTGAGCATGGCAGCCTGTTGCGTGAAGGCGCATCGATGAGCAGCGTCAGCCCCGGCGCCGGAGCGCTGGATCAGGGCTGGATCGCTGCCCTGCCATGCTGGAGCGGGCCGGTGGAGATCAGCATCCTGGCGGGCGGCATGACGAACCGCAACTACCGTGTGTCTTGCAGCGGCTCGGACTACGTGGTGCGTCTGGGGCAAGACTTGCCACAACATGGCGTGTTGCGATTCAACGAGCTTGCCGCAGCGCGTGCGGCCCATGCTGCCGGCTTGTCGCCGGAGGTGGTGTATGCGTGCGACGGGCTGATGGTGAGCCGCTTCATTGCGGGGCGCACGCTGCAGGCGGCCGATGTGCGCGAGCCACGTTGTTTTGCCCTGGTGGTGGCGTTGTTGCAACGCTGCCACTGCGGCATGGCGCAGTTGCTGCACGGACCGGCGCTGATGTTCTGGGTTTTTCATGTGATCCGCAACTACGCAGCCAGCCTGCAGGCCATACCCGGGCACATACTGGAGCAGGATTTGCCGAGGCTGATGCAGATGGCGCAGCAGCTCGAGGGCTGCGTCGGGCCGGTCGACATCGTGTTTGCCCACAACGACCTGCTCAGCGCCAACCTGATCGACGACGGGCAGCGCCTGTGGTTGATCGACTGGGACTATGCTGGATTCAACAGCCCCCTGTTCGATCTGGCCAACCTGTCTGCGAACAACGGCTTTTCACCCGAGGACGATGCCCGTTTGTTGGCTCTGTACTTTGGCACGGAGCCGCAGCCAGCCCGTTGGCGCGCGTTCGAGGCGTTGCGTTGCGCGTCCCTGTTGCGCGAGGTCTTGTGGGCCGCGGTGTCGCACCACAGCTCGACGCTGGACTTCGACTACGCCGGTTATGGCAGCGGCTGGTTGCGCCAACTCGACGCGCGCTGGCAGCGCGGGCTTGTTGTGGCTTGACCAGGGGCCGGCTTCAGCCGGTGTTGCGCAGCCCGGCGGCGATGCCGTTGATGGAGATGTGGAAGCCACGGCGTACCCGGTCGTCGCCCAAGCCGGCGCGATAACGCCGCACCAGTTCCACCTGCAGGTGGTGTAAAGGGTCGATGTAGGGGAAGCGGTGGCGGATCGAGCGTTGCAGGGCGGGGTTGTTGGCCAGCCGCTGCTTGTGGCCGGTGACGAGTGCCAGGGCATTGGCGGTACGGTGCCATTCGGCTTCTATCCTGGTCTGGATCTTGCGCCGCAACCTGCCGTCGCTGACCAGTTCACCATATCGCGCTGCCAGGGCCAGATCACTTTTGGCCATCACCATGTCCATGTTGGAGAGCAGGGTGCGGAAAAACGGCCACTGGCGGTACATCCGCTGCAGAATGTTCAGTTGCGCTCGGCGCCTGGCCGGTTCGGGCTGATCCAGGAACGCATCCACGGCCGCTCCAAAGCCATACCAGCCGGGCAGTGTCAGACGGCATTGGCCCCAGCTGAAGCCCCAGGGGATGGCGCGCAGGTCCTCGATGCGTTGTGAAGGTTTGCGCGAGGCCGGTCTCGAGCCAATGTTGAGTTCGGCGATCTCCCGCACGGGTGTTGCACCAAAAAAGTAGTCGGCAAAGCCGGGAGTCTTGTAGACCAGGTCACGGTAGGCCGCCATGCTGGACAGTGACAGGCTGGCCGCGGCGCGCATGAAGCTGGCACTGGCCGGCTTCGTGGCTTGCAGCATGGTGGCCTCCAGCGTCGCCGCCACCAGGGTTTCCAGGTTGCGCCGTCCAATCTCCGGGTTGGCATATTTGGACCCTATCACCTCGCCCTGCTCGGTCAGCCGGATCTGGCCACGCACTGTGCCGGGTGGCTGCGCCAGGATGGCCTCGTAGCTCGGACCCCCGCCGCGTCCCACCGTGCCACCGCGGCCATGGAACATGCGCAGCCGGATCGGCGCCTGCCCGGCACCGGTACCCGCCGCGGCCAATTCGTCAAACAGCTCTACCAGGGCGATCTCAGCCAGATACAGCTCCCAGTTGCTGGTGAAGATGCCGCCGTCCTTGTTGCTGTCGGAGTAACCCAGCATGATGTCCTGCTCGGCTCCGCCACGGCGCACCAGATCCAGGATGCCGGGCAGCGCATAGAAATCGCGCATGATGACAGCGGCGTGGCGCAAATCGTCGATGGTTTCGAACAGCGGTACGACGATCAGGTCGGCCTGCGCCAGTGCGTCGAGCGTGCCGTGCAGCAGGCCGGTTTCCTTTTGCAGCAGCAGCACCTCGAGCAGGTCACTGACGGTTTCCGTGTGGCTGATGATGTAGTGTTGTATCGCCTGGCGGCCGAAACGCTGCAGCATGGTGGCCGCGCATTCGCAGATCGCCAGTTCGGAGCGCGCCAGATCGGAATACTGGTGGTCACGCACCCGCAGCGGGCGCGCGTCGCGCAGCAGGCGCAGCAGCAGGGCGCACTTTTCGGTCTCATTACAACCGGCGTAGTTGTCGCACAGCCGCGCCACCACCAGCAGCTCGGCCAGCACTTCTTCGTGTTTGTCCGAGCTCTGGCGCAGGTCCACCGAGGCCAGGTGAAAACCGAACACATCGAGCGCCCGTATCAGCGGATGCAGGCGCTGCGTCGCCAGGGCCTGTCCGTGGTGCTGGCGCAGCGACTCGTCTATGGTGCGCAGGTCGGCGGCAAACGTGGCGGCAGAGCCATAGGGGTTTTGTGGTGCCACGGCATGACGCGCCGCGTCGCCGCCGGTCAGTTCTTTCAATGTCGCTGCCAGCCGCGCATAGATGCCGGTCAGGGCGCGCCGGTAGGGCTCGTCCATGCGATGCTCGTTACGGTCCGGCGAGCGCTCGGCCAGCGCTTTCATGGCGGGCGAACAATCGACCAACATGCCGGAGACCGACAACTCGCCGCCCAGGAAGTGCACCTCGGTCAGGTAGTGGCGCAGCGCCACCTCGGCCTGACGCTGCAGCGCATAGGACAGCGAGTGTGCGCTGACGTTGGGGTTGCCGTCACGGTCACCGCCTATCCAGTGGCCCATGCGCAAAAAGCTGTGGATGTGGCGTTCGCCGAGTTCCCGCTCCAGATTGGCGTACAGCTTGGGTATCTCGCGCAGGAACGTCGCGTCGTAATAACTCAGGGCGTTTTCGATTTCGTCGGCCACGGTCAGCTTGGTGAAGCGCAGCAGCCGGGTCTGCCAAAGCTGCATGATGCGGGCACGGATCTGCTCCTCGTTGGCGGCGGTCTCGCGCGTCGCCATAGTGTCGGTCCGCGCCCGGTTGGCGTCGCGAGCCACCAGCAGTTGTGCAATGGCGCGTTCCGCATCCAAAATGCTTTTGCGTTGCACCTCGGTGGGATGGGCGGTCAGCACCGGCGACACGAAGCTGTTGGCCAGTGTGTCGACAATGCTGCGGTTGCTGATGCCGGCCTGGCGCAGCCGTGCCAGGGCGCGTTCGATACTGCCTGCATGGGTGTCACCGGCGCGCTCGTGAATGGCGCGCCGGCGGATGTGGTGGCGGTCTTCGGCCAGATTTGCCAGGTGGCTGAAGTAGGTGAAGGCGCGTATCACGCTGACGGTCTGGTCGCCGCTCAGCGCGGAGAGCAGCTTCTTCAGGGAGCGGTCGGCGTCGTGATCGGCGTCACGGCGAAATGCCACGGACAGGGAGCGGATGCGCTCCACCAGTGCGAAGGCTTCGTCACCGTCCTGGTCGCGGATGACATCACCCAGAATGCGCCCCAGCAGCCGGATGTCTTCGACCAGTGGTTGTTCGTTTTGCCGCGTTGCGCGGGACAGGGCGGCAGTGGATGGTCGGCTCATGGCTGGCCCCGTGGCGGGTGGTGAATGTTGTGCCGTGCATGCTAGCATCGACGACCCGTAAACCGATTACCTGCAGGTTACATGCCTTGAATCCGATGAATACCCGACCTTTGGTGATTGCCTCGCGGGAGAGCCGGCTTGCACTGTGGCAGGCCCACCATGTGCGCCAGTTGCTTGAGCAACAAGGGCTGCGCGCCAGCGTGCTTGGTATGACGACCCGTGGTGACCAGATTCTGGACCGCTCGCTGAGCAAGGTGGGCGGCAAGGGCTTGTTTGTCAAGGAGCTCGAAGGCGCTTTGGATGACGGGCGCGCCGACCTGGC
>JANOTG010000600.1:0-5280 GCA_031416215.1 Betaproteobacteria bacterium
GCGCGAATACGCTGCGCGTCACCAGAGGCGTTCGCCTGGTCCAGCGCCTTCGCCGCCTCCAGCACGCGCCGGTCATGTTCGCCCAAGGCCGACTGGGCCTGCTCGCGCTCGGTCGTCTTGCGCGCAAACGCGTCGTCGATCGGCTTGCGGAACTGGTCCCACAACTTCTGCTCCAGACGCCGGTCAATCGGCACCGCCTGCGCCTCGGCCTGCCAGCGCTGCTGCAGCGCCTTCACCGCATCCACACGCAACATGCTGGCAGTGCCGAGCACTTGCGCCGCGTCGATCATGGCCTGGCGTCGCACCAGGCTCTGCTCCTGCAGCGTCTCCAGCGGCTGCGCCGCCTCGGAAATAGCCGCCAGCCACAACGGCTGCAACTCGGCAAGCACCTTGTCACCGACATGGCCACTGTCGCGCCAGCGGTCACCAAACGCGTGCAGCAGGCGCGAAAAGCCGCGCCAGTCGCCATCACGCGCCGAGCGGTTCTCCGCCGCCCAGGCCTTGACTTCCTCGATCAAGGCCAGCCGCTGGCCGCGGTGCAGCAGCGCGTCGGCACGCACTTTCTCGAGCCAGGTTTCGACCACCTTGTGGGCTTCGTTGCAGGCCTCGTCAAAACGCTTCCACAAGCTGTGGTTGGGCACGCCACCCTGGTCCGTCTGTTTCCACTGGTCGCGCAAGCCGCGCAGGTTCTCCTGCATCTTGCGACCGCCGATTGCCTGCCCCGGCGGACGCTGTAACAGGCCTTCGGCACGTGCCACCAGCTCGTTGCGCAACTGGTCGGCGCGCCAACGCTGCCAGCCCTCCATTTCACCGGCGGCGGCCAGCGCCGCATGGGCCTGGGCCTCCAGCGCATCATCGATGATGCGGCCCACGTCCTTGAGCGCATTACGCAGTGCGCTTGCGGCACCGGCGCTGGCCTTGCCATGGCCTTGCGACATTTCCGCTTCCAGGTGTGCCAGCACGCCGCGTACCTGTTCGTTGGCCTGGCGGCGCAGTTCCGGATCGACACGCGGCTTGGCCGGACGCACAGCCGCCTCGGCCGGCACACCACGCGCCTGGCGAATTTCGTCCGCCCAGACCGGCACCGGAGGCAACGCGGCGGTTGGGTCGGCAGCGGCCGACACTGCCTGCGCCAGCGCATTCTGGAATGCATCCCACACCGCCAGCAACTGGCCACGCGACGACTCCAGCAAGGGCGGGTACTTCATGTCGACACTGGGCCAATTCGCGTCGGCCATCAGATCGCCAGCCTGTTGTTGCCAATGCGCCACGTCCTTGCGCAGGGCCTCCAGCACCAGTTGCGCCGAGGTCCATGGCTTGGTGGACAACACTTCCACCCGCTGCGCCAGCAATACGGCGGCTTCGCGCTGCACCTGTACGCGGTGTTGCAGGTCTTCCACCACACGCACACGTTCGGCCAGTTGCGCCTTCAGCGTCAGCAGCGGTTCGCGGCTCAGCGGCGCACCAGCCTTGGCAGCGTCGCGCTGCCAGGCCAACGCATCGGCGATATTGAGTTTGCCCACGGCCAGCAGGCCCTGCGCCCGCGCGGCCCATTCGGCGGCAAGCACGTCCTGGCCCTTGGCGCGGCGGATTTCGTCCAGCCGCTCACGAACCGGCCGGGCCGCGCCCTTGTCGCGGGCGCCGAGTTCGCGAAACACCTCCTGCAACTGCTCCAGCGGCGGGTCACTCGCCAGCCAGGCGCGGATGCGGGTGCCGCGCTCGCCGGAGGTGGGCGCCAGAAAGGCGCCGGCGGTCAGGGCGTCGAGCTGTTGCAGGTCGCTGTTCTTGGTGGAGGCAATCATCTTCGCAAGGGCCACGGGGTGGCCTGGTGGTTCCGGTAACCCGCTATTTTCGCCGCTAATGGTGGCCCGACAACGGGCGAGCTGTGAATTGACCAGCCGGGCTTAGTTATTGGCCAGGCTGAGCTCGGCGCGTGGTGACCATTGCGGGTCTGCCGGAACCGGTTTGGCCGCGCCCAGGAACAAGCGCTCCACCGGCAGCTTCTGCGAGCTCAAATAGTCCTTGACGGCGATGCCGCGTTGCAGTGCCAGCTCCTGGATCGCGTCGTCGGTCACGGCGATATTGGCCAGCAGCAGGGCCTCGATCTCCGCCACGTCGATCTCCTGCACCATACCGGCCAGGTTGCGCGGTTTGACGATGTCGGCACGTTTGTAGGCCTCCCTGAGCAAGGCACCACGCTCGGCGTCTGACACCGAGTTGACCGCTGCGGCATCGGTGGCTCCCGTGGCGCTGGCGGAACTCACCAGGCCACGGCGCTTTTCAGCCAGCAGCAAAGCCAGCAGGCGTTCACGCTTGACGGTTTCGCGCTCGGCCTCGATGCTGGCGGTGCCGACCACGGTCATCTTCAACGCCGGGCGCTCGCCCAGGGCTTTGGCCACCTTGTCCAGGCCAGCGCGCGCCTCTGGCAGCAAGGTAGCCGAGCCGGGCGCAAACGCCACCTGGCTCAGTTCATCTCCACCACCACCAAAGGCGCTGGCCAGCAGGCTGAACGGTGCTGTGATGGCCTTGACGATGATGTTGACGATCACCTTGAAATGATCGGGCCGAGGCTGAACTGCGGGTCGTTGAGCGAACCACTGATCGGCAGGTTGATATCGATGATGCCGTTGCGATCAGCCAGCAGCGCCACCGCCAGGCGTACCGGCAGGCTGTTCGGCGCGCCCTCCACCTTGTCGCCAAAACTGGAGCCACCTCTGCTGTCTGCAAGCTTGACCCCGGCCAGCTGCAGGCTGCCAGTCAGTCGCACCGTGGGTGTGGGGCTTTGCTCGAAGGCCATCTTCAGGTCTGCCCCCAATACGCCCTTCTGCAATTGCACCGGCAGGCCTGCGGGCACATAGGGAAGAAAAGGCACCAGGTCAAGCCCTCGCAGCTGCAGCGAGGCGTCCGTCTTGCGCGAGGGCGCAAACGGGGCGGTCTGTCCGGCAGAGTCGAACTGGCTGCCATTGAGTGTGAAGGCCAGTCGCGGCTCGACCTTGACGTCGCGGTCCGACGGCAGGTTGCTGAGGAACGGAATCCCCAGGTTGAGCTCGCGCAGAAGATGCTTCTTGGCCACCGGCCGATCGTCGAAGTCGAAGCTGCCGCCCACCACCGTCAGGTTGAACAGCGCAAATCGGCTTGGCTCGGAGTCCGGTTTGGCGGCCGGTTTGCTGAAGCGGGCGATCAGGTCGTCCACGTCGTAACGGCCCGCGCCGAGGTGCGTCAGCCGCATTTGCGGCGCCTCCAGCGTCAGCGTCTGCACCACGGGTGCCTGGCGCAGCAGGGATTCCAACTCGGTGTTGGCAACCAGGCGTTTGAGCTGGAATTGTGCCGCCGTACCGTCTTGCGTGGCAATTGCCAGGTCCTGCAGCGTCAACTCCAGCGTCCAGGGTTTGAAGTCGATCTGCCCTACCGTGACCTTGCGCCCGAGTTGTTCGCTGGCGGACTTTTCTATCTGCTGCTTGAGCAAGGGCGGCACCAGAAGCCATGCCGCCAGCCACAAGGGCAACAGGGCGCCGACGCCCCAAATGACACAGCGCAACCATCTGGAGCCAGTGATCGGAGCTGTTTGCATGGAACGAGTTTTCAACGGCGAGTGCCAAAGGTCAATGGGCACGAATGTAAAAAAATGGCTGCGGCCCAGCCAAGAGGGTAGTCGAAGCCACCTGCGCGATCGACAAAAAGCGGCCCCAGAACCCCAAACTGACGCTCCATTGATAAGAAACAATTGGTATATAAAAACGTTTTGTTATTGTTGACTAGTTATATGATGCCAACCTAGAATCCGGTCAATCCTCGAAATGAGGGTTTACCCGAGGCGTCGTCCAACCCGGCGCATTCATTCGTCGGCCCTGCCAAGCAACAACGAGGCAGAATGGCGCAGGCGTACCAACCCAACGTGATGTGCCCCGGCGCAACCACTGCCTGCAGTGACCTTGCAATCGGACCCGCGTGAAAGAAGGATGAACGATGAACGCAACCAAGAAATTTGTCGACAGCCTGCGCACGGTCGCCAGCGACATGGCCAGCGGCCTGATGGAAATCACCCACAATGGATTTGCCCTGGTCGGGTTGGCGGTAGTTTTTGCCGCCTTGACGCTGAACGTGCGCCCCGAAATCCGCGAAATCGGCGAAAACCATTTGATGGGCTGGCTGCAGTCGCGTCAGCCCGTCGCCGACACCGATGAGGCACCCATGGCGGTGGAGGCGGTCGACCGCGCCACCGCGGTAGACCCCAAGGATCTGCCCAAACAGCAGGCCAGCGTGGCATATTGGCTGAGCAAGAAGTACCGCGTCGCGCCGGAACCCCTGAGCGCCCTGGTCGCGGAAGCCTATGCACTCGGACAAAAGACCAAACTGGACCCGACACTGATTCTGGCGATCATGGCGATCGAATCAGGCTTCAACCCGTTTGCACAAAGTGCCATGGGTGCTCAGGGTTTGATGCAGGTCATGACCAAGGTCCATGGCGACAAATACGACAATTTTGGCGGCACCCTGGCCGCCTTCGACCCGCTGACCAACCTGCGGGTGGGCGTGAAAGTGCTGCAGGAGTGCATCTCCCGCGCCGGCTCGCTGGAAGCCGGCTTGCGCCACTATGTCGGCGCCGCCAACCTCGACGACGACAGCGGTTACGCCGGCAAGGTGTTGGCAGAACATGCCAGGCTGAAGTCGGTGGCCGCCGGTCGGCCGATGCCAACCACTCCAGCGCAGGCCCCGGCGAAGCTGATCCCGGTGGTTATCGACGCCGGTCCGGCAGACGAAGTGGCAAGCGTGTTCAAGTCCTGAATCCCGGCCACGACGGCGCGGCAGCGACATTGCGGCACCGGCGGCCGCACCCTCTAGATCACCACTACCCAGCGCACCGCCATGTACAACCGCTCAGTCCTTGTAGAACACACCGACCCCGAATTGTGGGCCGCAATCCAGGCTGAAAATGCGCGCCAGGAACAGCATATCGAGCTGATCGCCAGCGAAAACTATGCCTCGCCCGCGGTCATGGCCGCGCAGGGCTCACAACTCACCAACAAATACGCGGAAGGTTACCCGGGGCGGCGCTACTACGGCGGCTGTGAATACGTCGACGTCGCCGAGCAGCTGGCCATCGACCGCGTCAAGCAACTATTCGGCGCACAGGCGGCCAACGTGCAGGCGCATTGCGGCGCATCGGCCAACGAAGCGGTGTTCCTGGCCTTCCTGAACCCGGGCGACACCATCATGGGCATGAGCCTGGCCGAAGGCGGGCATCTGACACACGGCATGGCGCTGAACATGAGCGGCAAG
>JANOTG010000601.1:0-9097 GCA_031416215.1 Betaproteobacteria bacterium
ACGAGAATGTTTACGAACGCGCTTCGCGCGTGGCCGCAAGCCCTGTGCTCCTCGGCGCCCCACAAATCGCGCCACGCCCGGCCCCCACACGCCTTTGCCGCCGGGCTCCTGGTATTCGGGATCTCGGGGCCCGGACTTCCCTACAACCAACCACCCACGCTGGCCCAAACAATGGCATCGCGCCAGCCGAAAAACCAACGACCGCAATGGGCCGAAAGCAGTCATTGCCGCCAGTCTCGCGGAGCATTTGGTCGATGAAAACCGGGCCACGTCAAACCCCTGCTGCAATGTTGATTCGGTCCACGATACCGCGCAGCGTCTGGTAGCCGAGGCTGGCATAGCGGTAACTTGGCGCAACGGCCGGGTCCTGCTCGGCTTCCACCACCAACCACCCCGTGTAGCCCGCCTTGTGCAAGGTGGACAACACGGCGTCATAGTCGATCACGCCGTCTCCCGGCACGGTGAAGGTGCCGTTGAGCACACCGGTAAGAAAACTCCATCCATCGTTGCGCGCCAGGGCAATGACGCTTGGTCGTACGTCCTTGCAATGCACATGCACGACACGCCGCACGTGTCGCTCCAGCAGCGCGACCACGTTGGTGGCGCCACCATACCAGGCATGCCCGGTGTCGAACAGCAGTCCGACATGCCGGGCCTCGGTGACTGCCATCAGCTGGTCAATATCCTGCGGTGATTCGACATAGGCCCCCATATGGTGGTGGTAGGCCAATGTGATGCCGTAGTGCTGTTGCAGATGCGCGCCGAAGCTGTTGAGTTTGGCGCCGTAGGTCGACCACTGCGCCTGGTCCCGAAATCGCGGTCGCCGCGCCAATGGCGTTGTGATCTGGCCCTGGATGGTGTCGGCGCACTCGCCGTAGACCACCACCGTGGCACCATTGAAGCGGAGCTTTTCCATGTGTGCCGCACAACGCGTCATTTCAGCATCCACCGTGTCGGCGGCAAGAAAGCCCGAATACCAACCGGAGACACAGGCCAGGTCAAACTCGGCCAGTTTGGCCTGCAACGACGGCCCGTCCTGCGGGAACTTGTTGCCCAGTTCGAACCCCGCGTAGCCGATGGCGCGGCCTTCGGAAAGCGCCGTTTCCAGCAGCGTCTCGCCGCCCAGAGACGGCAGGTCATCGTTCATCCAACTGATCGGGTTGATGCCGATGCGCACGTTCCAGCTCATGAATGCTGATCCTTCTTTGCAACGAGGTAGGCGGCGTGGGCGGCATGTACCTCAGGGCGTAGCGATACCTCGGGAATCGCCACCTCCCACCAGCAGCCACCGTCGTCCGTGGTGCGCTGGTGCGTGGTGTTGATGACGATCACCTGGGTATGGCTGGCACGGCGCGCCGCCTGCATGGCTTGGCGCAATTCGGCGATGTCGTGCACCAGAACGCCGCCTGCTCCCAGGCTGCGCGCATGCATCGCGAAGTCAATGGCCGGCAGGGTACCCGTCGCAGCAACGCAGTCGACCAGCATGTTGTTGAAGGGCGCACCTCCGCTGGCACTCTGCAGGCGCTGTATGCAGCCGAAGCCCCGGTTGTCGAGCACCACGATGATGATCTTGAGCCCCAGCATCACGGAACTGGCGATCTCCGAATTCATCATCAGGTAGGAGCCATCGCCCACCATGGCGATCACCTCCTGTTGTGGCCGGGCCATCTTCACGCCCAACGCGCCGGCAATCTCGTAGCCCATGCACGAGTAGCCGTACTCCACGTGGTAGTTTCCTGGTGCCGCGGCGCGCCACAACTTGTGCAGTTCGGCCGGGAGGGTGCCGGCGGCGCAGACCACCACGTCGTGCGTCGCGCTGCTGGCGCTCGATTCGCGCACGGCGCCGATCACGTCGGCGTCATAGGGCAGCACACCCGCTGCTGCTGGCGCGCCGCGGGTCAGTTCATCTACCCGTTGTACCCAGCGCCTGGCCTGGTCGCGCGCCGTTGTGCTCCACACCGGCTCGCATTGCCAGCCAGCCAGCGCCTGTGTCAATTGCTCCAGGGCGGTGCGGGCATCGGCCACCAGCAGGACCGCGCCCAGTCTGCCGGCGTCGAGTGCTTGCACGTTCACGCCCAGGATACGCGCATGGCCAAACAGGCTGTGTGAACCGGTGGTGAAGTCCTGCAGCCGGGTGCCCAGGGCCAGCACCAGATCTGCCGAACGGGCCAGGTCGTTGGCCGCAGGTGAGCCGGTGACGCCGATGGCGCCCAGATTCAGCGGATGGTCCCACGCCAGGCTGCTCTTGCCGGCCTGGGTTTCCGCTACCGGTATGGCGTGTTGCAGCGCGAACTGCGCCAGGGTATCCCAGGCTTGGCTGTACAACACGCCGCCGCCAGCGATGATCAGGGGTCGCTTCGCGTTGCGCAACAGGTGCACAGCGTCGCGCAATTGCGTCGGGTCGGGCGGCGGGCGGCGAAAGCGCAGCACCTGCGGCTCGAGGAAACGCGCCGGGCAGTCAAAGGCCTGGGCCTGCACATCTTGCGGCAGTGCCAGGCACACCGGACCGCAGGTCGCAGGGTCGGTCATCACGGTGATCGCGCGCGGCAATGCCGCGAGAATTTGTTCCGGCCGCGAGATGCGGTCGAAAAAACGCGTCAGGGGCCGAAATGCGTCATTCACGCTCACGTCGCCCTGTGAAAAATCCTCCAGTTGCTGCAGCACCGGGTCGGGGGCTCGGGAGGCGAACACGTCACCGGGCAGCAGCAGCACCGGCAGCCGGTTTACATGCGCCAGCGCGGCGGCGGTGAGCAGGTTGGTCGCGCCTGGACCGATGGAGCTGGTCACGGCCATCATGCGCTGGCGAAAATGCGCTTTGGCGAACGCGATTGCGGCGTGCGCCATGGCCTGTTCGTTGTGTGCCCGCCAGGTCGGCAACACATCCCGCTCCTCCCACAAGGCCTCCCCGAGGCCGGCGACGTTGCCGTGGCCAAAAATACTGAAAACCCCGGCACAGTAGGCCTGCTCAGTGCCGTCCGCCATTTCAACGCGCAGGGCGCTCAGGTACTTGACGAGGGCCTGGGCCATGGTGAGTCGCAGCGTAGTCACAACAGCACGTTCCTTGGCGTTTCGATGGTGGTCAAGCGGACACGGTATGGCGCGTGCGCCAAGCCGCTACCAGTGTAGAGAAGTTCTGCGCCACGTCGGCCACCAGCGCCATGTCGTCAATCTCGCCCGCCAACCAGCGCGCCGATGGTTGCGCCCAGATGCTGCGCCCGACCATGAAGCCGCGGACGATCGGGTTGCGCGCCAGGCGAAAACTCTCGGCCAGATGTTCCAGCGGCTGGTTCAAGCCCAGGATCACCACCCCGCGGCACTGCGGGTCGCGGCGCTGGACCAGGGTCGCCAGGCTGTCCCAGCCGCTCGCGGCCATGGGCGCGAGTTTCCACCACTCCGGCTGAATGCCAATGTTGTACAGGCGTTGCACGGCGCGCACCACGTCGGCATCCTCGCAGCCGGCGGCACAGCTGCCAGTCGGGCAGATGATCTCCATCAGCAACTCGTGCCCGCTGGCGCGCGTGGCCTGCCACAACTCGAGCATTTTTTGCTCCTGCGCCAGCCGCAGGTCAACCGCATCGTCGGGGTGGTAGTGCACCAGGCACTTGACCACCTGCTCGGCGGGCCAATGCAGCAGGTCGCTGCCAATGGACAGGGTGCCGTCGAAACGCAGCGGCCGCGAGCCTGGCAGCTCGACCGGGCGGCCCACCCACCAGCCGCGTCCGGTAGCGGCCGCCAGCGCGTCGGCTCCGTAGTCGCCGCCGTCGATCAATACGCCGATCTGTCCGTCCAGCTTCTGTTCCGCAGCCACCCGCGCAGCGCTGTCAAGCAACAATTTCTTGAGTGTGCGCAGGCGCTGCTCTGGCGCGCCACACTGTCGCGCCAGCTCGAAGAACTGGCTGCGGTGGTCAAAGGCCAGTACATGCAGCTCGCCCCAGCGCACACGGGGCACACTGGTGCGGTGCAGATGGGCCAGCTGCACATCCGTATCCACCCGTGTTTTGCGCTGGCTGCTGAACCAGTGATCCAGTTCGGCCGGTGTCGGCATGGCCGGAGCACAGGCGTGGCGAGACACCACGATCGCGCCACAGGCATTGGCCAGTTGCGCCGCCTGCTCAAAACCCTTGCCCTGCAGCAGGCCGGTCAACAGGCCGGCAGCAAACGCATCACCGGCGCCCAGCACGTTCATGACCTCCACGCGCTCGCCCTGCACGGTCAACGCGTCAGCCAGGCGCCCTGGCACTGCGTCAGGGATATAGCAACAACCGGCCGCGCCCAGTTTGACCACCAGCGCCGCCTGCGTGATGGCACGGACCGCCCGTAGCGAGGCCAGCAGGTCATTGGACACGCCGCCAGCGATCAGGAACTCCTCCTCGGTGCCAATGAGCAGATCGAACTCGGGCAACACGAGTTGCAGGCGCTGCGTTACTTCGGCATCGGCGACAAAACGGGTGGCACCGTCGCCGCGTTTGGTCAGGCCCCACAACACCGGCCGGTAGTCGATGTCCAGGACCCGCAACACCTGGTGGCGGGCTGCGTAGGCCAGGGCCTGGCGCGAAGCGGCGCGCACGGTGTCGGCACTCAAATGTGTGCCGGTGACGAGCAGGGCGCGGCAACGGGCGATGAAAGCTTCGTCGATCAGGCTGGCGTCGAGTGCCATGTCGGCGCAGTTTTCGCGGTAAAACAGCAACGGAAAGGTGTCGCGATCCTTCAGACCCAGCAACACCAGCCCGGTGAGGCGCTGCGGATCGATCTGTACTTGCGAGGTGTCGCAACCTTCGCGTTGCAGGGTGTGGGTCAGGAAGCGGCCCATTTGTTCGTCCCCGACGCGCGAGACCATCGCGGCACGCAGGCCCAGTCGTGCGGCGCCAAAGGCGATATTGGCTGAACTGCCGCCAAGATATTTGGCAAAACTCGACACATCCTCGAGGTGGGCGCCGAGTTGCTGGGCATACAGGTCGACCGCCAGCCGGCCGAGGCAGGCGAGATCGAAGTCACGCCCCGTTGTTGAGGGCAATGTGAGCGCTGGCATGGTGGTGTAGCTGCATCAATGGTCGTTGTGTGGCGTTTCAACCAGAGCCGACATCAGATAGTCCATGCTGGTACGCAGCCGCGTTTCGATGTCTTCGGCGGTTGCAATTTCAGCCGCAAATGGCTCGAACGAGGCAACTCCCCGGTAACCGGCGCCGAGCAGATGGCGCAGTTGACCCAGGTTGTCCAGGCGGTCTGCCGGGCCCACCAGCACCCGATGGCCGTCGCGCATGTCGCGGGCCGGCAGCAGCGGGTCTTGCACACCGGAGATGTGTACCAGGCCGGTTAGACCGGCAAAAAAGTGGTCCTCGCCGGCCAGGTGATGGTGAAAGGTGTCGTGGACCAGGGCGAACAGGCCGCTGTTGCCGCTGTCCCGCATCGCCGCGACAGCTTGAGACTTCCGTCGCATGGCGCATTCTTCAAATCCCAATGGCTCCAGCAGCCCGGTGATGCCGTGACCGGCCAGCAGCGGTGCCAGCCCGGTGAGTGCGCCGACCAGGTCATCGTGGCGCCTGGCCGCGTCGCGCTGGTCCTGCCTGCTGTTGGTCGGGCAAAGGACCAGCGACAGCGCACCACACTGTTCGGCGTATGCGGCCAATACATGGGCTTCGGCTTCCCGGGCTGTGTCAAACTGGTCAAAGCGCTGCAAGGCATTGATGGATCGGATGGTCAGGCCGTGGCTGGTGGCGATGGCCTTGATGTCACCTGCCACAGCGCCGTCTTGAAGCTCAACTCCTGCGAGGTCATTTCGAATTTCGATGTGGCGCACGCCCAGCCGCTGCGCCATCGCGGCGAAGGCCCGAAACGGCATGCTGGAGCCACAAATTCGGTTGATGGAAAAAACCAGGTTGGACGGCATGGGGTATGGGTGGTGGCTTGGGACTGGAGTCAAACAACCGATCGCTGCACAGGACTGGTTAAAATTTGCCGTTGCCACCAGCCGTTGGCGGTTGTCGGGTCAGACCAAGTCAGTATAAATCGGCGTCGTCATGCGGGCAGCGGCATCGTGGCCGCTTTTTTGCCTGGTTCGACCGGCGCTCGGCACGACGCTCTTCACGGAAACATCATGAAAAATGTCGCAATCTTTGGTGCAGGCCGAATCGGCCGCATCCACGCGGCCAACATTGCCGCCCTGTCGGGAGTGCGCCTGAAGGCGGTGTGTGACCCGGTGGCAGGCGCCGCGTCGCAGTTGGCTCAGCAACATGGCGCCGTGGTTTGCAGCGTCGAAGAGGTTTTTGCCGACCCAACAATCGATGTAGTGGCCATTGCCTCATCCACCGCCACCCACAGTGACCTGATCAACCGCGCAGCGGCGGCCGGCAAACACATCTTTTGCGAAAAGCCTGTGGATATGTCGGTGCCGCGTGCCCAGGCCTGTGCGGCGGCGGTGTCGGCCGCAGGGGTGGCCTGCATGATCGGATTTCAGCGCCGCTTTGACCCGACTTTCAACGAGGCGCGCTCGCGCCTGGACCGCGGCGACATCGGCAACCCGGAGATGCTGATCATCACCAGCCGGGATCCGGGCGCGCCACCGGCTGACTACATACAGGCCTCGGGCGGCATATTCCGTGACATGCTGATCCACGACTTCGACGTGTTCCGCTGGATTTTGTGTGCCGATGGTGACGAGGCGCAATGGCTGAGTGCCACCGGGTCGGTTTTGACCGATCCGGCCATAACGGCGTTGGGTGATCATGACAGTACCGCAGTCACGATCCGCACGCGCAAGGGGCGGTTGTGCCAGATCAACACCTCGCGCCGCGCCGCCTATGGGTATGACCAGCGTTTCGAGGTGCTGGGATCATTGGGGCTGTTGCAATGTGGCAACCATACGCCATCCGAAGTCGTGCTGTGGGACGCGCAGGGCATACGCGGCGACAAGCCTGAAAATTTCTTTCTGCAGCGGTACGCTGCCGCGTACCGGCTGGAAATCGCCCATTTCTTCGACTGCCTGCAATCCGGCGCTGCGTTTCGCACCACCATCGCCGACGGCGTTGCGGCGCAGCAGTTGGCCGATGCGGCGGCGCAGAGTTGCATCAGCGGTCAAGCAGTGAGTTTGTAATCGGACCAAAGCGCTACGATCAGGGCTTTGTCCCGCTTTGTGCACCATGTCAGACATTCTCAACAAGATCGTAGCCGTCAAGCGCACTGAAGTCGCTGCCGCAGTGGAGCTCAAGTCCTTGTCGGCGATGCGAGCCGACGCGGAGTCGCGTGTGCTGACGCGTGACTTCATCGGTGCACTGCGCGCCTCCATGGCGCGCGGGCACGACGCCGTCATTGCAGAGATCAAGAAGGCCAGCCCGTCGCGCGGTGTGATACGGGAGCAATTCGAGCCGGCGGACATCGCCCAGTCCTACGCCGAACACGGCGCCAGTTGCCTGTCGGTGCTGACGGACCGTCAGTTTTTCCAGGGCAGCATCGATTATTTGAAGCAGGCACGCGCATCCTGCCAGTTGCCGGTGCTGCGCAAAGACTTCATGGTTGACCCGTACCAGATATACGAATCACGTGCCTGCGGCGCCGACGCCGTGTTGTTGATCGCGGCTTGCCTGGACGATGCGCAGATGCGCGACATGGAGGCGATTGCCCACAACCTGTTCATGGACGTGCTGGTGGAAGTACATGACGCCGCTGAACTGGAGCGGGCATTGCGGCTCAAAACGCCCCTGATAGGCGTCAACAACCGCAATTTGCGTACTTTTGAGGTGTCGTTGGAGACGACGCTGTCATTGCGTGCAGCGGTTCCCGCCGAGCGCATTCTCGTGACCGAGAGCGGCATATTGACACAACCGGACGTGCAGCGCATGACCGACTCCGGCGTGCGTGCATTTTTGGTCGGGGAGGCCTTTATGCGCGCTGACGACCCTGGCGCGGCAATGGCGCAGTTGTTTTCCCTGGGCTGATGTTGGGGCAGCAGCAACAGCTGACACGGTGGGAGCCTGCGGGCTGGCCGGTGGCCGACGACTGGCGTCCCTGTGTCACCGCATTTTTTGACGGACCGTCTGGAGTGGCGCTGGGCCGATTCATGACGGGTCGCATCGATGACGGCGCGATCATTTACCCGCCGCAGCCGTTGCGCGCCTTGCAGTTGACGCCACGCTCCGGCGTACAGGTGCTGATCCTGGGGCAGGATCCCTACCATGGGGCCGGGCAGGCCAACGGACTGGCATTTTCGGTCGCCGCGGGGGTCAGGGTGCCGCCGTCGCTACGTAATATCCACGCTGAAGTCGACCGTGGGCATGTAATGCGCCCTGAACCGCCCAGCACGGCATGCGTGCCCCTGCGCAATGGCGACCTTGCCGCTTGGGCACACCAGGGGGTGTTGTTGCTCAACACCGCGCTGACGGTGGAGGATGGCCGGCCAGGATCCCACTCGAATGTTGGTTGGGAAGTGCTTACTGACGAAATTATCAAGCTGCTGCTGAATTGTGACAGCCCCCTTGTGTGTATGTTGTGGGGTGCACATGCACAGCGCAAACGCGGCTTGATGGCGCACCGGGTCGGCAAAGCGCCGCTGTTGGTGTTGCAGGCCAACCACCCGTCGCCACTGTCTGCGCGTCGTGCGCCGGTGCCGTTTTTGGGTTGTGGGCATTTTGACGCAGCGAACAGCTTCCTGCGTGCCCATGGCGCGCCTGGGATTCGGTGGTGAACCGCTAGTGTTCCGGGCGCCAGGCGAGCGCAGGCCCATGGTTTCCATGGCATAATCTCAGGTTCGCCCAAGGAGAGGTGGCCGAGTGGTTAATGGCAGCAGACTGTAAATCTGCCCTCTTACGAGTACGCTGGTTCGAATCCAGCCCTCTCCACCAGCGAAATGGCGATTCGGTGAACGTGTTTTTGAAGTGCGCGCAAGCGGGCGGATTGTGGAATGCGAAGCGTTGGGAGTTGGCAGCGGCCGACCCTTATGCGGGAGTAGTTCAATGGTAGAACCCCAGCCTTCCAAGCTGATGACGCGGGTTCGATTCCCGTCTCCCGCTCCACACGGCCGGTTTGCGCAGGAGATTTGCCCATTTGGCTCAGTGGCAGAGCACTCCCTTGGTAAGGGAGAGGTCGCGGGTCCGATTCCCGCAAT
>JANOTG010000602.1:0-3647 GCA_031416215.1 Betaproteobacteria bacterium
CCATCAGTTCGATCACAGTGACCTCGGCGAAGTCGCCAATGTCGGGCACCTTGACCTCGATTGCAGCCATGGGGTTTACCTTCTTTCCTACAACAACACCCGGCGGAAATCGCCCAGTATCTGACCCAGATAGACGTTGAAACGGGCCGCCGCGGCGCCATCGATCACCCGGTGATCCCAACTCAGGGACAGCGGCAACATCAGGCGCGGCACAAAGGCGCTGCCGTTCCAGACCGGCTCCATGGTGGACTTGCACACGCCCAGGATCGCGACCTCGGGTGCGTTGATGATGGGCGTGAAATAACGCCCGCCAATGCCGCCCAGCGATGAAATGGTGAAGCAGGCGCCAGACATCTCGGCCGGGCTGAGTTTTCCGTCCCGCGCCTTCTTGGCCAGCTCTCCCATCTCCTGCGATATCTGCATGATGCCTTTCTTGTCGGCATCCTTGATCACCGGCACCATCAGGCCATTCGGGGTGTCGGCAGCAAATCCGACGTGGTAATACTGCTTGAGCACCAACTGGTCGCCATCGATCGACGCATTGAACTCGGGGAACTTGCGCAGCGCCGCCACGCAGGCCTTGATGAGGAAGGCCAGCATGGTGACCTTGATGCCGGCCTTCTCGTTCTCCTTGTTGGTGGCCACTCGAAACGCCTCCAGATCGGTGATGTCGGCGTCGTCATGGTTGGTGACGTGCGGAATCATGACCCAGTTGCGGTGCAAATTGGCGCCGCTGATCTTCTTGATGCGCGACATGTCGCGCCGCTCCACCGCGCCAAACTTGGTGAAGTCAACCTTGGGCCAGGGGATCAGGCCGAGCCCGGCACCGTCGTTGGCACTGGCCGACGACACTGCCTTGTTCTGCTGTGCCGACGCCATGGTCTGTAACGCGCCCGACATCACGGCGCGCGTGAATGCCTGCACGTCGGCCTCGACAATGCGGCCCTTCGGACCGGTACCTCTGAGTTCGGGCAAGGGCACGCCCAACTCGCGCGCCAACTTGCGCACCGAGGGGGAGGCATGCGGCAGCTGTGCCAGCGTCGCCGACCCGGGCTGGTGCGGCGGCACCGCCAGTGCCGCGACCGCGATTGCCGCCGAAGCCGGCGCCGTGGCTGGCGTGGCTGGTGCGTCAAGCGCCGTCGTGGTCGGCGTTGGCGCCGGGGCAGCTGATGCCACTGCCGCGTGGCCTTCAAGCACCGCCAGCAAGTCACCCACGTTGACCTTGTCGCCCAGCTTGGCGTGCAGCTCGCGAATGACACCGGGCGCGCTGGACGGGATCTCCCTCGACGCCTTGTCCGACTCCACCGTGATCAGAGATTGCTCAAATTTGACCGTGTCGCCCACCTTGACCATCACTTCGATTACCGTGACGTCCTTGAAGTCCCCGATGTCCGGAACCATGACACGCACCATGGCGGTGGCCGGCTTGGACGCGGGTGGCGCCGGCGCCGCTGCCACCGCAGCGGCAACTGCTGCCACGGGCGCGGGAGCACTGGCCGGTGGCGCCGGTGCGGCGGCCGCAACTCCAGCCACCTCCATGACCAGCACCACCGAGCCTTGTTTCACCTTGTCGCCGAGTTTGACGGCGATCTGCTGCACCACGCCGGCGTGGCTGGATGGAATCTCCATCGAGGCCTTGTCCGACTCGACCGTGATCAGGGACTGGTCGGCGGCGACCGTGTCACCCGCCTTGACCATCAGCTCGATCACCGTCACCTCATCGAAGTCTCCGATGTCGGGAACGTGTATTTCCATCAGCGCCATGGGGTTGTCTCCAGATTCAAGCGTACAGCGGATTGACCTTGTCGGCGGGGATGGCATATTTCGCGATCGCCTGCGACACCGCCGCCACCGGCACCACACCGTCCTCGCTCAGGGCCTTGAGGGTGGCAACCACGATGTAGTGGCGGTTGACTTCAAAGTGTTCGCGCAACTTGCCGCGGAAGTCGCTGCGACCAAAACCATCGGTACCCAGAACCTTGTAGCCACGACCCTTGGGGATAAAGGGGCGAATCTGCTCGGCATAGGCTTTCATGTAGTCGGTGGACGCTATCACCGGGCCACTGCTGCTGGCGAGTTGCTGGGCCACGAACGGCTGTCGCGGCGCCTGTTCGGGGTGCAGCAGGTTGAAACGCTCGCAATCCTGGCCGTCACGGGCCAATTCGTTGAAGCTGGGGCAGCTCCAGACATCGGCGCTGATGTGCCAATCTGACCACAGCAGTTCCTGCGCCGCCAGCGCCTCGCGCAGGATCGTGCCGGAGCCGAGCAATTGCGCGCGCCGTGTCGCATCGGGCTTGGCCGCCACGGCACCCTCTTTGCACAGGTACATGCCGCGAATGATCTGCTCTTCGGTGCCGGGGCGCAGACCGGGCATGGCGTAGTTTTCGTTCAGCAGGGTCAGGTAGTAATAGACGTTGTCCTGCTTCTCGACCATGCGCTTGAGCCCGTGGTGCAGGATGACGCCGACCTCGTGTGCGAAGGTCGGGTCGTAGCTGACGCAGTTCGGAATCGTGCCGGCCAGGATGTGGCTGTGCCCGTCCTCATGCTGCAGGCCTTCGCCGTTGAGCGTGGTGCGGCCTGACGTGCCGCCGAGCAGAAAGCCGCGTGCCTGCATGTCCCCGGCGGCCCATGCCAGGTCGCCGATGCGCTGAAAGCCGAACATGGAATAGTAGACATAGAAGGGCACCATGATCCGGTTGTTGGTGCTGTAGGACGTGGCCGCCGCAATCCAGCTGCTCATGCCGCCGGCCTCATTGATGCCTTCCTGCAGGATCTGCCCCTGCTTGTCCTCCTTGTAATACATGACCTGGTCCTTGTCGACCGGGGTGTACTGCTGGCCCTGCGGGTTGTAGATGCCGATCTGGCGAAACAAGCCCTCCATGCCAAAGGTGCGCGCCTCATCCACCAGGATGGGAACGACACGCGGTCCCAGCGCCTTGTCACGCAGCAACGTGGTGAGGAAGCGCACGTAAGCTTGGGTGGTCGATATCTCGCGCCCCTCGGGCGTCGCTTCCATCACCGACTTGAAGGTATCGAGCGCGGGCACAGTGAACTGCTCGTCGGACTTGACCCGGCGGTGCGGCAGGTAACCGCCGAGCGCCTTGCGCCGCTCGTGCAGGTAACGCATCTCCGGCGTGTCGTCGGCCGGCTTGTAGAACGGGATGTCGGCGATCTGGCTGTCCGGGATCGGGATGTTGAAGCGGTCGCGAAAGGCCTTGATGTCTTCGTCCGCCAGCTTCTTGGTCTGGTGCACATTGTTCTTGCCCTCCCCGATCTTTCCCATGCCAAAACCTTTGACGGTCTTGATCAGCAACACGGTCGGCTGGCCCTTGTGGTTGACAGCCGCGTGGAACGCCGCATAAACCTTTTGCGAGTCGTGTCCGCCACGACGCAACTCCCAGATCGCGTCATCGCTCATCTTCGAAACCATCTCGGCCGTGCGCGGGTCCTTGCCGAAGAAATGCTTGCGCACATAGGCGCCATCATTGGCCTTGAACGCCTGGTAGTCGCCGTCCAGCGTGTCGAGCATGACCTTGCGCAGCGCGCCGTCCTTGTCGCGCGCCAGCAGCGGGTCCCAGTTGCTGCCCCAGATCAGTTTGATGACGTTCCAGCCAGAGCCACGAAACTCGCCCTCCAGCTCCTGGATG
>JANOTG010000603.1:0-3310 GCA_031416215.1 Betaproteobacteria bacterium
CGGGTTTCAGGTCGAGGTCAGGAAACTTGTGGCCGCGGCTCGCGGCGCTGACCAGGCGGGCGTGACCGCCGCTGTCAAAGCGGTCGGCGGATCTTGCAACTCATGCCACGAATCGTTCGCCACCTTCGAGTTCAAGGTCTACCGGGCCCAGTAGCAGCGCCTGGGGTCAGGCGCGAAGCGGCATCTCGTCGGCAGCACATCCGATGCTTGTACCGGGGAAGATTCGCTGCGCCGCAGTGTTCGTGCTTCTTGCGAGCGCGGGCATCGTAGACAGCCTTGCGCAGGGCAATGCCGACAACGGTCAGTACATCGCCAGGGCCGGTGGCTGCGTCGGTTGCCATACCGACACCCTGCCGGGGTCAATTCCTTTCAGTGGTGGTCGCGCGCTCGATACACCGTTCGGCACCTTCTATGGCCCGAATATCACGCCCGACCCGGCGACCGGGCTCGGAAAGTGGTCGGAGGCCGACTTTCGCCGTGCGATGCGATTGGGCGAGCGCCCTGACGGATCCCACTATTTTCCGGCCTTTCCCTACCCCTCGTTCACAGGCATGACGGATGCCGACGTGCGCGACCTATGGGCGTACCTCAGGACGCTGCCAGCGGTGAATCGCGCCAACCGGTCACACGAACTGCGTTTCCCATACGGCATGCGCTTCCTGGTGGTGTTCTGGAAGTGGCTGTTCTTCAGCCCCGCGCCGGCCGGTGCCGTACAGAATGCGACCAACCCCTTGAACCGCGGCGCCTATCTGGTTCGGGTGCTTGGCCATTGCGGCGAATGCCATACCCCGCGCAACTTCCTGGGCGGTCCACGCACCGACCGCCTGCTCGCCGGCGCGAAGATTCCCGAAGGTCGCGCGCCCAACCTGACACCGACGCGCCTCAAGAAGTGGAGCGACGCCGAGTTGGGCAAGTTCCTGCGAACCGGCGTCACGCCGGAGGGCGACACCGGTGGCGAAGCGATGGGCGAAGTAATCCTCAACACCACCGGCAAGCTGACACCGCAGGACCTGGCGGCAATGGTGACGTACCTGCGCTCGCTGCCGGCCTTGCCGGAAGCCAAGTAGGCCGCCCGAGACGCAAGTCCCGGCTCAGGACTTCGCGAACACCTGCGCCTCTTCAAACACCGGCGTCAGGTCACCCAGCGAAGCAATCAGCTCATCCAGGGTGCCGCCGAGACGCTGGGCCAGGGCTGCCGGCAGCTCCTCCACCAGCGGGTTGCCGGCAAATCCGAACTCCAGCTTCTTGCTGATCTGGTTGGCTGCAAAAACGCAGGCGACCATGGCGGTATCGGGCAGCTCTGGCCCGTGCTGATGCCGGATGGTCTGCACCAACACCGGGGCAAAGCGCCACTTCTCGACCAGCATGGCGCCCACGACGGCATGGTCTACGCCGGCTATTTCCTGCAATGCGTCGTGCAGGGAACTGCCATCACTCTGGCAGCGCTGCAAGGCCGCCTGGAACTGGTGCGGCATGAACTGGGCAAACACGGCCTTGCCGAAGTCATGCAGGAGGCCGGCGATGAAACAATCCATGGCGTCCACCGACCCCAGCCGATTGGCCAGTTTGCGGGCAATGCCACCGGTGGCAAGTGAATGCAGCAGGTATTGCTGCGCATCGAAGCCGACAGCATGGGTGCTCGGTAACATGCCCACGGCGGCAATGCTCAAGGCCAGATTCTTGATCGAGTTCATCCCCAGGTGCACCACCGCATGGTTCACCGAGGTGATCTGGCGCGGCAGGTTGTAGTAGGCCGAGTTCACCACCTTGAGAATCTTGACGGTAACCACCGGGTCCTTGTCGATCACCTGCACCAGGTCTTTGGGTGAGCAGTTCACGTCGCTGGTGAGTTGCAGGATGCGCTGCACACTCTTCGGGAACGCCGGCATGCGGTCCACCGCAGAGGCGAATTTTTGCGACAGTTCGGGGGTCATGGGCTCATTTTGCGCCAGAGTTGCGTCACCCGACGCAGAATCAGGAGGCCTTTTGGGCCGCTCTTCGTTCCAATGCGGCGGCAATTTCGTCGCGTATCTCCTGCTCCGAGTTCAGGGGCTCGGTGGCATTGGCAATGGTCACCAGCGTGCCACTCGCCGCGTCCCAATCGACCGGCCCGTAAATCGCCGGTTGGCCGGTGTTGCGCAAGTACTGGTCGTACGCGTCGCCGCTGGAGTAGTGCCAGAACTCCCACGGATAGGCCACAAAACCGTGGCGCTGCATCACAGCGGTGATCTGGCGCCGGTTGTCGCGGGCTGCGGCGGACACATACGGCGAATCCATCGGTGTGCGTTCCGACATGTCGATATACGGGGCGCCCCGGTCCACCTCGGTGGCCGGCGTCTCGCGCAGCAGCACCGAGATGTCGATGGCACTGCCCGACATGTGGGTGCCGAACTTGGGAACCGTGGCCACCAAAGCCGAACAGCGCCGGAACATGAATTCGGCCGACGGCACCTGGCCGCCGAGCTCCCACATCACCCGCTCCAGGATGGCGTCAAACACGGCCGGGGTACGCCCCAGGTACTTCTGGATTTCACGGCTGCGAAAACCATCCTCCACCCGCATCGCCCAACCCAAGTTGTTCATCTCGCGTGCGGCACCGATGAAACCGGCAATCTGCCCCTGACGCAGATAAAACAGGCGCGGCAAACCACGCACATGCGCAGCGTTGGAAAAAACCACCTCGACACCCGCCTCGGTGGCGGCATCGGGCAGGTAAACCAGCGGCTCACCACATTCCTGCACCGGATAGGGCAGGATGCACTCGAACATGAAATGCCAGGCCGCTTCGAACTGCTCGGTCCAGTAGGCGCGTTGCTTGTTGTCGTCGTGCATCAAGGCGTTCCTAAACCTCCAGCGCCGCAAGCCATTGGGCAGCGTCCCGCACCTGCACACGGCCGATGTCGGCCTCGGCCCTGCATTCACGTACCAGCTGGATCGCTTGCGCATCTGGCCATTGCTCTGCGAAGCGCGCCAGCGCCCGGTGCGGCTTGGCATCCGACAGCTTGCACTCCACCAAATGCGATAGGGTGTCGCCCTCACTGAGGCAAAAGTCGACTTCGGCATCGTCCTTGGTGCGAATGTAAAACAGGTCAGCCGCTGCGCCGCGCGTGTCCTGCTGCCATTGCACGTTCTTGAGCAGGTGGCAGGCCACCAGATTCTCAAACCGCAGGCCTTCATCGCCCTGCACCAGACCGGTGTCGTAAAAGTAGACCTTGGGCGCTTGCAGCGTAGCGCGGGCAATGTTGCGGTGCCATGGGCGTACCACGAACACGATGAACAGCGCCTCGAGAATATCCAGATACTTGCCCAG
>JANOTG010000604.1:0-4512 GCA_031416215.1 Betaproteobacteria bacterium
CCCGCAACGAAGGTCTACGACCTGGTGTTGCAGGCCGTCGGCCGATCGCCCAACGGCAAGAAGACAGCTGCGGAGAAGGCGGGTGTCGCTGTGACCGACCGCGGGTTTATCAACGTCGACATCCAGATGCGCACCAACGTACCCCACATTTTCGCCATTGGCGACGTGGTGGGCCAGCCCATGCTGGCGCACAAGGCGGTGCACGAAGCGCATGTGGCGGCGGAAGTGATTGCCGGTGAAATACAAGGCAACAAGGAGCTGGCAGCGGCGGCATTCAACGCCCGTGTCATCCCCAGCGTCGCCTACACCGACCCGGAAGTGGCCTGGGTCGGCCTGACCGAAGACCAGGCCAAGGCGCAGGGCATCAAGGTCAAGAAGGGCCTGTTCCCCTGGACGGCATCCGGCCGCGCGATTGCCAATGGCCGCGACGAAGGCGTCACCAAACTGCTTTTTGACGACTCCCCCGAAGCCCATGGCCACGGCAAGATCCTGGGCGGCGGCATGGTGGGTACCCACGCCGGTGACATGATCGGCGAGATCGCTCTGGCCATCGAGATGGGCGCTGACGCCGTCGATATCGGCAAGACGATTCACCCGCACCCGACGCTGGGCGAGAGCATCGGCATGGCGGCGGAAGTGGCGCACGGCAGTTGTACCGACTTGCCGCCGGCCAGGAAGCAGCCGACCTGACGACTTGTCGCATGTGGGCTCAACCATTGGCTGCCAGCGCAGGTTGTCGGCCGTGAGCTTGACCGCAAATTCCGCTGTTCCCGAATTGACGACCGCTACCGGGTTGAAGTCGGCGGATAGTGATTCTGCCGCCGCGCCGGATGCGGCACACGCTGCGCTGGTTCTTTATGCGCGCATGCTCGGCGCCAGCACCGTATCGGCGGCAGCCCACGACCTGTTGGCAGCGCTGGTACAGCAGTTCGGCTGCACCCGCGCAACGATCGGCTGGCACCAGGGCGGGCGCACCCGTGTACTGGCCAGTTCCAACATCGACCACTCCAATGACCAGGCCGAACTGTCCCAGGCCCTGGTCGGGGCGATGGACGAAGCGATCGACCAGGGCGTGGCGCTGGCATGGCCGCCGCATGCCGCCGTGGATGGATCGGAGCCGGACTGGATCATGCTGGAGCACCAGGTTTTGCAGCGCCTGGTCGGTGCGGCGGTGGCGACGGTGCCATTGGGCGTGGGTGGCGAGGCATTTGGCGCGGTCTGCGTGGAGTCACCGATGGCCACCCCGATGGACGCGGCGGCCTTGCGCAGGCTCGAGTTGCTGCTGGTTCTGGCTGCGCCTGCCTTGCGCTGGATGCAATGGGCCACCGAGCCGTGGCATCGGCGCGCCCGACGCGCTGTGGGGCAGGGGTTGGCCGCGCTGCGTCAGCCGAGCCGGCGTGGCAGACGTCGCCTGCTGGTCGCTGCGGCGCTGGGTTTGCTGTTCCTGGCCGTAACGCCGCTGGAGCGCAACGTGGGTGGGCGCGCGCGCATCGAAGGTGCACAGCAGCGGGTTCTGTCGGCACCGACCGATGGCTTCGTCAAGACTGCGCACGTGCGACCGGGCGACCGGGTGCTGGCCGGTGCGCCATTGGTCGATCTGGTCGAGGGCGACCTGCTGCTGGAGCGCGAGCGCTGGTCCAGCCAGCTGGCCCAGCACGAAAATGCCTACGCCGGCGCGATGGCCAAATCGGAGCGGGCCAATGCCTCCACCAGCCTGGCGCGTATCGCCGAGGCGCAGGCGCAGCTGGCGCTGGTGAGTGACCAGCTGGCGCGCGGGCGCCTGACCGCGCCGTTCGACGCACTGGTGGTACAGGGTGATCTCAGCCAGTCGATTGGCGCGCCAGTGCGCCAGGGCGACGCGCTCCTGACGCTGGCCACCACGGAGCGCTACCGGGTGATTGTGGAGATCGACGAAGTCGATATCGCTCGGGTGCGTGCCGGCCAGGCCGGGCGCCTGGTGCTCTCCTCACTGCCCTGGGACACGCAGCAGCTCGTGGTGGAGCGCATGACACCGCTGGCGCGGGCGGTCGACGGACGCAATGTGTTCGACGTCGAGGCGCGACTGGCAAATACCCAGGACGGGCTGCGACCGGGACTGCTCGGGCGTGCCGATCTGGTGGTCGGGCACATGCCGCCGTTGTGGGCCTGGACGCTTCATGCACTGGAACGCATGCGCGTGGCGTATTGGGTCTGGCTGGGTTGAGGTGTGTCCACAATACACAGCGCGCGCTGGTATCGGGTGGCCACTCTCAAGCCGCGCCTGTCGCCGCATGCGCGGCTGCATCGCCAGCGCGTGCGTGGCGAAACCTGGTATCTGTTGAGCGACCCCTCGGTGGGGCGCAGTGTGCGCCTGAACGCCGCGGCCTACGCGATCGCCGGGCGCCTGGACGGCCAGCGCAGCATGCAGCAGGTGTGGGAGCGTGTGCTGCAGCACGGACAGGACGCCGCCACGCAGGACGAGGTGATCGATCTGCTGGCGCAGCTGCGTGAAGCGGCATTGCTGCAGGTCGACCGTGCGGCAAACTTCGACCTGTTGCTGCCGCATCTGGAGCAGGTGATGAACCCGCCCGGACGCAACAGCCTGCTGAGCTGGCGCGTACCCCTGGGAAACCCCTCGGCACTGCTGCGCCGCCTCGACCCGCTCGCCCACCTGCTGTTCTCGCGCCGTGCGCTGCTGTTGTGGCTGGCGGCGCTGCTGCTACTGTTGGTGTTGGTGTTGCAGCACGGGCCGGCCTTGTGGGCGCATGGCCAGCGCTGGCTGGCCACACCGCGTTTTGCACTGCTCGCCTTGTTGCTGTATCTGCCGATCAAGTTGATGCACGAACTCGCCCATGGGTTGGCCGTGCGGCGCTGGGGCGGAGTGGTGCGCGAGGCCGGTGTCACCGTCATGCTGTTCCTGCCAGTGCCCTATGTCGACGCCTCGGCTGCATCGACCTTCAACCAGCGCCGCCATCGCGTCGCAGTCGGGGCTGCGGGCATCATGGTCGAGCTCGCGCTGGCCGCGCTTGCGCTGCCGCTGTGGTTGTGGCTGGGCGACGGATGGCTGCGCGATGTGTGTTTCGTCACCCTGGTGGTTGCGGGAGCGTCGACGCTGTTGTTCAACGGCAATCCGCTGCAGCGGCTGGATGGTTATTACATCCTGTGTGACGCCGCCGACCTGCCCAACCTCGGGCCGCGCAGCCGCCAGTGGTGGCTGGATGTGTTGCGCAGGCACTTGCTGGGTCAGCGCGGCGCCGACGCGATGGCGCTTGCCAGGGGCGAATTGCCCTGGCTGGTGGCCTATGCACCTTTGTCGTGGTTGTATGGGATGGTCATCGCCGCGCTGGCTGTGTTCTGGCTGGGCCAGCTGTCGCTGCCGCTGGGGCTGGGTTGTGCGCTGTTGCTGGCATGGCAGATGCTGTTGCGCCCGGTGATGCGCCTGCTCGGCCAACTGCGCAGTACCGCGCTGGCGCAACATGGCACGACACAGCGCTGGCGGGTACTGGTGGTGGGTGTGGCCGCGGCCTTGCTCGTGACGCTGCTGGCGCCCTGGCCCCAGCGCACCCTGGTGCAGGGCGTCGTGTGGCCGCCCGAGCAGGCGCAGTTGCGGGCCGACGAGGCCGGTGTCGTGGAAGCCCTACTGGCGCGCGACGGCCAGACGGTGCACACCGGTGAAGTGGTGCTGCAGCTTGGCAATGGGCAACTGGACGCGCAGCTCGCGGCCCAGCGCGCGCGCGTGGGCGCGCTTGAGGTGACACTGGTCAGCGCCTTGCCCACTTCGGGGGTCGCCACGGGCGACGCACGCGCCGAGTTGTCGGCTGCCCAGGCCGAGCTCGAACGGCTGCAGGAGCGCGTGTCGGGTCTGGCGCTGCGGGCCAACATCGCGGGCCGGCTGGCGCTGCCCGGCGCTGCCGACCTGCCAGGAAATTTTGTTCGCCGCGGTGCGCTGCTGGGCCAGGTGCTGACCGATGGACGAGCCACCGTGCGTGTGGCATTGCCCGAGGCCGAAGCACGCGATCTCCTGCGGCTGCAGGGCGCGGTCAGCGTGCGGTTGGCGGCGAGCCCGCAGACGCGGCACGCCGCCACGCTGCTGCGCGACAGCGGAGGAGCGGTACTGCGCCTGCCCAGCGCCGCGCTGAGCCAGCGCCATGGCGGACAAGTCGCCACCGACCCGCAGGACCGCGAGGACCTGCGGCCGGTGCAGCCGGTGGTGCTGCTCGACGTCGCCCTCGACGACCCGGGCGGCAGCGCGGGAGCACGCATCGGCGAGCGGGCCTGGGTGCGATTTGACAACGGCCATGCACCGCTGGTGCAGCAAGTTCTGCGTGTATTGCGCCAGCGCGTTCTGCAACTCTTCAACCCGCAGTTCTGACGCGGCCGCTGATGCGCAAACTGGCCCAACTGCTGCCATGCCCGGGACCCGTCTGGGGCGCCTATCCAATGCGGGCCGCCGACGACCTGGCGCCACACAGGCGCGCCCTGCGCCTGATCCCGGCGCTGGCGCAATGCGCCCGCGTGGCGCAGGCGGCGCTG
>JANOTG010000605.1:0-2106 GCA_031416215.1 Betaproteobacteria bacterium
CCGCCGCCATGGCGTCGGCCAGCAGGACCGCCGCCTCCTGCGCACCCTTCATGGTGGCCGGCGGCAGCAGACGGTCCAGGGCGTTGTCGAGTTCATCCGGCGATGCCACACCCCTGGCCGCGTACAGGCGCGCCAGCAGCGGATGGACGCCGGACTGCTCCAGTGCCCAGGCGGCACGTGGCGGAACATCGCGCACGGTGATCTTCACAGCCGCTCCCACAACCCGGCCAGTGCCGGCGCCCGCAGGCGATGCACCAGGCGCTGCAATGGTCTGTGCCGACGTGGGCCGAACGTCTGCGCCGCGCGTTCACCGCACAGGGTGAGCTGCACCGTTGCACCGGCCTGTAACGCGCGCCACAGCGCGGCACAAGGTCCGGCATCGACGGCCGCCCAGGCGGCCGCCCAGGCAGGCGCATCATGTGCCAGCGCGGCCTGGCGCAGGCTGTCGTCCAGCACCAGACCCGGTGCGGGTGTTGTCTGCGCCGCGGGCGGCAACACACCGCTGCCGTGCAGCCAGAACGAATTCACCACCGGCACACCACGCCGCTCGCGTGCGGCGTTGACCGGGTGTGTGTAGAGCAGCATCTGCATTTCGTTTTGCAGACGCCGCAGGGCTGGCTGGGCTGGCATCCAGCGGCTGATGTCGGACGCCAGCAACACCCGGTCGATCGACGCGCTGGCCCATGCGCCCAGTGTCGGTCCGCCGGCCCACCAGCGCGCCGCGGATTCGTAGTGCAGTGTGATGCCATCCTGTGTGAAATACGGCTGCATGGCCTGTAGCAACTCCAGTGATTCGTCGGCATGCAGCTGCAGGGTCGCCGGATTGGCCATGCCGATATGTGCCGCGGCGACGTCCCAGTGCACCGGTGATACCCAGGCCCACGCTGTGGAGCCAGTGGAGTGGCCGGCCAGCGCTCGCGCGTGAGCCGCCAGGGGCAACAGGCCATCGGGCGCGCCGAAACCACAGGCGAGCGCAAAAGCCCGCTCGTGTGGCAGGCTCAGGCTGGTGTCACCAGCCAGTTCCATCGGCATGGGCTCCAACTCACGCAGCAGGCGATGCAGGTTGGACAATCGGCGTTCGTCCAGCGCCGCGCGCGCTGCGGGTAGCTGCAGGCAGGCAAAGGGAATCAGCAGGTGCATGCCGTGATTGTCCGGGATGCCACAATCGGGACTGTTCCTCCAGCCCACGCACCACCAACAGCCGACCTGCATGCAACTGCCGTATGAACTGATTCTGGGTTGGCGTTACACACGAGCCGGACGCACCACGCGTCGCAATGGTTTCATCTCGTTCATCTCCGGCGTATCGATGCTCGGTATCGCACTGGGTGTGGCCGCGCTCATCATCGTGCTCAGCGTGATGAACGGATTCCAGAAGGAGGTTCGGGATCGCATGCTGGGTGTGGTGTCCCACATCGAGATCTTCGCCCAGGGTGGCGCCGCTTTGCCGGACCTGGAACGGACCCTGTCCGAGGCGGGTGAAAACCCGCAGGTGGTTGGCGTGGCGCCATTTGTCTCGGCACAGGGTTTGCTGGCCCGTGGTGAGGACATGCGGGCCACGCTGGTCCGCGGCATCGACCCGGCGCGCGAACCCGAGGTCACCGATCTTGCGCACAGCCTGAAAACTGCCGGCCTGCAGCGCCTGGTGGCTGGCGAATTTGGCATTGTGGTCGGAGCCGAGCTGGCGCGCGCCCTTGGTGTGCGCCAGGGTGACAAGGTGACGCTGATCACACCGAGTGGACAGGTGACGCCTGCGGGCGTGGTGCCCAGACTCAAACAGATGACCGTGGTGGGGATTTTCGACTCCGGCCATTTTGAGTACGACTCGGCGCTGGTGCTGCTGCACATGGACGACGCAGCGCGCATTTACCGGCTGGAAGGGCCGACCGGCATCCGGCTCAAGCTGCGTGACCTGCACCAGGCGCGCGTGGTGGCGGCTGCGCTGGCCAAGTCGCTCACGGGTGACCTGCTGGTGCGCGACTGGACGCGCCAGAATCGCAGCTGGTTTGCCGCCGTGCAGGTGGAAAAGACCATGATGGCCATCATCCTCACCCTGATCGTGGCGGTGGCCGCGTTCAACCTCGTCAGCACGCTGGTGATGACGGT
>JANOTG010000606.1:0-2731 GCA_031416215.1 Betaproteobacteria bacterium
CGCTGATGCAGTTTATCGAGCGCACCGGGGGTGCCAACTCCAGCGCAACACTGCAATAGGCCACCCGCGCGGGGGGCCTGTTACCACCGCCCCTGGGCGGGCCCTGGGTTACTGGGACGGTACGGTGATCGTGCTCTGGCGCAAGATGCCACCGGCGCCGACACTGCCTTCCGTCTGTCCCTGCATTCCCATGCGCATTTCGCAGGCGCGCCGGTCATCACCTTCGTGCACACCACAACGCATCATGGTGTTGTGCTGCATGTGCGTGCCGGGACTGCTCAATCCATTGCGCCGCGCTTCGGCCAGGGCGTTGCGCGCTTCGAGCCGGCAGGTTGCAGCGTCCTGATTGGACTTGCCGGAATTACACACGGCCAGTTCCTGGCGGTAGCGGTATTGTGCCTCGGTTGCCGCCTGCGCGCCGGTGCTGCAGGCGACCAGGGTTGTCAGCACGAGGGAAAACTGGCGCAGTTGTTGCAGGGTGCTTGTCATGGGGGACTCCTTGTTTAATCTCGAGACTAGAGGCAAGCCCGTGCGCTGTATGTGCGCCGGCGCACGGAGCCGGCTGCAGGGTGGTCACACAATGGCTGCACACCCCGGACCATGCAATTGACCTGAGCCCCCAGATGCCCGCCTTGACCAGTACCCAGCCATGACGCTGCGCCGTGCCATGTTTTGGTTTGGGGGCACGGTTGTCGCAGCCGTGCTGATGGCCGCACTCTGGATTGCGCTGTTTGGCTGGAACTGGCTGCGTGCACCGATCGAACGCCAGGTCCTGCAGAGCACGGGTCGCAGTCTGGTGATTGGCGCAGACCTCACCGTGCGGCTGGGTTGGCCGGCGCTGCAACTCGCCTCCGGGCCGGTCAGTTTTGCCAATCCGCCATGGGCGCAGCAGGCCCAGATGCTGACAGCGGATGCCGTGCAGCTCACACTCGCCGTTCTCCCATTGCTGCGTGGCGAGCTGGTGATGCCCAAGGTCCACCTGTTGCGTCCGACACTGTTTCTGGAGCGGAGCCCGGACGGACGCAAGACCTGGTTGCTGGACCGCGAGCAGCGCGACGAGAGCGCGCGCTTGCGCGTCAACCTGTTGACCATCGACACCGGAACGCTGGGGTACGACGATCTGGCGCAACACACCCGCTTGCTGGCTGATCTGTCCACCGATGGCACGATGCCGTCACAGCCCAAAGAAGCTGGCGGGCTGCAGTTTCGCGTGCGCGGACGTTACAAAGGCCTGGTGACGAGCGCGCAAGGCAGTAGTGGGCCCGTCCTGGCCCTGCGTGAAGAGACCACCCCCTACCCGCTGCAGGTCGTCGCATCGGTGGGCCGTACCCGTGTGCAGGCCGAGGGAACGGTCACCAATCTGCTGGATCTTGGCGCATTGGACATGCAGCTGGCACTGCAGGGCGCCAGCCTGGAAGATCTGTTTCCAATTCTTGGCATCGCTTTGCCAGCCACCGGCGCCTACACGACAAAAGGACATTTGATCCATCACGCCAAGGTCTGGCGCTACGAACAGTTTTCCGGTCGTATCGGTGCCAGCGATATTGCCGGCATGTTGTCGGTGCAAACGGGCACGGGAAAACCCGAGCTGCGCGCCGTGTTGTCGTCCAAGGTGCTGGACCTCGATGACCTGGGCCCGGTGATCGGGGCGCGCCCTGGCAGCGTATTGCAAGCCAGGCAGGAAACGGCGCCGTCCGGCGCCCGCGTGTTGCCAGACCTTCCGTTCAACAGCGCGCGCTGGGACAGCGTCGACGCCGAGGTCACGCTGAACGCCAACACCATCCGCCGCGCCCGTGCCCTGCCGCTGGAACGGCTGCAGACCAAACTGGTACTGCGCGACTCGGTACTGACGCTCGACCTGTTGGAGTTCGGAGTCGCCGGAGGCATTTTGAAAGGCGCAGTCACGCTGGACGGAGGCAAACAGCCGATCCGCGGCCGTGCCAAGTTCAACGCGCGCAAGTTGCAGCTGGCGCGGCTGTTCCCGACGCTGGACCTGGGCCGCAACAGCGTAGGGCAGATCAACGGCGACTTCGACCTGAGCGGCAATGGCAACTCTGTCGGTGCCATGCTGGGCCAGGCCGATGGCAATCTCACACTGGTGGTGGCGGACGGGCAGATCAGCAAGCTGCTGCTGGAGAAGGCCGGATTACACCTGTGGGAGATACTGCAGCTCAACCTGACTGGCGACAGGCTGGTGAAGCTGCGTTGTGCCGTTGCCGATTTCCAGGTCGCGCGCGGCCGCATGCAGGTCGATTCGCTGGTACTCGATACCGCAGTGACGACCATCCATGGCAGTGGCTCCATCGACCTGGCGCGCGAAACCCTTGACCTGACGTTACGGCCGACTACCAAGAACACCAGCCCGTTGGCACTGCGCAGCCCGATTCACGTGGGCGGCAGTTTCGCCAAACCGGACGTGTCGGTGGACAAGGCCCAGGTAGCGGCACGGGCACTGGGCGCCATCGCCCTGGTATTGTCAACCCGCTGCTGGCGCTGCTGCCACTGATTGACAGCGGGCCAGGCAAAGACAGCGACTGCGGGCAACTGGTGCGGCAGGCCAGGTTGTTGCAACCTGCCGCCAAGGCCCGGGCCGCCTCAACCCCATGAACGCCACGTCACGCTCCCGGATGCTGCGCGCGGTGATGCTGGCGCTGGCCCTCGCGGCGGCCGGCAGCTGCGCCACCCTGCCCGATACCGAGGCCCTGCGCGCACGCCACAGCGGGCAGCAGGC
>JANOTG010000607.1:0-5337 GCA_031416215.1 Betaproteobacteria bacterium
CAAGCCTGCTGCCCGAGGCCGGTGGCGGATTCGACATCGTGCTGGCCGATCTCGGCGTGTCGTCGATGCAGATCGACAACCCGGCGCGCGGTTTCAGCTTCAAGACCGACGGCCCGCTGGACCTGCGGCTGGACCCGGGTAGCGGCCAGTCGGCGTCGCAGCTGTTGCAGTCGGTCACCCGGCAGCGCCTGCGGGATCTGCTGGTGGACAACGCGGACGAGCCGTTTGCCGTTCCCCTGGCTGCCGCCCTGCAGGGCCAATACATCGAGACCACCACGCAGTTGGCAGAACTGGTGCGTTCTACGCTGGCACGGGTCTTCAAGCGCAGCATGCCGCAGGACGAGCGCGTCGCCGAAACCAAAAAAGTGCTGCAACGCACGTTCCAGGCGCTACGTATCGAGGTGAATGACGAGTTCGGCGCGCTGGACCGGTTCCTGGAACAGTTGCCGGCTTGCCTGAATCCGGGTGGCAGGGTGGCGTTGCTGAGTTTTCACTCGGGCGAAGACCGGCGCGTGAAAAAGGCTTTTCAGGCCGGTGAGCGCAGCGGCATTTATGCGCGGGTGGCGGCGGATCCGATCCGGGCGTCGTTCGAGGAGCGCCGGGCCAATCCGCGCTCTGCTTCGGCCAAGCTGCGCTGGGCAGTTTTGGGCGCCAGCCGCGACCCCGCAGCGGTTGCAGCGCTGGGCCCTAGTCCGGCTTGAAATTGAAATCCTGCGTCGCCAGCACCGCAACGCTGTTGACGCTGCACCGGTATTGCAACATGGCATCACGCACCGCCGCATGGAACATGCTGGGGCCGGACAGTATCGTCACCTCCTTGACCGACTTTTGTCACTCAAAGGCTGCAGTCTGCCACGGAGCCTCAGGTCTGGGCATGCCGCGGTTCGACCGGCTGGGTGACAAGTCAGCCCGTTTTTTGACCAAACATTGTCTTGATCCGGAACAGCAACCAATCCATGGCCCGAAACGGCGCCAGCAGCAGGGGCTCCTTCAGTGGCCAGACCTTGCAGGGGGTGGCGCTGGAGCCGGTGGCGCTCAGGATCGCGTTGACGGCCCGGCGGGCGGCTTCATTGGCGCCTTCCATGGTGGCCAGGTCGGTGTGTGTGCGCACATAGTCGGCGGCCAGAAACAGGTTCGGTATCTCGGTCGCGGCCTCGGGCCGATTCGCCCATGAATCCCGGGTGTTGATGAGCAGCGGCTCGGTGTCGACATCCTGCACCTGGTTGATGTCTTTCACCCGCATCACGCCGCGGCGCTCGGCCAGTGCCTTGCGCCGGGCCGCTGGGGTGGCGTCGGTGGGGCACTCGATATCCTCGTCCAGATGGGCGTACAGCCGGTCAGCGTTCGTCAGGCGGCTGCCGGCAGCGTCCAGCCAGTGGTCTTTCAGTTGCGCCCAGACCTCCTCCACCACTTCCTCGCGGCTGCAGTGGGCGGCCCACTTGTCGGTGGTATCCGTGCCCGGGTCGGTCCAGTCCGAGATATCGACCGACAACAGGCCTTTCACCTTGCCGTCGCCAAAACCCGTGATCGGAAACTGCCCGCCCTGCCAGAACTGGGGCTGCGAGACGGCCGTCAAGGCCCAGTTGGCATCGCTGAAGATGCTGTGCCCGTAACTCATCGGTATGTCGCGCGACAGGTAAAACTGAACGCCATTCATCCAGGCCACCTGGAGTTGGTGAATACGCTGCAGTCCTGGCGCCGCCGCGGCCAGCGCGCCGTGCACAAAACGCGCCATCACCTCACAGGGCAGTGCCGCCACATAGTGGTCGGCCTGCACCTTGTGTGTGCTGCCGTCGGCATGGCGCACGGTGGCGGCGCTGATGCGTTTGTCGACACCGACCTCGAGGCTGGTGAGCGCCGATTCGGCGTGGAACTGCACACCGCGCGAGGCCAGGTAGGTGCGCCAGGGGTCGATCCACACGCTGCTGGTCGGGCCGTTCAGCAGCCGGTCGGACGAGGCGCCGGGCGTCAGCAGGTAATAGGCCATCTGCAGCATGATGTCACCCACGGTGCGGGTGCTGGCCACTTCGGCCCGCATGGCTACCAGTGAGCGCGTGAGGCCGCGGGCCAGCAGCTTCTTATAGGCGTCGCTGCGTGGCTCGGCACCAACAAACTCCCACCAGGTGATCTTCTCGTACTCGGCCAGACGGCGATCCTGGCAACTGACGGCGATGCGCAACATGCGGCCGACAAAGTGACGCAGCTCACCCGGTTTGAAACCAAGCGGGCCGCGGTCGCGCAGGTCCTGCAGGCGCTGGCGGAACTCGGTCCAGCTTTGCGGGAAACGCACCGGAAAGGTGGTGGGGGGCTTGTCCTTCTGCAGGATCTGCCCGGCCAGACACTGCACCAGGTTCTGGTCCACCCGACCCGCCGCGTCGCCGCCCGGGAACGGGATACGCGACATGGTGTCGGGTATGTGTTTGTAAAAGCCGGGGAAGAAGCGAAAACCGTGTTCTCCGGGCAAATCGGCGCGACCATCGGTTCCTGTTCCATCGACGCCATAACTGCGCGCCTTGCCGCCCCAGATGTTCTTGCGTTCGTAGATGTCGACCTGGAATCCACGTTCTATCAGCTCATGCGCGGCGCACAGGCCACCCATGCCACCACCAAAAATTGCGACCCGCTTCATGTTGATTCCTCTTGTGCGTTCGGGTTGATATTCTGCGTGGAGCCGAATCGCCCTGGCTGCGATGTTGCGCCTGTCACCAGCCGCCACGCCGGCACCGGCTCGCTCACGTTCTTCAGCGCCAGGGCGCCCAGTGTTTCGAGTGTGAACAACTGGCCCAGTCGATTGGCAGTGTCCTGGCTCAGAACCACCGAGCCGCCAGTGGCAAACGCCCCCAGGCGGGCGGCGATATTGGTCACCGAGCCGGTCGCCGTGAAGGTGAAACGGGCTTCGGCTGAGCCCTGCAGGCGTGTTGCCCCAACCAGGGCCAACCCGGAGTTGATGCCGATGTTGACGGCAATCGGGTCAAACTGCGCTGCCAGGCTGGCATGCAGTTCCCGCGTGGCGTGGGCAATCTCCAATGCCGCGCGTACCGCGTTCGCCGCATGGGCCATGACGTCGTCGTCCTGGAAGATGATCATCAGGCCGTCGCCGGCCGTTTCGTTGATGTCACCGCGGTGTGCATGCACGATATCCAGGAAGCGCGAAAAGTAGGTGCGTACCAGCCAGTCCAGGCGTTCACGGCTGAGCGATTCAGTGAGCCGTGTATAACCCTCGATATCCAGGAACAGGATGGTGACATCGCGTTCACGTTTCTCCAGTGCCGGTGCATCGGGGTTGGCGTCGATCAGCCGCTGCACCGACTGGGGCACAAACCTGCCCAGATGCGCCTTCGACTTTTCCAGCAACTCGACCCGTCGCATGGCGGCGCCCAGCGCCACATGACTCTGACGCGCCACACCTGTCAGGCGCGCGCGCTCCACGCCCACCGCCACCTCCGACGCCATCAGGGACAACAGCCGCACGCGTTCGTCGGTGAAGGCGTCTGGGGTCAGGTTGTTCTCCACATACAGTGCCCCGAGCACCCGGTCTTTCACGGCGATAGGCAGGCAGGCGATGGAACGCGGGCGGCGTGCCTGCACATCGGGCACCTTGGCAAACTGCAGGTCGCTGGTGGCGTCGCCGATCACCACCGCCGCGCGCCGGCGCAGCACGGTCTGCACCACCGGTATACACATGGCGCCGGCCTGTGCCAATGGCTTGTGCGCGATCAGTACGTCCGCCCGATCGGCAGAGGCGATGGCTTCGATAAACAGGCCATCTTCACGCTGCAACACCACCTGCCCGCTTTCGGCACCGGCGCCCTCGATGGCGATGCCCAGCAGGCGTTCAAGCAGCTGGTCGAGCTCGGTTTCGTCGGCCAGGGCATGGGCGGCAGCGAGTGCCGCCTCCAGGCCGATGGCTGTCGCGGTGCGGCGTGCCGGCGTCGGTGCTGCCGCCGGTGTTGTCAAGGCCAGCGCCTGCTCGGGCAGCAGTTGTGCGAACTCCAGCACCAGGTGACGGCTCTTGCCGCTGGCCAGCCAGGCGCCGTAGGCCTGCAATGCGTCGCGCAGGTAACTCTGCGCCACCGTGCGCCTGCCTGCTGCCAGTTGTGAGCGCGCCGCCAGTTCAGCCGCCAGGGCCTGCATGTTTGGCTGGGAATGTTTGCGGGCGGACTCGATGGCTGCGTCAAATGCCGACAGCGCCGAGTCGCCTGTCGCCGGACCGGCCTGGGCCTCCAGGAGCAAGTGCCAGCAATCGAAGTTGGCCGGCGCATGCCTGGCGTGATGCCGCAGCACCTTGCGGCAGCTCGCCAACGCCTGCTTCTGCGAGCGGGTTGCTGCCATTCCGTTGCGCATGGCAAGGCCCAGCGCGAGACCGTAATACAGGTGCAACTCCGCCGAGTGAATCTGGCTCAGCAGGGCTTCACGGTTGGCAAAACCCGCTGCGCCAAGCTGCAGCGCGGTCTCGAGGTCGCCAAACAGCAGGGCCAACTGGACCTTGCACGCCTGGTAATACCCCAAGGTGGTGAGGTTGCCGCCAGCACGCACCCGCTGCAGCCAGGCAGCCTCGTCAAATCCCGGGTCATCCAGCGTGTGTCCGCCTGCCGCCTGTCCCAGCAAGGCGTGTGTGCGTTGTCGCATCAGCGCCTGGGTGTCGACCGTGAATTCATCATTGGCGTGTTGAATGAAGGGTTCGAAATCCCGGCTTAGCGAAAGCACTTCGGTCAACGGGCTGCCGAAGGCCAGCATCTGGAAAATAGTGCTGTTGTGACAGTAACCCGCGTATTGCGGGTCTCCCGCCTCCAGGGCGACCCGAAACCCGTCAGCCACGATGCGCAGTGTGCTTTGATACGGTTGTGTCCAGAAATTGATGAAGCTGCCAAACACCAGTTGCACCTTGGAGCGGATGTCCGGTGTGTCCAGTCGGTCGCTGAGCGCAACTGCCAGGCGGCCGAATGCATGTCCGCCCGTGGCGTCGCCAAGTTTGGCTCCGATGACCATGCCGTAGATGACGTAACCAAACGATGAGCCCGTGGTGTTGCCATGTTCCAGCGAAAGGCGCACGATCTTGAGCGCGCTCAGGGTGAGTGCCTCCGGGTTGTTGAAATAGGCTGCAGGGCCGATACGCAACAACAGCCCGATGGCTGCGGTGCGAATCGGGTCGGTTACCGGTGGCAGATCCAGCAGGTCCTCGGCGCGGCGTCCGCGCAGTGCCAGCTTCACCCGCGCCAGCTCCCACAATACGCTGGCGATTCCGGGCTGGGTGGGCATCACGACACCAAAATCGCGCACCGCCTCGATGCCCAGCCGAACCGCTTCAACGCTGCGGCCCTGGCTGGTATCGACCAG
>JANOTG010000608.1:0-36469 GCA_031416215.1 Betaproteobacteria bacterium
TGTCAATGCCCTGCAGGTGGCGGGTCTGGATGTGTACCAGATCGACCATGAAGATGCGAACGGCCAGTTCGAGGTGAACTTTGCCTACCGCGATTGCATGACGTCAGCCGACAACTACACGCTGTTCAAGATGGCGGCGACGGAGATCGCGCACTCCATGGGCATGGTCTGTACCTTCATGCCCAAGCCATTTTCAAACCGCGCTGGTACTGGCTCGCATTTTCATATCTCGGTGGGCGACGCCAAGACGAAGAACCTGTTTCACGACGACAAGGACAAACAGGGCATGGGCCTGTCCAAGTCCGGTTATCACTTTCTCGCCGGTATTTTGGCGCACGCGCGCGGATTGACAGCTTTGGCGGCACCCTCGGTGAACTCCTACAAGCGGTTGGTGGTCGGGCGTTCCTTGTCCGGCGCCACCTGGGCTCCGGCTTATGTGACCTACGGCGACAACAACCGTACGGCCATGGTGCGTATTCCCTACGGCCGTCTGGAACTGCGTCTGCCCGATGGCTCGTGCAACCCCTACCTGACAACTGCCGGCATCATCGCCGCCGGGCTGGACGGCATCAAGAGAAAACTGGATCCGGGGCCGGCCAACAACACCAATCTGTACGAACTTTCGCCTGAGCAGGTGGCCGCGCAGGGCATACCCATCCTGCCGCAGAACCTGAACGAAGCGATCGACGCTTTTGCCGCCGATGCAGTGCTGCGCGACGCGGTGGGCGAGAACCTGTCGAACGAATTCATTCGCCTCAAACGCATGGAGTGGGTCGAGTACTCACGCCACGTCTCGGCCTGGGAAACCAACCGTTACCTCGAGTTTTTCTGATTGGATGAACCAGTATGTGTGGAATTGTCGGACTACTCGTCAAGAAGCCCGAGTTGCGTGAGCAACTCGGTACGTTGATGATGCCTATCCTGATCGGCATGACCGAGCGCGGGCCGGAATCTGCCGGCATGGCGGTATTCACTGCAGCGGTAGCGCACGGGCGGCGCAAGTTCAGCGTTTACAGCGGCACTGCCAGTGCGCCGTGGGCCCCGTTTGAGGAAGCGGCCGTGCGTGGGCTGGGCGCTGATTCGACTGTGCACGGCCGTGCCAACCATGCGGTGCTCGAAACGGCGGCTGGTCCAGACGCTGTACGCTCGTGGCTGTGTTCGAACTACCCGGGCTACCATCTGCTGTCGGTGGGGCAGTCGATCGACCTCTACAAGGACACCGGTTCACCGGCCGAGGTGGCGGCGCGTTACCACTTCCCGGCGTTGACCGGCTCGCACCTGGTAGGCCATACGCGGATGGCGACCGAGACCGCTGTCACCCCGGCGCGCGCCCATCCGTTTACTGCGGGGGAAGACTTTTGCCTGGTCCACAACGGCTCCTTGTCCAATCCGAACAGTGTGCGACGCAAGCTCGAACCGCTGGGCATCAAGTTCGAGACCGACAACGATACCGAGGCGGCGTGCCGGTTTCTGGAGTGGCGCATGCGTGAAGGCGATGCCCTGGAGACGGCGCTCGAGAAGGGCTTTGATGAACTGGATGGCTTCTACACCTTTTTGATGGGTACCAAAGATGAGTTGGCCCTGGTGCGTGACGCTTTTTCCTGCAAACCGGCCATCGTGGCCGAGACCGACGACTATGTCGCGATCTCATCCGAGTTCCGCTCCCTTGCCAAGCTGCCGGGTGTCAAGAACGCGAATATTTTCGAGCCCAAGCCGGAGCAGATCTACATATGGCGAGCGTGAATTTTGATCTCGCGCAGCAACCGCTACGCACACTCAACCAGTATCTGCATGGTGCATTGCCCGCTGGGCCGCTGTCGGTTGCGGTGCACAACCCGGACGGCGCCCACAGCATTGCTGTCGGCGTGAACGCAGCGGTGGATATCGACATCCACGGCCACGCAGGTTATTACGCGGCTGGCATGAACCAGCAGGCGCGCGTGACGGTGCACGGAAATGCCGGCCCGGCAGTGGCTGAGAACATGATGTCTGGTCGCGTGCACGTCAAGGGTTTTGCCTCGGTGGCAGCGGGAGCGTCCGGCCAGGGCGGTCTGCTGGTCATCGACGGTGATGCCTCGTTGCGCTGTGGCATATCGATGAAGGGCATCGATATCGTCGTGGCCGGAAACGTTGGCGATTTTTCGGCCTTCATGGCGCAGGAGGGTCGGCTGGTCGTATGTGGTGACGCCGGCGACGCGCTGGGCGACTCGCTGTACGAAGCCGTCATCTATGTGCGAGGCAAAATAAAGTCGCTCGGTGCCGATGCCCACGAAGAGCCGATGACGGCGGCAGACCATGCGGCGGTTGCCGACCTCCTGAAACGGGCCGGTTTGTCCCATGACCCCGTGGAGTTCCGCCGGGTGGCATCGATGCGCAGCCTGTACCACTGGAACGCCGACGCCAATCAGGAGTATTGATGGATCATCCCGTTCGTTTTGTCCAGAGCCCGCAAGGGGAAGAGAGTTGGGGTTACGGCCGCAGCACCATCGAGTACATCCAGCACGCGGCGGCGCATGGTTTGTACGAGATACGCGGTCTTGGTGCCAAGCGGCGCTTGCCGCATTTTGACGACCTGTTGTTTCTGGCGGCGTCGCTGTCGCGTTATCCACTGGAAGGATACCGGGAGCGCTGCGATACCAAGACCATTCTTGGCAGCCGCTTCGCCAAGAAGCCGATCGAGCTGGCGATACCGATCACCATCGCCGGCATGAGTTTTGGATCCCTGTCGGCCAATGTGAAGCAGGCGCTGGGCATGGCTGCCACCGAGATGGGCACCTCTACGACGACAGGTGATGGTGGCATGACGAACGAGGAGCGGCAGTCTTCCAAACAACTGGTCTACCAATGTCTGCCCTCGCGGTACGGCTTCAACCCGAACGATCTGCGTCGCGCTGACGCGATCGAGATCGTGATCGGGCAGGGCGCCAAGCCCGGAGGTGGCGGCATGCTGCTCGGGCAGAAAATCAACCCGCGTGTGGCGCGTATGCGGCACCTGCCCGAGGGCGTGGACCAGCGCTCGGCCAGCCGGCATCCAGACTGGACGGGTCCCGACGACCTGGTGATCAAGATCCAGGAGTTGCGCGAGATCACCGATTGGGAAAAGCCGATTTATGTCAAGGTCGGGGCGACCCGCACCTTCAACGATGTCAAGCTGGCAGCGATCGCCGGGGCGGACGTGGTGGTGGTGGACGGCATGCAGGGTGGCACCGCCGCAACGCAGACGGTGTTCATCGAAAACGTGGGTGTGCCGACCTTGGCGGCAGTGCGCCAGGCGGTTGAGGCGCTGGAAGAACTCAATCTGCGTGGCGTGGTGCAACTGGTGGTGTCGGGCGGCATACGCACCGGTGCCGATGTGGCCAAGGCGTTGGCCATGGGCGCCGACGCGGTGTCGATCGGCCAGGGCATGTTGATGGCGTTGGGATGTAACGGAGAGACTTACAGCCAGAAGGGAAAAAACCACTCGGCGATTGACGACTATGTCAAGCTGGGCACGGCACCAGGTCAATGCCACCATTGCCACACCGGCAAGTGCCCGGTCGGCGTCACCACGCAGGACGCGGTGCTGGAGCAACGGCTGGAGCCTGCGGTTGGCGCGCGGCGTGTGCGCAACTATCTCAAGACCATGAACATGGAGCTCACCACGATTGCCCGGGCCTGTGGCAAGCAGAACGTACACCACCTTGAGCGCGAAGATCTGGTGGCGTTGACTGTCGAGGCGGCGGCCATGGCCGGAGTGCCTTTGGCTGGGACTGACTGGATTCCGGGGCGCGGACGCGACAGGGCCTGATTTGTCGGGCCTGCGAGTGGCAGTCACCCAGCGGGTGATGCCTGCACCTTGCCTGGGGGTTAAGATGATTGCTTATCAGTAGTCTGGGGAACATACCACCATGACCGAAAAAGAATTGACGCCGGATCCCGCGCCGCGGGACCTGGAGCGCCACATCGGGCAAACCGTGCGCAAGTTGCGGCTGCAGCAAAACCTGACGATTGCCGAGATCGCCCGCAAGGCCGGCATCAGCAGCGGCATGCTCAGCAAGATCGAAAACGGGCAAACTTCAGCCAGCCTGGATTCTCTCGCCGGTTTGGCCGATGCCCTGGGGACGACGCTGGCCAGCGTTTTTTCCGGCTATTCCAGTGACGAGGGTGGTGCGCAGCATATCAAGGCGGGGCAGGGCCCGGAGGTGGTGCGCAGAGGCACCAAGCGCGGCCATACCTACCAGTTGTTGTCGATCGAGCGCGGACCGCGCCGGGTGTTCGAGCCGTTCCTGGTGACGTTGAACGACAAGAGCGAAATTTTCCCGAGCTTTCAACATCCCGGCATCGAGTTCATTTACATACTGCAAGGCAAACTGAGTTACCGCCACGGCAAGAAAAACTACATGCTCGGTCCCGGGGACGCCCTGACTTTCCGCGGTAGCGTCCCGCACGGGCCGGAGAAACTGCTCAAACTGCCGATCAAGATGCTCTCCACCATCATCTATGACGACGAGATGGCACGGCTGGTGCTCTGAAGTTTGAACGGCTGGAAGCCATGCAGCGCAATCAGAGCGCGGCTGGAAGCACCTCGTAGCCGTATTGCGCAGCGCTGGAACACAGCGTCGCCCACACATCTTCGGCGAAGCTGCGCGCCACATAGACGGTGAAATCGCCGTCGGCATGGCGGTGGTACAACGCCGCGACATGCCCGAATAGGCTTTGAGCACAGCTGTCACGGGCAAAGGTTTTGTCGTGCAGGTCCAGCGGACATCCACTTGCTAGAAGATCCAATGCCCTGGGGCCACGCAGCGTCCAGCCCACGCGCGAGTCCGAGACATCGAACAAGGCACCAGCGGCCGCGTTGATGCGGTTACGGCTGTCCGCAAAAGCCGGCCCCGGCGCAGTATCTGTCGGCGGGTTCGGGCCCAGACTGAATACCAGCCACGACGTTGGCCCGATCCACAACAGGCGGTGTGTGGGCGAGCTGGCGACGCGGTGTGGCGTCGGCAATCTGGCGACGCCCCAGAGGCTTGTCACCTGTGCCTCGAAGGCCGGGTTGTCCGCTGCGCCCTGCAGGTTCCACACGGTCCCGGTCGCCACCCGCTGCAGCGTCAACTGCGACGGTCCGGCGACGCCATGATGCCCTGGCTTGCTCGACCCGATGGATGCGGTGTCAGACACGCAGGCGCTCCCCGTCCGGGTCGATGAAACAGGGTGCACCGACCCGCACCCGGATCTTTGCATTGGCCAGCGGTGACACCGCCCACAGTGTCTGGCCATGGCGCTGGCGCCCTGCGGCCAGCAGTGCCAGTGCCAGCCAGGCGTTCAGGTTCGGGCTCCAGCACCAGGCAGTAACGTGTCCCAGCATGGCTTGGGGCAAGGCGGCGTCGGGGCTCTCGACGAGTTTGGCGGCTCGCGGCATTTCGGCGCCATCCAGCGCGGTGAGGCCGACCAATTGCCAGCGGTCTGGCCGCGTCAGATCGGGGCGATTCAGCAACGGTTTGCCGATGCACCATTTGGCCGCGGTGACCAGTTTCCCCATGCCCAGGTCATCCGCCGTGGTGCGGCCATCGGCCTCGGCGCCGACCACCACGTGGCCCTTCTCGATGCGCAGCGTGCTCATGGCTTCGGTGCCGTACGGCATGATGCCAAGCGGCCCGCCGGCGCTGATGATCGCCTCCCACATCGCCAGGCCGTGGGCGGCTGGCACATGCACCTCGTATGCGTTTTCGCCCGAGTAGCTCATGCGGAACAGCCGGGCCGCAATGCTGCCGCTGGCGGTGCGCAATCTGCACTCCGCAACAGCCAGGAATGGGAACGCCGAATTGCCCAGGTCGATGTCGAGCAGGGTGCAGAGCAGCGCGCGTGCCTGGGGCCCGGAGATGGCAGCGGCGGCCCATTGTTCGGTGACCGAGGTGGCAAACACCTCCAGGTCGGGCCAGTCGTTCTGCAGCAGCAACTCGATGTTCTGCATCACCTTCACCGCGTTGACCGTGGTAGTGGTCATCAGGTAATGGTGATCGGCCAGGCGTGACGTCGTGCCGTCGTCCAGCAGTATCCCGTCCTCGCGCAACATCAGCCCATAACGGCAGCGACCGACCTGCAGGGTGTCCCAGCGGTTGCAGTAGATACGATTCAGCAACTCGGCCACATCGCGGCCCTGCAGTTCGATCTTGCCCAGCGTGGACACATCCACCACCCCGACCTGGGAGCGCACGTTGAGCGCCTCGCGGTTCGCCGCGTCGAACTCCGATTCGCCCGCGCGCGGGTAGGAGTGCGGCCGGCGCCACAAGCCGCCGTTGACCATACGCGCGCCATGCTGCACATGCCAGGCGTGCATGGCGGTCTGGCGCACCGGCTCGATATGCAGCCCGGTGGCGTGCCCGGGAAACACGCCCATCGTGACCGGTGTGTAGGGCGCGCGAAAGGTCGTGGTGCCGACGGCCGGGATCGATGTGCCGAGCTGCTGCGCCAGCAACGCGAGCCCGACCACGTTGCTGGTCTTGCCCTGGTCGGTGCCCATGCCCAGCGTGGTGTAGCGCTTGGTGTGCTCCACCGAGTGGTAACCTTCGCGCGCAGCCAGTGCCACATCGTTGACGGTGACGTCGTTCTGGAAATCGACGAATCGTTTGGCCCGTGGGTTGGCTGCGGCAACCTCCCACAACGGCCGCAGCGGCCCGTAAACAAGCGCCTCGGCCGCTGGTGCAGTGACATCCCCGCCGCTGTCCAAGCCTGCGCGCAATGACGCCGCCAATCCTTGTGCATGTCCGTCCGCCAGCGCCACGTTCAATGCAAAGCAGCCCCGCGCTGCTCCCGCCGGAAAGAGGGGTGCAAGCGTCGGCTGGGGCACAAATGCCGCCAGGGCCTCGTCAAAACGCAATTTGCCGCGGGCTTGCGAAAACAGGTGCACAGCCGGACTCCATCCACCCGACATGCAGACCAGGTCACAGGAGACGCGGCGCTGGCCAGCGCCGCCGAGCCGTACGATATCGACGGCATGCACATGGGTTCGCCCATACGCCATGGTGATGGCACTGGCAGGGGCGATCGCCAACCCGGCGGCCCGCGCGCGCGCAACCAGGCTGCCCGTCAGGTCGGATTCCGTCCTGCTGTCCACCACCTCGACTGCGACACCGATCTGATGCAGCGCCAGCGCACATGCATAGGCCGAGTCGTTGTTGGTGAACACCACCGCGCGCGAACCAGGCCGTACGGCGAATCGTTGCACGTAGGTCTGCACGGCACCCGCCAACATCGTGCCCGGCAGGTCGTTGTTGGCATACGCGATCGGCCGTTCGTGGGCGCCGCTGGCCATCACGATCGATTTGGCGCGCACTTTCCACAGGCGCTGGCGCGGTTGGTGCGCCGACGGCATGCCTTGCAGGTCGCCCGCGCGTTCTGCCAGTCCGACCAGGTTGTCATCGTAGACGCCAAAGGCGGTTGTATGGTCCAACAGCGTGACGTTGGCGTTGGCCCGCAGAGTGGCAACCGTGTGTTCGATCCAGCGGGCGGCGGGCATGCCGTCAATCACGTCGTTACCACCTGCGAGACTTCCGCCCATGCAGCTGTCCTCCGTGCAGACCATGGTGCGCGCGCCACTGCTGGCGGCGGCACGCGCTGCCGCCAACCCGGCGGGGCCGGCACCCACCACCAGCACATCGCAATGCGCGAAGCGGTGTTCGTAGTGGTCCGGGTCTGGCATGGTCGCAGTGCGGCCCATGCCGGCGGCGCGCCGTATCACATGCTCGTACCGCAACCACCAGGCCGGACCGGCTGGCCACATGAAGGTCTTGTAGTAGAAGCCGGCCGGAAACAGAAACGACAGCGTGTTGTTGATGGCGCCCACATCGAACCTGACCGACGGCCAACAATTCTGGCTGCTGGCGCTCAGGCCTTCATGGAGTGCGATCTGTGTCGCGCGGGCATTGGGCTCGGTGCGTGCACCCGAAGCCAGCTGCACCAGCGCGTTGGGCTCCTCCGCACCGGCGCTGAGGATGCCGCGGGGTCGGTGGTATTTGAAGCTGCGCCCGACCAGGTGTATGCCGTTGGCAAGCAAGGCCGACGCCAGTGTGTCGCCCGCATACCCCTGGTAACCGATGCCGTCGTAACTGAAATTGAGGGTTCGCGCGCGGTCCACCCATCCGCCGGACTCGACGCGGCAGCGTTGGTTCATGTTGCACCACCTTGCGCGCAGAAGGCCTGATGCAGCTTTGGACTTGCTGCGATCTCGTGGTTGCGGGTGTCGCGGCGCAGCTTGAACCAGCTGCGGCAGCCGGCGCTGTGCAGCCACAACTCTTCATGCCAGCCGCTCGGGTTGTCGCGCAGGTAGACAAAGGCGAACCACTCGGCTTCGGGCGCGTCGGGTTCCGGCCGTTTGACCGAAGCGTCGCCGCCATAGGTGAATTCGGTCTGGTTGCGTGGTCCGCAGCAGGGGCAGGGAATGAGCATCATGGTGGCAACCCCTGATCAATGGGCCCAGGCGGTGGGACCGGCACCTTTTTCGTCCAGCAGCGCGCCCTGTGAAAACCGCTCCAGCGAAAACGCTGCGTTGAGCGCGTGCGGTGCGCCGGTGGCCATCGTGTGTGCGTGCAACCAGCCTGATGCAGGGGTGGCCTTGAAGCCGCCGTAACACCAGCCGCCGGTCATGGTCAGGCCTTTGACGGGCAGCGTACCGATGATCGGGCTGCCGTCCAGGGTCATGTCCATGATGCCGCCCCAGGTGCGCATCAGCTTGAGCCGCCCGAAGTCCGGGAACAGCGTCAGGCAGGCGGCAACGACATGCTCCACGATGGGCAGGTTGCCGCGTTGCGCGAAGGAGTTGCAGAAATCCAGGTCACCACCCATCACCAGCTCTCCCTTGTCGGACTGGCTGATGTAGAAATGCACGGCACCTGATGTCACGACGGTGTCGAGCACCGGCTTGACCGGCTCGGACACCATGGCCTGCAGCGCATGGGACTCGATGGGCAGTCGAACACCGGCCATCGCCGCCAGCTGGCTGGAGTGGCCCGCGACGGCCAGTCCGACCCTCGGTGTCGCAATAAACCCGCGGTTGGTTTCGACCCCGGTGACCGCGCCGCCCTGCGTGCGCAGACCGGTCACTTCGCATTGCTGGATGATGTCGACGCCGCGCGCATCAGCAGCCCGCGCATAACCCCAGGCCACGGCATCATGGCGCACGGTGCCACCACGCGGTTGCAGCAGGCCGCCGTGGATCGGGAAACGCGCCTGCGGCGAACAATCCAGATTCGGTATCCAGCGGGCGATCGCGTCACGCGACATCCACTCGGCGTCGATGCCGTTCAGCCGCATCGCATTGCCGCGGCGCATCGCCGCATCGACCTCGGCCGGCGAGTGCGTGAGGTTGAGCACGCCGCGGGCACTGTACATGACATTGAAGTTCAGATCGTGCGACAGGCCTTCCCACAGCTTGAGGGCAAATTCGTAGAAGTGCGCGTTGGCGTCGAGGTGGTAATTGGAACGCACGATGGTGGTGTTGCGCCCGGTGTTGCCGCCACCCAGCCAGCCTTTTTCCAGCACGGCCACGTTCGTCATGCCGTGTTCCTTGGCGAGGTAGTAGGCGGTGGCCAAGCCATGGCCGCCGCCGCCGATCACCACCGCGTCATAACTTGACTTGGGCTCGGGGCTGCGCCACGCACGCTGCCAGTTTTCATGGCGGCTGAGCGCGTTTCGGGCCAGCGAAAAGATCGAATACTTCAAGAGGTGACGCTCCAACACGCTGTGGCAGTGTCACGCCGTTCAAACACACAAGTCTGAATTTTAACCACAGATAAACTAGTTGTCTGGCAGGAATCAATTGACCCGAAGTGGCTGCGTGCAGGAAACACGGATGTTGACGCGCCGGATGCTTACAGCCGGGGGTAGGACGGCATCGCAAAACCTGCCTGTGCCAGCTGGGCCAGCACGCTTTGAGCCACCGCATCTTCCAGGTTCACCAAGGGCGGGCGCACGTTTTGCCATGCCGCATGGCCGCTGAATTCAGCAACCACCCGTTTCATCGCCGGGATCATCGGAACGGCCTGAAAAATATTGCGCACCACATCCGCCTTGGCCTGCAGGTTGGCGCCATCTGGCGTGTTCCAGCCTTGGTAAACGGCGTGGATACCTGCCGGATTCATGTTCACCGTGGCGCTGATGCATCCGGCGGCGCCCATCGGCAGTGCTTTGGACAGTGTGGATTCGCTGGCCGGAAACACATCGAAGCCGTCCTTGGCAAAACCGTCGATCATGGCTTGGGTGTTGTCCCACACGCCCGAGGAATCCTTGGCACCGACCACGGTATCGGGGTAACTTTTGCGCAGCATCTCGATCAGCTTGAGCGTGATCGGCACCTGCGTCATCTGTGGAATGTGGTACAGGTAAACCTTCAGGCGCGTGTCTCCGACACGTTCGATCACTTCGGCGTAGTAACCATAGAGCCCTGCATCGGACACGCCCTTGTAAAAGAACGGTGGCAGCATCAAGACGCCGGCGGCCCCATGGTTGACGGCGTGTCGGGTCAGGGTGGTCGCGTCCGTGAGGGCGCAGCCGCCGGTGCCCGGCATCATGCGTGCAGCGGGCACGCCGGCCGCCAGCAACGCGTCGGTGAGGCTCAGGCGCTCGGCCACCGACAACGAGGCCGCCTCCGAGTTGGTGCCGAATATGGCCAGACTGGCCTGTTGGCTGACGAGCCACTGGCAATGTGCGACAAAGCGACCGACATCCGGCTCATGATGCTGGTCGAACGGCGTCAATACAGGTGCGAGCACACCGCGGATCCTGGGGTTCATGGCGAGAGTTCTTTCAGGTGGATGGTTGTTGTGCATCGCGGAGGATCATGGCGGCTGCCTTTTCGGCAATCCTTACCCATGCAGAACAGCCGTTGAGCTCCAAGTTCAAGCCGGCTCCAGGTAACTGTGGAACAAGCCGACGTGGACAGACGCCGGATCGGCCGCGTCCGGCCACAGGTCCAAGGCATCAAATCGCACGTCGTAAGTCACCTCCTTGTCGGCAGCCACGCCATGGGCGTGGGCGTCTGGGTAGTGGTAGGCCGGCGACTGCCCGACCACAACACCCGTCTTGCCGCGCACGTAGGCTGGCATGCGCACATGGCCGGTTACCAGCGCCGTACTGACCCGCACCCGGTCGCCGATGGCGAACGCCACCCGGCTGCGTGTGTTGCCACGCCCCGGTGCGCTTGGCAGTGCCAGCGGAAAGCCGCCCTCGGCACGCTGCTCCAGTTCGTCCACCGAAATCAGCTTCTTCTCCACGCACAGCGTCGCCAGGCTGGTGAGCGTTCGTTCGTAATAACTCGCCGACAGGTAGTGGCGCGGTTCCATGCGTTCGATCGCATGCCGGTACTCGTCCATGTTGAACACCCCCTGTTTCACAGCGAGCGAATACATGGCGTTGACGCGCTGCTCCCAGGGTGCGTGAAAGCTTGGGGCGTTGGTGGTGTAGCGAACCGGGCCAAAACCCTGTTTGCCGCCGAGATCGTGCATGCCATCCATGGTGTTTTCGTCGCGCTGTGGGGGAGGGTTGTTATGACGCCGTCAAAGGCGGGACACGCCGATCATGGAGTCCCGCGTCACGATGCTGGCCAGACGCTCTTGCGTCCAACCCTCGGTCCCTGGCGGGCGCTCTGGGACCACGATGTAGCGCGTGTCGGTCGTGGTGTCCCAAACCCGGATCTCGGTCGACGCAGGCAGATTCAGGCCCATCTCTTTTAGTACGGTGCGGGACTGGCGCACGACTCGGGCCCGGTATTCAAGGTCCTTGTACCAGTCAGGAGGCAATCCGATCACGGTGAAGGCGGTGCAGGAGCACAGTGTGCAGCAAATGACATTGTGGACCTGTGGTGAATTTTCCAGCGCCACCAGGTGCTGATGGTGTGGTGGCATGGGGATGCCCAGCTCCATGACAGCGGCACGCCCGTTGGACAGCAGGCGCTGCCGAAACGCCGGATCGGTCCACGCCCTGGCAACCACACGGGCGCCGTTCTCGGGGTCCCAATGATCCTTGATGAGCTCTTGCTGGGCGGCAATAAACTCGGCCGGGCGCAGCCCATGCGCCTCGAGTGAAGCTTCCATGGCCGCGACGCGGCGCTCTACCGGTGCCACTGATGCGGATAAGGGGCTGTGGTCGTCCATACCTGATTGTCCTTGCCGTGATGCCCCATTCGATACCCTCGACGCAGAGCAGCCTCTAATTTATACTGATTTTTCTGTATTTGCATGCTGTGCAAGCAAAGTTCCCCGGGTTCGCGTGCGGGACGGCCGTCGAAACATGCATGTCGGGTCCATTCCAATCGAGCGAGGAGCAGCATGAGTGACCCCCTGAATTACCACCCGGCAAGCCGCGCACTGCAGCAGCAGTTCGATTCTGTGCGCCTGGCAGACCGCGTCGCCGAGGTACACGTCCGGCAGTCGCTCACGCTGGAAGACCGTGAATTCATCGCTCGGCAACGTATGGTGTTTGTGGCCACCGCCGACAGCCGGGGGCAACCCGAGTGTTCATACAAGGGCGGCGATCCGGGCTTCGTGCAGGTGTTGGATCCGCATACTCTGGTGTTGCCCAGTTACAACGGCAACGGCATGTTCCTGAGCACGGGCAACATGGTCGCCAATCCCCAGGTTGGCCTGCTGTTCATCGACTTCGAGCAGCCGCAGCGATTGCGGGTGAACGGCAGGGCGACGGTGCTGGCCGACGACCCCTTGCTTGTGCGTTACCCAGGCGCGGAGTTGTTGCTGCGCATTGCTGTCAACCATGTTTTTGGCAATTGCCCGCGTTATGTACCGACCATGCGCATGGTCGCGGAATCGGCACACTTGCCGCGGGCCGGGACGGTACCGCCGATCCCGCAGTGGAAAACCCGGCCGATCTGGCACGAGGTGTTGCCGGCGGACGATCCGGCGCGCCGGGCCAAGGCAGAGCCCGGTTCGGGTTGATGGCATGGTATGCTGATTGGCCAGTTGCCTGAAGAAGATTATTGTTTCGTATCAAGAAACCTGGTTAATCGAGCGGGCTGCCATTTTGGGGATCGTCGCATGAATTCACCCAGGTTTTTGTCGTCCGCAGTGCGCGGCTTGAACGCATTTGGCGGCGTTCAGACCGCGACTTCGCTGGCCTGCGACGGCGCAATACACGACCCGGTTCTGTTGCACCTGAACGAATGCCCATACCCGCCGTCACCTCGGGTGATCAAGGCCGTCAGCCACGCGGTGGCAACGGTCAACCGGTATGGCGACCCGCGTCCGGCGGCACTGGCTGCCCTGATTGCCGCGCGCAACGACGTTGCGCCGACCCATGTTGTCATCGGCAACGGCTCTGACGAAATACTGGGACTGGTGCCGCAGATGGCACTGGGGCCAGGGGACAGCGCAGTGATGCCAACGCCGTCGTTCCCGCGTTACCGCCTCGGAACACGCGCCATGGGTGCTGAAGCGCGGATGGTGCGCAACCTGGCCGATGGCCGCAACGATGTCGCCGGCTTGCTGCGCGCCATCGACGCCAGCACCAAGGTGGTATTTGCGTGCACGCCGAATAACCCCAGCGGCGCACCGTTGCCGCAGCATGAGATCAGGGCTCTGGTGCAGGGTGTACCGGAAGATGTTCTGCTGGTGGTGGACGAGGCCTACTACGAGTTTGATGCGGCACAGGGCGGTATAGGCGCCTTGCCCGAGTTGCGGCGACGGCGCGGCCCGTGGTTGTCGACCCGCACCTTGTCCAAGGCCTACGCGATTGCCGGCCTGCGCATCGGGTACGGGCTGGCCGGGTCGCCAGAGGTGGCCGATGGCCTGGTGCGGGTAAAACTCAATTTCAACCTGAGTTGCCTGGCGGTTGTGGCCGCCGAGGCGGCACTGTCAGACGAGGCCTATGCCCAGGACTGTATTGCCAAAACGCTGGCCGAGCGCGAGAGAGTCGGTGGCCTGATCGGGCGCATGGGCTACGGCACGCTGCCCTCGCGTGCCAATTTCGTGTCGTTCGACTACGGGCCCGAAGCCGCGTCGGTGATTTCTGCGCTGGCGACGCAGGGCATCTTTCTCCGCGAATGGCGGGATCCAGGTTATGAGACATTCATGCGCATGACGATCGGCCTGCCGCAGGAAAATGACCGTGCCCTGCAGGCATTGGCAGCGGTGGCGAAGGCAGTTTGACGATGCTGTCCATCGGGAGCTCAAGGACGGCGCCTGATATACAGGTTGGACGCGGTCATGGCGCCGGTTACAGGCAAGGGGCGCAACAAGGTGCATCCTGTGGACACCTCGAACACTGACCGCTCCCTGGTTTCGCGCGCCGCGTTGCGCCCGCTGATGGTGCGCTCCAATGGACCCGCCACGCGCCAGTTGCTGGGTCTGGCCTTGATGCTGGCAGGGACTGGTGGTCTTGTCTGGGCAGTACGTGGCAGCTGGCTGGTGTGGCCTGCCATGTTCCTGATGGGCATCGTCTGGACGCACCTGTTCGCCGCGCAGCACGAGTGCGCACATGGCACCGCGTTTCGATCCCAGCGGGCCAACAGTGTGGTGGCCTGGATGTGTGGAGCGCTCATCATGGTGCCAGAGGTGCACTTCAAGTACGAACATACCGATCACCATACCAATACCAACCTGGTTGGCAAGGACTCCGAGTTGATCCCGATGCCGCGCAGCTGGCATGCGTACCTGTGGTACCTGACAGGACTTCCGTACTGGTGGAGCAACGGCCTGGGCATGATGCGCCGGGCCGGCGGGCGACTGACCGAAGAGGAGCTGCATTTCATTCCCAAGACGGAAATCGGCAAGGTGGTGTGGGAATCGCGCGCCATGGTCTTGCTCTACACGGGGGCGATTGGCGCAGTTGCAGCGGGTTGGCACGTTTTGCTGGTGTACTGGGTGATTCCCCTGCTGCTTGGCCAGCCTGTGATGCGCTTCATCCGCATGACCGAACATGTGGGTTGCCCGAATGAAGCCGATCCGACCCGCAACACCCGCACCACCCGAGTCTCTTGGCCTTGGCGGTTGCTGGCCTGGAACATGAATTTTCATGGGGAGCATCATCTTGCTGCGCTGGTACCGTTTCACGCCTTGCCGGCTTTGAACGTGTTGGTCGGCGGACGGATTCGGGTGCGGCAGGGCTACTGGGCTGCACACCAGGAGATTTGGGCCGGATTGCGCAGTCGGGGCAAGGCGTCGCCATGAGGTGTGGCGGTTCGACCCGGCGCACGAGGGTATTTACGCATTGCGACTTGGTGCCTGCCGAGCGAAATTCGATGCCGTGCACCGGGGTTGTGCGGTCCCCACGCTGGTGCGGTCAAGCGCGTGTCAGTTGGCCGATCGACGTCAATGTGGTGAGTTTGGTGCGCATTGGGCGTGTCGTTTCTGGCACGACCTTTGCTGCTTTTGTTGCAGGCCCGGGAAACCGGAATTTTTTCAGGAGACGACTATGAAACTGATGGGTAAATTGTTGGGTGGTATGGCTGTCGTGGCAGCGGCGCTTGCGTTCACGCAGCCAGCTTTTGCGCAGGACAGCTCCGTCGACGCGATCAAGAAGCGCGGCAAGCTGCAGGTCGGCTTCGCCACCTTCGTTCCGTGGGCCATGCGTGACAAGCAGGGCAAGTGGGTGGGTTTCGAGATCGATGTCTCGACCAAACTCGCCAAGGACATGGGCGTCGAGCTCGATCTGGTGCCCACGGCATGGGACGGCATCATCCCGTCCTTGATCGCCAGCAAGTTCGATGTGATCATTGGCGGCATGACGGTCACGCCGGCACGCAAAGAGCAGATCGACTTTACCGACGCGTATTCAAACTCCGGTCTGGGTGTTGCTGCCAACAAGCAGCTGGCGGCGAGCTTGAAATGGCCGGAAGGATATAACGACAGCAAGGTCACGTTTGCCTGTCGCCGCGGCTCCACGCCGTGCCAGTTCATCGAGAAGACCTTTCCCAAGGCGACGCTGCGCCAGTTCGACGACCAGGGTGTTGGGTACCAGGAGGTGGTCAACGGCAACGCCTACGCGATGATCGGCTCCGAGCCACTGCCCAGCTTCAAGGTGCTGGAGAATCCCGACAAGTTGTTCAAGCCGAACCGCGAGTTGTTTGAGGGTGGCTTCGAGGGCATGGGCCTGAAAAAGGGCAACCCGGCGACGTTGAAGTACTTCAACGACTGGATCGCCAGCAACAAGGGCTGGCTTGAGGAACGTCGTGGATACTGGTTCAGGACCCGTGATTGGGCAAGCATGATCCCGTCGTCCTGATAGCTACGTATTTGCACTGCGTTGCCGGATGTGGTGGTGCGCGGTGCCGATGACGGCGCCGTGTCGCTGACGCGGTGCGCATCGCTTGCAGTGCCACTGTGTTGAACGAGTTTGCAGGCCCCGGGGAACCGGTTTATTTTTTGGAGATGACTATGAAACTGATGGGTAAATTGTTGGCGGGTTTGGCGGTGGCGGCCGCAGCGGTCGCGTTCACGCAGCCGGTATTCGCGCAGGACAGCTCGATCGATGCGATCAAGAAGCGCGGCAAGCTGCAGGTAGGATTTGCAACGTTCGTGCCGTGGGCCATGCGCGACAAGCAGGGCAAGTGGGTGGGTTTCGAGATCGACGTGTCGACCAAACTCGCCAAGGACATGGGCGTGGAGCTTGATCTGGTGCCGACTGCCTGGGATGGCATCATCCCCTCCTTGATCGCCGGCAAATTCGATGTGATCATCGGGGGCATGACGGTAACCCCGGCGCGTCGGGAGCAAATCGACTTTACCGATGCGTACTCGACCTCTGGTCTGGGTACTGCGGCCAACAAGCAGCTGGCGGCGAACCTGAAATGGCCGGAAGGCTACAACGACACCAAAGTCACGTTTGCCTGCCGGCGCGGATCCTCGCCCTGTGGCTACATCGAGCGGACGTTCCCGAAGGCGACACTGCGCCAGTTTGACGACATGGGTGTCGGGTACCAGGAAGTGATCAACGGCAATGCCCATGCGTTCATCAGCGCCGAGCCGATGCCCAGCTTCAAGGTGCTGGACAATGCTGACCGGCTTTTCAAGCCGAACCGCGAGATGTTCGAGGGTGGCTTCGAAGGCATGGGCCTGAAGAAGGGCAACCCGACCACGTTGAAGTTCTTCAACGACTGGATCGCCAGCAACAAGGGCTGGCTCGACGAGCGTCGCGGCTACTGGATGCGGACCCGCGATTGGGTGAATTTGGTTCCGGCGTCCTGAGCCTCTGAGCCGGCAGCGCTGCACGTCTATGCTCGACCGATGGTGACCAAGGCCACGACCCTCACGGTTGACATAGACCTGGACGCCCGCGGCAAGCGAATCGGCCACATACGGCTGCCGCATTCCAGCCACGAAAGCGCCTACGGCTGGCTGGGGATACCTGTGGCGGTGGTGCGCGGTGGCCATGGGCCGGACGTATTGCTCACCGCCGGCAACCATGGTGACGAATATGAGGGACAGATCGCGCTGCTCAAGCTGATTCGCAGCCTCGATCCGGCAAAACTGGCGGGCCGGCTCATCATTGCGCCCCAGCTCAATCTGCCTGCCGCTGCTGCCGGAAGGCGCGTCTCACCGGTGGATGATGGCAACCTGAACCGCTCCTTTCCGGGGGATCCGGAAGGAGGGCTGACGGCGCAGATCGCCCACTTTGTGGATACCGTGCTGCTTGCCATGACGCAGATCAGCGTCGACCTGCATTCGGGTGGCTCCTCGCTCGACTACCTGCCCTGCGCATTCGCGCCAGTGCCGGTGGACGCCGGACTGCGGGCGCGCCAGCACGCGGCACTGCAGGCGTTTGCCGCCCCCATGACGCTGATGGTGGAGAAACCTGGATCCACACGCACCTTGTCGGCGGCAGCGATGGCGCACGGACATCTGCACTTCGCCACCGAACTCGGCGGCGGTGCGACCACCAGGCCACAGACCCAGGCCGTCGCCGACATCGGTGTCCGTCGTTTGTTGGCCCATCTGGGGCTGACCGACGATGTGCTGCCAACACCGGCGCCAACCCGGATGATGCGGGTTGAGGGCCCGGCGCACTACGTCTACGCGCCAGTGCGGGGTTTGTTCGAGCCGGCCTTCTCGCTGGGCGACAGGGTCGATGCCGGCGGCGTCGCGGGCCACATCCACTTCCCCGAAGAGCCTGATCGCGCGCCGCGCGAAGTGCATTTTGAAGGCGCTGGCGTGGTGGTCTGCCGCCGCGTGTCAACCCAGGTCGCGCCCGGAGACTGCCTGGCGCATCTGGCGTCTGATATCGACTGAGCGGAGCTCAGACCACTATTGGGCGGCCCAGCCGCCGTCCATGTTCCAGGCCACGCCACGCACGTTGTTGGCTGCGGGCGAACAAAAAAATACCGCCAGTCCACCGAGTTCCTCGGTGGTGGTGAATTGCATCGACGGTTCCTTTTCTCCCAGCAGCTGGCGCGTGGCCTCAGCATCGGAAACCTTGTTGGCGGCGGCACGGGCATCCACCTGCTTTTGCACCAGCGGCGTGAGCACCCAGCCCGGGCAGATGGCGTTGCATGTCACGCCGGTCGTCGCGTTTTCCAGCGCCGTCACCTTGGTCAGTCCGACCAGCCCGTGTTTGGCCGCTACGTAGGCTGATTTTTCGGCCGACGCCACCAGGCCATGCACCGACGCCACGTTGATGATGCGGCCCCAATCGGCCGCGAGCATGGCCGGCAGGGCCAGACGGGTGGTATGGAAGGCGCTCGACAGGTTGATCGCAACAATGGCATCCCAGCGTTCCGTCGGGAACTCCTCGATACGCGCCACATGCTGGATGCCGGCGTTGTTGACCAGAATGTCGACGCGCCCGAACTCTTTTGTCGCATAGGACATCATGGCCTCGATCGCCACCGGCCGGCTCATGTCGGCGCCGTGGTAACCCACCCGAACGCCATGGCGGGCCAGGGCCGCTATGGTGCCGTCGACGTCGCCGAAGCCATTGACAATGATGTTGGCACCTTGTGCCGCCAGTGCATGGGCAAGCCCCAGGCCGATGCCGCTGGTGGAGCCGGTTACAAGTGCGGTTTTCCCGTGGAGCATGCTCATCCTTCAATTCAATTACGATGTAAGTCGTCGATTATCCCGCGTCAACCTCTAGCCCATCCAAGCCCACCCCATGGCCGCCAGCACCACCGAGCCCGAACTGCTTTTTGTCGAATGCCCCGACGCCAGCGGTAAACACCGAATGGCCTATTGGCAATGGGGCGATGCGGGCGCGCCCCACGTGGTGCTCTGTGTGCACGGTCTGTCGCGCCAGGGGCGGGATTTCGACGTGCTGGCGCGCGTGCTGTGCGAAAGGGCCCAGGCACCGATTCGCGTTGTCTGCCCGGACGTGGCGGGGCGCGGGCGCAGCGACTGGCTGAAAGACCCGATGGGCTACCAGGTACCCAACTATGCTGCCGACATGTTGGCGCTGCTGCACGCCCTGCAGCCGCAGACGCTGGACTGGGTCGGCACCAGCATGGGCGGTCTGATTGGCATGGTCGTGTGTGGCCAACCCGGCTTGCCGCTGCCAGTTCCGGTGCGCCGGCTGGTATTGAATGACGTCGGGCCAGCCATTCAATGGGCGGTGATCGAGCGCATCAAGACTTATTTGGGCCAGACCGGGCGGTTTTCCTCGGTGCCGGAGGCGGCCGCGGCCATGCTGGCGATATCGGCGGGATTCGGGCCCCATACACCGGAGCAGTGGCTGGCCCTGTCGAAGCCCATGGTGCGGCCGATCGAGGGCGGTGACGCTGCCTTCACGCTGCACTACGACCCGGCGATCGCGGTGCCGGTGCGGGCCACGACGCAGGAAGCGTCGGCACAAGGCGAAGCGATGTTGTGGCAGTTGTATGACAACATCCAGGCTCGCACCTTGTTGTTGCGAGGTGCCGAGTCCGACATGTTGGCGCCCGCCACGGCGGCCGCCATGGCGCAGCGAGGGCCTCGCGCCCGTGTGGTCGAGTTCGCCGGGGTGGGCCATGCGCCAACCCTGGTCGCCGACGACCAGGTCGATTGCGTGGCAGGGTTCCTGCTGGAGCCATAAGCATTCAGGCGAGCGTTTTCCATGAAAAGCCATCACGCCGAACACCCGCCGCAGGCCCTGTCGCGCCTGGTTCAGGCCACGGCTGCCGACGGCAGTGAGCAACCCGATGCCCTGGCACGGGCGCGTGGTTTCGCCGAGCCTCTGATAACCGCCGAGACGCTGGATACCGGCGAAAACACGCTGGCGCACGCCCATGCCGTTGCCGCCATCCTGAAGTCCATTGGCGGCTCGGAACTGATGCAGGCCGCCGCGTATCTGGTGTACGCATGTGAGCACCTGAACAAGCCGCAGGAGGTGATAAGCAAAACCTTTGGAGCCAGTCTGGCCGCCCTGGCCATGGAAACCACCAAGCTGGTGCGCGTGCAGCGCCAGGCGCGGGCCAGCCAGCAGCTTGCGCAGTCGTCAGCCACCTCGGCGCCCATGGCGCAATCTGTCGCAGCGCAGACCGAAAACATCCGCAAGATGCTGCTGGCGTTTTCGCGCGATCTGCGCGTCGTCATGTTGCGCCTGGCGTCGCGTCTGCAAACCCTGCGCCACTATGCGGCCAGCAAGCTCCCGGTACCGCCCAGTCTGGCGCGTGAATCGCTGCAGGTGTTCGCGCCACTGGCCAACCGCCTGGGCATCTGGGAGATCAAATGGGAGATCGAAGACCTGGCGTTTCGTTTTCTCGAGCCTGAGACCTACCGCGACGTGGCGCGGCTGCTGGACCAAAAACGCACCGAGCGGGAAAGTGGTGTCGAGCAATTGCGCGCCGAGCTGCATGCGGCCTTGAAAGTCGAGGGTATTGCAGCGACGGTGCAAGGTCGCCCCAAGCACATCTACAGCATTGTCAAGAAGATGCGTGGCAAATCGCTCGGTTTCGAGCAGGTCTACGACATCCGTGCCCTGCGCATCATCGTCGCCTCGGTGGCCGACTGTTACCAGGCCCTGAGCCTGGTGCACAGCCGCTTTGCGGCGGCCACCGACGAATTCGACGACTATGTGGCGCGGCCCAAGGCCAATGGCTACCAGTCGCTGCACACCATCGTGCGTGATGCCGCCGCGCAGCCGATTGAGATCCAGATCCGCACGCAGGCCATGCACGACCATGCCGAACATGGTGTCGCCGCACACTGGGCCTATAAGGAGGCCGGTACCAAGGGTTATGCCGGTGTGTCGGCCAGCGGTCAATACGACGCCAAGATTGCCGTGTTGCGCCAGTTGCTGGCCTGGGAGCGCGACCTGTCCGGCGAAACCGGGCAGGGCTTTTTCGAGGACCGCATCTACGTGCTGACGCCGGACGCGGCGATTGTCGAGTTGCCCCAGGGCGCCACGGCGGTGGATTTTGCCTACAGCGTGCACACCGATCTCGGGCATCGTTGCCGCGGCGCGCGGGTGGACGGCGCCATGGTGCCGCTCAACACGCCGCTCAAGAATGGCCAGACGGTGGAGGTGAGCACGGCCAAGGAGGGTGGCCCGTCACGCGACTGGCTGAATGCCGAGTTGGGTTATCTGGCAAGCCATCGGGCCCGTGCCAAGGTGCGGGCCTGGTTCAATGCCCTGGCCACACAGGACACCATCTCCCGCGGCCGCGAGGCGGTCGAGAAGCTGTTGCAGCGTGAGGGCAAGACAGCGGTCAACCATCTCGACGTGGCAGCACGGCTTGGCTTTGATTCGGCCGACGCCTTGTTCGAGGTGGTGGGCAAGGACGAGTTCTCGTTGCGCAACATCGAAGTGCTGCTGCGCCCACCCGAGCCCGCCGAGCCGCAGTCGGAGGCACCCATCATCAAGAAGCCGAGCCAGGGTGGCAAAGGCGCGGGCGGCGGCGTGTTGGTGGTGGGTGTGGGCTCTTTGCTGACCCAACTGGCGCGCTGCTGCAAGCCGGCGCCGCCGGACGCGATCTGCGGCTTTGTCACGCGTGGCAAGGGCGTCAGTGTGCACCGCACCGATTGCAGCAATCTGCGTGAAATGGTGGCGAAAAACGGTGACCGCGTGATCGACACCGGCTGGGGTGAATCCAGGGCGGGTGACAGCGCCGTCTATCCGGTGGACGTGGCGGTGGAGGCGACCGACCGCCAGGGCCTGCTGCGTGACATTTCCGAGGTCTTCACGAAAGAAAAAATGAACGTGATCGGAGTACAAACCCAGTCGGTCAAGGGCACGGCATGGATGACCTTCACGGTCGAGATTGCCGATTCGGTGCGTTTGCAGCGTGTATTGGCGCTGGTGCGGGCCTTGGCCGGTGTGCGTTCCGCCCGACGGCGCTGAGCACGGCATGATGAACAGTGCGACATCCAGCCACAGCTTCTTGTGGCACGACTACGAAACCTTCGGCATCAACACCCGGCGTGACCGGCCGGCACAGTTCGCCGCCATCCGCACCGATGCGGCGCTGAACGAAATCGGCACGCCGCTGATGCTGTATTGCCAGCCAGCGAACGACTTTCTGCCCGACCCACAGGCGTGTCTGATCACCGGCATCACGCCCCAGCGGTGCCTGGAAAAGGGCATTCCTGAGCACCTGTTTGCCGCACAGATCGAGCAGGCGCTGGCGCAGCCCGGCACGATTGGTGTGGGCTACAACACGATACGTTTTGACGACGAGGTGACCCGTTTCCTGTTCTGGCGCAACCTGATCGACCCCTATGCTCGGGAATGGCAAAACCAGTGCGGGCGCTGGGACCTGCTCGATGTGGTGCGTATGGCCTATGCGTTGCGACCGGCCGGCATTACCTGGCCGAACAAAGCCGAGGGTGGTGCCAGCTTCAAACTGACCGACCTGACCGCCGCCAATGGCCTGTTGCACGAAGCGGCACACGACGCGTTGAGCGACGTGCGGGCGACCATCGCGCTGGCGCGCCTGATCCGCGACAAGCAGCCGCGTCTGTTCGACTTTTGCCTGGGCCTGCACAAAAAAGACCGGGTGGCGGCGGAGCTGGGCCTGCCAACCACGGTAGCGAACGCCAGGCCGTTTCTGCACGTATCGGGCATGTTCGCCTCCGAGCGTGGTTGCCTGGCCCTGATGTGGCCGCTGGCGATGCACCCGACCAACAAGAACGAATTGATCGCCTGGGACCTGGCGCAGGACCCGCGCGAGTTGGCTGCCCTGCGTGCTGACGACATTCGGACGCGATTGTTTGGCAAGACCGAAGACCTGCCACCGGGCGTGGCACGGCTGGCCATCAAGACCATCCACCTCAACAAGTCGCCCATGGTCACGGCCAACCTCAAGACCCTGACACCGGAGATGGCGGCGCGTTGGGGCCTGGACCTCGATGCGCAACTGCGCCACGCCGAATCGGCCGCAGGATTGCCCGACATGAGCGGCATCTGGCCCGCGGTGTTCCAGCGCCCGAAGGAGGCCGTGCCGGATGTGGACGAAGATCTCTACGGCGGCTTTGTCGGCAACGCTGACCGCCGCCGGCTGACCACGCTGCGCGGCCTGTCGGCCGAAAAGCTCGCCACCACGCGAAATGCGTTCGACGATCCGCGGCTGGAGGAACTGGTGTTTCGCTACCGCGCGCGCAACTTCCCCGCGACGCTCTCGGCAGAGGACCGGCAACGGTGGGAAGAGTATCGTGCCGGCATCTTGTTCCACGGCGTTGGCGGTGCGCGCACCATGGCCGCTCTTTTTGATGAGATCGACAAGCTGTCGGAGGGCACCGACGAGCGCGGCGAGGAGATTCTTGGTGCGTTGTATGACTACGCTGAGTCAATAGCGCCAGAGCGTTAGATGCAGTCAGAGATCGTCAATGGCCCGCCCACCTGGGTTCACGCGAACCTGGTTGAACCTTTCAATTCGCAAGAAACGTGGTGCTGGCCCCTCGCCCCGGCAGATGCAGGCTGGCAGTGGATGCTGGGGACTCGGCCAGCAGCTTGCCACGCCGGTATACCTTGAGCCGGGTGGCGCGCAGCCGGATGGCCTCTACGGGCGAGCGCGCCTGCAGCAGCACAAAATCGGCATGGCAGCCGGCGGCCAGGCCGTAACCATCGAGCTGCATGATCTTTGCCGGGTTGCTGGTCACCGCCTCAAAACACTGGCGCATGGCTGCCTGGCTGGTCATCTGGGCCACGTGCAGGCCCATGCCGGCCACTTCCAGCATGTCACCGCTACCCAGCGAATACCAGGGGTCCATCACGCAATCCTGACCAAAGGCGACCGTCAGGCCCTGCGCCATCAACTCGGGCACCCGCGTCATGCCGCGGCGCTTGGGGTAACTGTCATGGCGGCCCTGCAGTGTGATGTTGATCAGCGGGTTGCTCACCACATGCACCTGCGCCTCGGCCATCAGCGGCAGCAGCTTGGACACGTAGTAGTTGTCCATCGAGTGCATGGAGGTGAGGTGTGAGCCGGTGACGCGGCCCTGCAGGCCCAGACGCTGGGTCTCGTACGCCAAGGTCTCGATATGCCGCGACAGCGGGTCGTCGGACTCGTCGCAGTGCATGTCGACCAGCTTGTCGCGCTGCGCTGCCAGCTCGCACAGCAGCCGCACGCTGGCGGCACCATCGGCCATGCTGCGCTCGAAATGCGGAATGCCGCCCACCACGTTCACCCCCAGATCGAGTGCGCGCTGCAGGTTTTGCAGACCGCCCGATGTGCGCAACACACCATCCTGCGGAAAAGCGACCAGTTGCAGATCCAGATACGGCGCCACGCGGCGTTGCACCTCCAGCATGGCCTGCACCGCCAGCATGCTCGGGTCGCTGGTGTCCACATGGGAGCGTATCGCCAGCAGGCCACGCGCTACCGCCCAGTCGCAATACGCCAACGCGCGCTCCACCACCGCCTGGTGCGTGAGTCGCGGTTTGAGTTCGCCCCACAAGGCAATGCCCTCCAGCAAGGTGCCGCTCTGGTTGACACGTGGCATGCCGTAGCTGAGTGTGGCGTCCATGTGGAAATGGGCGTCGACAAACGGCGGGCTGACCAGCATGCCCTGCGCGTCGAGCGTGGCGTGGGCCGGTGCGCTCAGGCCCGCCGTGACCTCGACGATGCGGCCGTCTTGCACTGCCAGCGACATGCCGCTGCGGCCGTCGGGCAAGTTGGCGTTGGTGACCAGGAGATCGAGCATGTGCTTGGCGCCTTTCGGTTCGTGACCTCGTCGTTATCAAGGTGGGACACGCTGTTCGGCTCGAGGCGCGACGACCGTGCCCGTCGCCGCAGCTTGACCATCGCGTGCCCTCGGCGCGTGAGCGCCCGTTGGTGTTCCAATATACCTGCTGTGCGGCACGGAACGTCGGACTGTTCGACGTCACTGGTGGAGCGTTCACTGAAATCGCCAGCATTGCAAGTGACGAATCGTCTTGACGCACCGGGGCCGAGGACTGTTGCATCGGCCTTGGCCGCCACCACACTGCGATGGTGCACACTGCGGGCTTTTGGGGAGGAAATGCCATGACAAAGATTGCCAGAAATACGATTTGCCTCTGGTTCGACGGGACCGCCGAGGAAGCGGCCCGGTTTTATGCCGATACCCTGCCGGATTCCTCCGTTGATGCCGTGTACCGCGCTCCCGGGGACTATCCGTCCGGGAAGGAGGGGGACGTATTGACGGTCCAGTTCACCGTGGCAGGCGTTCCATGTCTCGGGATCAACGGAGGGCCTGTGTTCAAGCACAGTGAAGCGTTCTCGTTTCAGATCGCGACCGCAGACCAGGCCGAAACCGATCGTTACTGGGACGCGATCGTCGGTAACGGCGGCCAGGAGAGCGCCTGCGGCTGGTGCAAGGACAAATGGGGGTTGTCGTGGCAGATTACACCGCTGGCACTGACTGCGGCGATCACCGACCCGGATCGTGCTGCCGCCAAGCGGGCCTTCGCGGCGATGATGACAATGCAAAAAATCGACATCACCCGCATCGAGGCGGCCCGTCGCGGTTGAAAACCATGCCAATGCAGGTGGCTGCTCCGACGAAGACATCGCGCGGGCACAATGGGGACATGAATTCGCATCAGGCAACATGAATTTTCTGCGTCGCGTGTTCAACAAGTTTTCGGGCGCAGTGAGCGACCCGGTTCTCGGATCGATGGTCCGCGAGGACGATTACTGGACAGGTCAGATTGGCTGGGAACACTCGCCACGTCCGTTCTCGCTCACGGTCCATCGTGCCAATGAAGTTCCAGCCGAGGCGGACCGCAACACTTTTCAGGCGCTGTCACGCAACTATCCCGCGTTGCGAACGGATCTTCAAGGCGCCTTGTACCAACTGTGGATCGCGGCCCGCGACAACGCGAAGTCGCAATCACCCGACTTTGGTGGATCGCTCGATCTCTGGTCACGGGTTACGCTGCAAGGTGTCGGCATACACCCGGATGGTCACGCCAATCTGACCTACGGCCTGGAGGATTCAACCGATTTCGAGGGTGCGTTCATTGTTGCCGTGCGCGGACTCGACGTGAGCGCCGTCGAATACGTAGAGTAGCGCGCAAGATGACGACTTGGTTCCTGCATCAAAATGAACATGAGTGACATTGCTGTGCGCCAAGCCGTGTATGGCGACCTTGACGCGTTGGCGCAACTCATGGACCTGCACCGTGTGGACCAAGGGCAGGTGAGTGCGGTTGCGGCTGCCCGGTCGTTTCTTGCAGCGCGCTTCGATCACGGTGAGTCGGTGCTCTTCATCGCTGAAAAAAATGCCAGTCCGCTGGGATTTGCACAGCTGTACCCGAGTTATTCCTCGACCTCTTTGGCGCGGGTGTTCATTCTCAACGACCTGTTCGTGCACGAGGCCGGCCGACGCCAAGGTGTGGCGTCGCAGTTGCTCGCTGCGCTGGAGGTGTACGCCTGGTCACACGGGGCGGCACGCGTCACGTTGAACGTCGCTCGCAGCAACGAATCAGCCCAGGCGCTCTACCAGGCCCAGGGTTGGCGTCAAGACGCGTATTTCTTCATGTACCACCGCTTTCCGGTGGGCAAGTGATCGGCACGGTGCGGGGGTCGCGGAGACGGCGCAAGCCACAATCCGTGGTGGTGGTGGCCCTTCGCTCATACACTTTCGACATGCGCCTGGCGAGCGGAACAAGCAGCCCGGAATTCCCGTAAAGTCGGGCCATGTCCGTCGTCGCACCCGCGTTGACAATCACCATTCTGAGACCAAACCGATGACCGACGCATCCCCCTACGTACCACCAAAAATCTGGGTCTGGAACAAGGAGAACGGCGGGCGCTTTGCCAATATCAATCGCCCGATGGCCGGCGCCACCCACGACAAGGAACTGCCGGTGGGGCGCCATCCAATGCAGCTGTATTCTTTGGCGACACCCAATGGCGTGAAGGTGACGGTCATGCTGGAGGAACTGCTGGCGCTGGGCCATGCCGGCGCAGAATACGACGCCTGGCTGATCAAGATCAATGATGGTGACCAGTTCGGCAGCGGGTTTGTGGCGGCCAACCCGAACTCCAAGATACCGGCGCTGGTCGACCGCAGCGGGCCGATGCCGATCCGTGTTTTCGAGTCGGGTGCCATCCTGCTGCATCTGGCCGAGAAGTTCAACGCCTTTGTGCCGACCGAGGTGGGCAAACGCGCCGAATGTCTGTCGTGGCTGTTCTGGCAAATGGGCGCCACGCCCTACCTGGGTGGCGGCTTCGGCCACTTCTATGCCTACGCGCCGTTCAAGATCGAATACGCCATCGACCGCTTTGCGATGGAGGTCAAGCGCCAGCTCGACGTTCTGGACCGGCGGCTGGCCGAAAGTGCCTATCTGGCGGGTGATGACTACACCATTGCCGACATGGCGGTGTGGCCCTGGTATGGCGCACTGGCCAAGGGGCTTGTCTATGGCGCAGGCGAGTTCTTGCAGGTGCAGCAATACGCGAACGTGCAGCGCTGGACCAACCTGATCGCCGAGCGGCCGCCCGTCAAGCGCGGACGTATGGTGAACCGGGTGGCGGGTGACCCGGCCAGCCAGTTGCACGAGCGGCACGAGGCGAGTGACTTCGATACCAGGACGCAGGACAAGATTGCACCTCGTGCAACTTGAACGAAGCGGCGGCGCCTGTTGCGGCGCGCCTGCGCCATAAAAAAAAACCCCGATGGCAATCGCCACCGAGGCTTTTCTGACCATCTGGCACCGAATGGCGCCAGACCTCCGAGGCGCACCAGCGGATTACTTGGCGGCGTTCCACACCGCGTGGGAGTAGGCGGCCTTGCCCGGATTTTTCTTGATCACCGGCGACTCGCCGCCGGCCAGCAGCACCTTGACGGTGCGCTCAAACGCCGCCGGCTCGAGGTAGCCCAGTTTCGGTGTTCCGGCGGTCTTGATGAGTTTGGCGACGTTTTCCATCTGGCGCTTTTGCACCGCTTCCTTGGCGCTGCCCGAGGTGTCGGCCTTGACGACGATCTGGGCCGCTTCGGTCGGGTTCTTGACGGCGTCGTTCCAGCCCTTCATGGTGGCCTTGAGGAATTTGCCCATGCGCTTGACGAAGGCCGGGTCCTTCAGGTTGGACTCCAGCACATACAGGCCGTCTTCGAGCGATGCCACGCCCTGGTCTTCGTAGAAGAAGGTGATCAGGTCGGCCTCCTTGACGCCGGCATCCACCACCTGCCAGTACTCGTTGTAGATCATGGTCGAGATACAGGCAGCCTGGTTTTGCAACAGCGGATCGACGTTGAAGCCCTGCTTGAGCACCTTGATATCGGTGCCCGGCTTGAGCTTGAGCTTGGCCATCCAGTTCAGGAAGGGGTACTCGTTGCCGCCGAACCAGACGCCCAGGGTCTTGCCCTTGAGGTCGGCCGGCTTTTTGACACCACTGGCCTTCTTGCAGGTCAGCATCAGGCCCGAGCGGTCGAAGATCTGGGCAATGTTGACCAGCGGCACACCGGCTTCGCGCGCGGCGAGTGCGTCCGGCATCCAGTTCACCACCACGTCGGCGCCCTTGCCGGCAATGACCTGCACTGGGGAGATGTCCGGGCCACCGGGCTTGATGGTGACATCCAGGCCTTCGGCCTTGTAGTAGCCCTTGGAAGCAGCCACGTAATAACCGGCAAACTGGGCCTGTGGCAGCCACTTCAGCTGCACCGTGACTTTCTCCTGCTCGGAAGCGGCAAAACCACTGACAGCCAATGCGGCAGCCAGCAGGGTTTTGGTCAAGAGGGAAGATCGGATCATGAATACTCCTTGGTTAATAATTGACTGAAACCGGTTGACCGACAAGGGTAAACCGGCGAACACCGTGCGACAACTGGTAGAAACCTGCATGTCGCCGGGCAGCGCGACGGGCACTCGCGGCAACTCACTTCTTGCCGCGCACCGACGGGTGCCAGAACGCGGCACGCCGCTCCAGCGATACAAGCAAGGCGTATGCCACCGAACCGGTCACCGCCGCCACCACCACCGCCGCCCAGACCAGGGTCATGTTCATCTTGCTGGCCTCGGTCGAGATGCGAAACCCCAGCCCGCTGGTGGGGGAGCCGAAAAACTCCGCCACGATGGCGCCGATCAGGGCCAACGTGGCGTTGACCTTGAGCGCAGCAAACATGAAGGGCAGGGCGGCGGGCAGACGCAGCGACCACAGGGTGCGGCTGTAGCTGGCGGCGTAGCTGTGCATCAGCTCGCGTTCGATCCGGTTCGAGGCCTGCAGCCCGGCCAGCGTGGACACCAGCATGGGGAAAAACGTCATCAGTACCACCACGGCGGCCTTGGACGGCCACTCGAAACCAAACCACATCACCATGATGGGTGCCACACCCACCAGCGGGATGGTGCTGGTGAGCGACGCCACGGGCAGCAGCCCACGTTGCAGGAAAGGCAAGCGGTCTATAGCCACCGCCACGCCGAAACCCAGTGCTGATCCGAGCGCCCAGCCGATCAGCACCGCCTTGACCACGGTTTGCACAAAGTCTTCGCCCAGCTTGGGCAGATTGTCGAACAGCGACTGCACGATCAACCAGGGCGCCGGCAGCAGCACCCGTGGCACGTCGAGCGCCACCGTCAGCAGTTGCCAGAAATACAGCACCCACAGGCCGAACAAAGCCGCAGTCAGTGTGGCGTAGATGTTGTGACCATCCCAGGCCGCCAGGCGGCGGATACCGGCCACGGCGAGGACCGCCAGCAACAACGTGGCGAGCCAGAACGTCCATCCAGCCGGATCTTCGCCGCCGGCCGTGGGTGAGAGCAGGAACAACACAGCCAGCAGCAGCGCGCCCACAATCAGGGTGAGGGTCGAGCCACGGCTGTATGTCCTCATGGGTAACGGATTGCCTCTCATGCCTGCCTCCGGTTACGCAACACCAGCGTCTCGATGGCGGCCATGATGGCGGTCAGGGCCAGGCCCAGCAGTGCGGACATCACCAGCGCTGACCAGATCTGCACGGTTTGGCCGTAGTAGGAGCCGGTGAGCAGCCGCGCGCCGAGCCCGGCCTGTGCACCGGTGGGCAACTCGGCCACCATCGCGCCCACCAGGCCGGCGGCGATGCCGACACGCAGCGCCGGGAACAGGAACGGCAGGGCGGCCGGCAGGCGCAACATCCACAAGGCCTGCCAGCGCGAGGCGGCATAGGTGTGCAGCATCTCGGTCTCTATCACCTGGGGTGAGCGCAGCCCCTGCACCATGGCCACCGTGACCGGGAAGAAACACAGATACATGGCGATGGTGGCCTTGGGCGCCACGCCAGCCAGGCCAAAGCTGCCCAGGATCACCAGCACGATGGGGGCGATGGCCAACACCGGCACCGACTGCGATGCCACGATCCAGGGCAGCAGGGCGCGGTCCAGCGTGCGCGAGTGCACGATGCAGACCGACAACACCAGCCCCAGCAGAGTGCCGAGCACAAAACCCACCAGCGTGGACTGGGCCGTCACGGCCACGTGGTAGAGCAGGTTGCGTGGCGAATCGATCGGCCAGTCGAACACGCTGCTCCACAGGTCCAGCGCCACCTGGTGCGGCGCCGGAACCACCGGGCGCTCCATCGCCATCGTGGCTGCCACCAGGTCGCGCCAGGTCCAGGGGCCCTTGTCCACCAGAACGCGTTCAATCGCCCCCGGGGTATTGAGCCAGACGGTGAGCGCGTACCACACAGCGACGGCGAACGCCAGAATCACCATGATCGGCAAACCCTGATGCACCAACCGGGCACCGATGGGAGGTACGACTGCCTTAGTCGTGGTGGCCATCTGCCAAGGCCTCGCGAACTGCATGTGCCACCGCCACAAACTCGGCCGTGTCGCGCAAACCCAGATGCCGTTCGTCGGGCAGGGTGGAATCGATCACCCGCACGATACGCCCGGGACGTGGCGACATGACGACGATGCGTGTCGACAAATACACCGCCTCGGCGATCGAATGCGTGACAAACACCACGGTGCGGCGCTCGCGTTGCCACAACTGCTGCAACTGCTCGTTCAGGCGGTCGCGCGTGATCTCGTCCAGGGCGCCGAAGGGTTCGTCCATCATCAGGATGCGCGGCTCGAACGACAACGCACGCGCGATCGACACACGCTGCTGCATGCCGCCCGAAAGTTGCCACGGAAACTTGCCCTCAAAACCCTCGAGCCCGACGCGTTTGAGCTGCTCCATGGCAATGGCCTGGCATTCCGCCGCAGGACGGCCGTGGATCTGCAACGGCAACTGCACATTGCCCAGCACGGTGCGCCAGGGGAAAAGCGCCGGTGCCTGGAACACGTAGCCGTAGGCACGGGCCAGTCGCGCATCATGCGGCGAGACACCGTTCACCAGCACCGTGCCGGAGCTGATGTGTTCAAGATCGGCAATGACCCGCAACAGGGTGGTCTTGCCACATCCGGAGGGGCCGATCAGGGAAACAAACTCACCCGGCTGGATGGCCAGATCGATGTTCGCCAGTGCGTGCACGGGCGCTTCGTTTGGGTTGTAGATCAGCGAGGCGTTGCGCACGTCTACCGCGAGGCTGGCGACCGATGGTTGGTCTTGGGGCAGGGTCATGGCAAAATTTTAGCGTTCACCCCGGCGATAGGGCTTCATCAGGGCCTGCGGATAACTGGCCTTGCGCGCCACCAGGACCAGCGCCACGATGGACAACACGTAAGGCAGCATCAGGTAGATCTGATACGGCAGGGCAGCGTCGCCCGACTGCTGCAGGCGCAACTGCAGCGCATCGAAGAAGGCGAATAACAAGGCGCCCAACAACGCCTTGCCGGGCCGCCAGGAGGCGAACACCACCAGCGCCACGCAGATCCAGCCACGGCCGTTCACCATGTTGAAGAAAAACGCGTTGAACGCCGAGAGCGTGAGAAAGGAGCCGGCAATGCCCATCAGCGCCGACCCGGCGACGATGGCGCCGGTGCGTACCGCTGCCACCGAGACGCCCTGGCCTTCCGCCGCCTGCGGGTTTTCGCCGACCATGCGCACCGCCAGGCCGGCCGGTGTGCGGTATAGCAGATAGGCGGTCAACGGCACCAGCAGCAGCGCCAGCAGCGTCAACGGCGTTTGCTGCGCCAGCACCGGGATGCCGAGCCATCCCATGTCGCCGAACGGTGTGATGGTGGGCGGTGTGTCGACCTTGGGGAAACTCACCCGGTAGCCGTAATAACTCAGGGCCGTGGCCAGCAACGTCACGCCCAGCCCCGATACATGTTGCGACAGCGCCAGCCCCACCGTCAGGCCGGCATGCAGCAGGCCGAACACGGCGCCGGTGGCGCCCGCGACCGCCACACCGATCCACAACGGTGCTCCGGCATAGACCGCGAGCCAGCCGGCAAACGCCCCGGCCACCAGGATGCCCTCGATGCCCAGGTTCAGCACCCCGGCACGTTCACACAACAACACCCCCAGCGTGCCCAGGATCAGCGGTGTGGCGATTCGCAGCACCGCGACCCAGAACGACTGGTTCAGAAGAATGTCAACGGCTTCAATCACCGCATTTTTACCCGGTACTGTGTCAGCAGGGTGGCCACCAGCACCGACAGCAGGGATGCCGCGACGATCACGTCGGCAATGTAGGTGGGCACACCGACGGCCCGACTCATGGCATCGGCGCCCACCAGCACACCCGCCACGAAGACGCTGGCGGCCACCACCCCGAGCGGATGTAGTGCCGCCAGCATGGCGATCACGATGCCGCTGTAGCCGTAACCGGGCGACATGTCCAGCGTCACATAACTGGTGCGCCCTGCCACCTCGATGGCGCCGGCCAGGCCCGCCAGCGCACCCGACAACAGTGCCACCAGTATCACGGTGCGGGTCACTGGCACCCCGGCAAAGGCGGCTGCGCGGGCGTTCGCGCCAATGGCCCGGATATCAAAACCGAGCACGGTGTACTTCATCAACGCCCACAGCGCTACCGCCGACGCGATACCTCCCAAAAGACCGCTGTGGACTCTTGTTTGCGGTATCAGTTTGGACAACTCCAGGTCCGCCAGCAGGGCGACACTCTGTGGCCAGCCCATGGCGGTCGGGTCTTTCATCGGGCCGTCCAGCATCCACGAAACCATCAGCAGCACGATGAAGTTCAGCAGCAGCGTCGTCACGACTTCATCCACCCCCAGCCGCGTCTTCATCAGGGCTGGCCCCAGCAACAACAGTGCGCCGGCCAGTGCGGCAGCGAGCATCATCAGGATGAACAACAGGGCTGGTGGCAACTGGTCAAAACCGCTGCCACCGTGCAGGCCGCCCACGGCCACCGCGGCGAGTGCTCCGGCATACAACTGACCCTCGGCGCCGATATTGAACAGCCGCGCCTTGAATGCCACGGTGGCGGCCAGGCCGGTCAGCATCAGCGGGATGGCGCGGGTCAGGGTTTCGCTGAGGGCAAACACCGAGCCAAAGGCGCCTTGCAGCAGCAGAGCATAGGTCTGGCCGACCGGTGCGCCGGCCCACAACACCAGCAAGGCACTGACCGCCATGGTGAAAACGATGGCGCCCAGCGGCGCCAGCAGCAGTGCCAGCGGGGAGCTGTGACTGCGCTTTTCCAGCCTCATGGCGTCGCTCCGGCCATCGCCAATCCGATCGCCTCGCGTGTCCAGTCCAGCGCCGGGCGTGCCGCGCCGAGCTGGCCGGCATGGATCACCGCCACCCGATCTCCCAGTGTGAGCACCTCGTCCAGGTCGTCCGAGATCAGCAACACGGCTGCACCAGCATCGCGCGCTGCGATCAGCTGCTGCTGCACGTAGGCCACGGCACCAATGTCCAGTCCCCAGGTCGGCTGGTGGGCGACGATCAGCTTCGGGGTGACCGTGTGGCTGGCGCTGCTGTCGGGATGCAGCAATGCCCGACCCAGGATCAGCTTTTGCATGTTGCCGCCCGACAAGGCACGGGCAGGTGATTCCGCCCCGGCCCCGCGCACGTCGAAGGCGGCGATGATGCGTTGCGCATGGGCCTGTGCCGACCGGCGGCGTACCCAGGACCAGCGCGAGAAAACCGGGCTGCGCAAACGCTCGGATACCGCGTTTTCCCATACCGGCAGGTCACCGACCACGCCGACCGCATGGCGATCTTCCGGAATACGGGCCACGCCCCTTTGCACCAGGGTGGCTGGCAGGCTCGGCAGCGCTGCGCCAAGAAACTGCAGCTCGCCCTGAGTTGCCGCCCGGGTTCCGCTGAGTAGTTCTGCCAGCGCCACCTGACCATTGCCGGATACGCCGGCAATAGCCATGATTTCGCCGGCACGCAGGGTGATGGACGCATCGACCAGACGTTCCCGCGCCGCCGCCGTGCTGACACCGACCAGGGTGCAGACAGGCGCGCCGGCCACCGCGGTCGGGCGACGCCGGGGTAGATCAATCGCATGACCCACCATCCACAACGCCAGTTGTGCCTGCGTGGTGTCGGCGGAAGTGGCCTGTGCCACCAGTTTGCCGCCGCGCAGCACGGCGATGCGGTGGGATACCCGCAGCACTTCTGCCAGCTTGTGGCTGATGAAGATGATCGACAGGCCCTGCGCCACCATCTGCGCCAGCACCCCGAACAGCGCCTCACTTTCCTGCGGCGTCAACACTGCGGTTGGTTCGTCGAGAATCAGGATGCGGGCGCCACGGTACAGCGCCTTGAGAATTTCGACGCGTTGGCGCTCGCCGACGGAAAGGCTGCCGATGCGCGCATCGGGGTCCACCGCGAGGCCGAATTGACCGGCCACGGCGTCGAGCTTCTTGCGCGCCGCATCGCGACGCGTGAAGGCCTGCCAAAGCGGCTCGGAGCCCATCATGATGTTGTCCAGCACCGTCAGGTTGTCGGCGAGGGTGAAATGCTGATGAACCATGCCGATGCCGGCGGCCAGTGCCGCCTTCGGGTCTCCGGGCGCCAGTGCCTGGCCAAACACCTCGATCGAGCCCGCATCGGCCACATAGTGGCCAAACAGGATCGAGACCAGGGTTGATTTGCCCGCACCGTTTTCGCCCAGCAGGGCCAGCACTTCGCCACGCCCGAGCTGCAGCGAAATGTCGTCGTTGGCCACCAGCGTGCCAAAACGTTTGGTGATGCCCGTGAGTTGGAGGACAGTGTCGGTCACAAGCAAGGATCAAAAAAAAGACACCCCTGGAGAAGGGGTGTCTTTCAAGGTTCACCCACCAATTATTTGCCGCTCGACTTGGGCTGGTTGTCGTCCACCTTGACCGTGAACTTGCCGTCCTGGATCGCTTTCTCCTTGGCGCGCATCTTGGTTACCACGTCGGCGGGGATTTTTTTCTCAAACGTGCCCAGTGGCGCCAGCGACGAGCCCTTGTGCTTCATCATCGAGTAGGGGCCGTAGTCTTCGGCCGTGAACTTGCCTTCCTTGGCCAGCTTGATGGCGCGGTCGGCGGACGGCTCGAAGTGCCACATGGCCGAGGCGACCACGGTGTCCGGGTATTTGTCTTGGGTGTTGATGACGTTGCCGATCGCCAGTTTGCCCTTTTCCTTGGCAGCGTCACTGACGCCAAAACGCTCGGCATACATGACATCGGCGCCCTTGTCGATCATGGCGAACGCGGCTTCCTTGGCTTTGGGCGGGTCGAACCAGCTGTTGATGAAACTCACGCTGAATTCGACCTTCGGATTGGTTTCCTTGGCGCCAGCCATGAAGGCGTTCATCAGGCGGTTCACCTCGGGTATCGGGAAACCACCGACCATGCCTATCTTGTTGCTCTTGGTCATGCCGCCGGCAACCATGCCCGACAGATACGCCGGTTCCTGGATGTAGTTGTCGAACACGCTGAAGTTGGGTGCCTGCGGTTTGCCCGACGAGCCCATCAGAAACGACACCTTGGGGAAGTCCTTGGCCACTTTGCGGGCCGCAGCTTCGACGGCGAAGGCTTCACCGACGATCAACGTGCTGCCGCCGGTGGCGTATTCGCGCATGACGCGCTCGTAGTCGGCATTCGAGACGTTCTCGCTGGCTTTGTACTCGATGTCGCCGCGCGCCTCTGCGGCCTTCAGTGCGGTGTGCAGACGCCCTGCCCACTGCTGTTCGAACGGCACGGTATAGATGCCGGCCACTTTGAGCTTGGCCTGCGCCATGGAAAGGCCGGGGGTGAGGGTGGCGAGTGCGGCGGCCATGGCCAGGGCGTGGCGGCGAGTGAGGATGTTCATTTCGAAAGGTTCTCCAGTCAAGTTGTGGGTGGC
>JANOTG010000609.1:0-2134 GCA_031416215.1 Betaproteobacteria bacterium
ACAGCCGCTGTTCGACGAAGCGGCCAAGCTGCAGATGGGGTTTCACCTTGGGTATTGCGAGCTCGACATGTCCAGCGGGCGCAAGCGCCGCTTCAATACCGCGATCCTGGTGGACGCCGCTGGTCAGCTCATCGGCAAATACCGCAAAATCCACCTGCCTGGCCACTCCGACCACCGCCCGCAGACGCCGTTCCAGAATCTGGAGAAGCGGTATTTCGAGGTCGGTGACCTGGGTTTTGGCGCCTGGCGCGCTTTTGGCGGTGTGGCCGGCATGATCATCTGCAACGACCGGCGCTGGCCGGAGTCGTACCGCGTACTTGGATTGCAGGGCGTAGACATGGTTTTTTGCGGCTACAACACGCCGGTGCACCACCCCGCCGCGCCCGACCACGACCGGCTTGGTCAGTTCCACAACGAGTTGTCGATGCAGTCCGGCGCCTACCAGAACAGCACCTGGGTCATTGGCATCGCCAAGGCCGGCATGGAGGAGGGTGTGGACATGATTGCCGGCAGCTGCATCATTGCGCCTACGGGCGAAATCGTGGCGCGCGCCAGCAGCAGTGGCGACGAAGTGATCGTGGCGCGTTGTGATCTGGAGCTGGGCCGCTCCTACCGCGACACCACTTTCAACATGGCGCTGCACCGTCGGCCCGAGCATTACCGCCTGATCGTCGAGCGCACCGGGCCCGCGGCCCCATGACCTGAACGCCGTGGGCCTTGGGAGCCGTATTCTTGCGGCAGTATCGGTTTGGGCAATGTGCTTCAATTTGACCTCTTGGAGATGTGCGCACATAATATGTGCGAATAATCACAAAGAGGTCCGGCCATGAACATTACGTTGTCGGTGGACGAACAAGTCGCAGCGCGAGCCCGGGAGGCGGCTCAAAAAATGGGCAAGAGCCTGAACCAGGTGGTGCGTGACTATCTGGAACAACTTGCGGGCGGCGCCCGCCGTGGCCAACAATGGGCCGAGTTCGAAGAGCGTTGTTTGCAGTCCGGTGCCAAGTTGGACGGTTGGAAATTTGATCGCGACGAAGCCAACACGCGCTGATCCATGGCTACCCGCAGTTTCATTGATACCAACGTCCTGATTTATGCCGAGGCCAGTGATGCCCCTGTCAAACAACGTGTTGCGCTGGACCTGCTCAAACTGCTATACGACGAAGCCCTCGGTGTGTTGTCGACACAGGTGTTGCAAGAGTATTGCAACGTTGCCCTGAAAAAGCTGTATCTGCCAGCCCGGCATGTGCGCGCCCAGTTGGATCTGTACGGGCAATTTGAAGTGATTCTGGTTACCCCGGCGATCATCCATGCCGCCCTGGATTTGCACCAGACACGCAGCATTGCGTTCTACGACGCCATCATCGTCGCGACGGCGCAGACGGCCGGATGCGACGTCGTGTTGAGCGAGGATATGAATACCGGGGAAAGTCTGGCGGGCGTTCGTATCGTCAACCCGTTTGGGGCCTGTTAGAGGCTGGTCGGCCGACCAGCCCGCGTCGAGCGGCTCGTTCGCAGTTGCGAGGCGCTGGGTCCACTGTCGCCAAACTGATTGCGCCGCCGATGCCGCGGTCCGACACTGCGTCTTTGGCCCTCACTGTGAGGCCCAGCCCTGCCGGAGAGCAACAAACATGCCCGTAACCACACAACCCGCGTCGTCTTTCGGCCTGGACCCGAGCGACGCGCTGAATGACCTGCGCATGTCGCCCCAGGCCATGCCGCTGTACGAACACGTCAAGCGTTTTATCGCCCAGACCGTGGAGCCGATGAGCGCCAAGTACAACGCACTGGGCGAAGGCCGCACCGGCGATGAGCGTTGGCAATACGCACCCGGCCAGTTGGAGCTGCTGAATGCCGCCAAGGAGCAGGCCAAAAAGGAAGGCCTGTGGAATTTCTTCCTGCCCGACGCCAAGACCGGTGATGGCCTGTCGAACCTGGACTACGCCTACATCGCTGCGGTTCTGGGTGGCAGCCCGATGGCCTCGGAGTGCATGAACTGCTCCGCGCCCGACACCGGCAACATGGAGGTGCTGGAGCGGGTGGGCACGCCGGCGCAGAAGGAGCGCTGGCTCAAGCCCCTGCTGGCCGGTGAAATCCGCTCGGCCTATGCCATGACCGAAGTGCACCATGCCTC
>JANOTG010000610.1:0-1899 GCA_031416215.1 Betaproteobacteria bacterium
CACCCATGCGGGCGTGGCGGGTGGCTGCGCCGGTCTGCTGGAAGTATTCGCGCATGCCACAGAGTCACGCGCGCCCGCATCCGGGGTCGCGCCAACCCCATGGTGTGCTGCAACACCATCTGCGCGAGACTGCAAGCAGAACGGCGCGGACGCCCGCCGCGCTGGCCCAGGACAAGGCATCGCGCCAGCGGTAATGCCAACGACCGGAATGGGCCGAAAACGGTCACAACACGAGAGATTCCGATCCCAGGTCCGAAAGGCAGATGGCTCATTTCAGCCGTCCTCCCTGATCTGGCGCCCTGTGAGCTTGAGAAACAGATCTTCCAGGTTGGCGGGTCGGTGCATGGTTCGCAGTTGTGGCCAGGCGGTCAGCGCCTGCAGCAACTGGCGTGCATCCTGGGTGTAGAAAAACACCGTCTCGCCGCTGACTTCGACCCGTGCCGCCATGCTGCGCAGCGGTGACTCCAGCAACGCGGCTGCACCCACTCCATACACTTCCACCACGTCCGGCTCCAGGTGCTCGGCAATCAGGGCGCGCGGCGCACCTTCGGCAATCTTGCGGCCATGGTCCAGCACCAGCAGGCGAGAGCACAGTCGCTCGGCCTCGTCCATGAAATGCGTGGTCAGCAGAATCGACTTGCCCTGTTGCAGCAACAGTTGCAGACGTTCCCACATCAGGTGCCGCGCCTGCGGGTCGAGTCCGGTAGTCGGCTCGTCGAGCAAAAGCAAACGCGGATCATTGACCAGGGCCCGCGCCAGGCTCAGTCGGCGCTTCATGCCGCCCGACAACTCGCCCGGTTTGGCCGCTGCCTTGTGGCCCAGCGAGGCGAACTCCAGCAATTGCGGAATACGCTGGCGAATCTGCGCGTCGCGCATACCGAAGTAACGGCCATAGACCAGCAGGTTCTCGGAGCAGCTGAAGTCCGGGTCCAGCGTATCCATCTGGCTTACCACCCCGACACAAGCCTTGATGACCATGGCATCACGGGGCATCTGCTGCGTCAATTCACCCGGCGTCTGCAATGCATACTGAATGTGGCCGGCGTCGGGCGTGTTCTGCCCCAGACACATGCGGATGGTGGTGGTCTTGCCGGCACCGTTCGGCCCTATCACCCCCAGGCACTCGCCCGCGGCAATGGCAAAAGACAGGTCATCGACGACGGTGGCGTCGCCATAACGCTTGCTCAGGTGCTCCACCTGCAGCAGCACGGGTGCCAGCGCCCGCGTCGATGTCACTGAAACGCCACCTCCGCAAAACTGCGCAGCTTGCGGCTGTGCAACTGGTCCACGCCCAGCTCACGCAGCAGCTCAATGGCGCGTACACCGATGCGCAGGTGCTGATCGACCCGTTCGCGGTAGAACTGGTCAGCCATGCCGGGCAGCTTGATTTCGCCGTGTAATGGCTTGTCGCTGACACACAGCAGGGTGCCGTAAGGCACGCGGAAGCGGAACCCGTTGGCGGCGATGGTGGCACTCTCCATGTCCAGCGCCACCGCTCGGCTTTGGCTGAAGCGCCGCTGCGGGCCGTTGTCGGGCAACAACTCCCAGTTGCGGTTGTCGGTGCTGGCGACGGTACCGGTACGCATGATGCGTTTGAGCTCCGGGCCGTTCATCCGGGTCACCTCGGCCACCGCCTGCTCCAGCGCGACCTGGATCTCTGCCAGCGCCGGGACCGGCACCCACAGCGGCAGCTCTTCATCCAGCACGTGGTCTTCGCGCACGTAACCATGCGCCAGCACGTAGTCGCCGAGTTGCTGCGTGTTGCGCAAGCCGGCGCAATGGCCGAGCATGATCCAGGCGTGTGGCCGCAACACCGCGATATGGTCGGTGATGTTCTTGGCATTGGCCGGGCCGACGCCAATGTTGACCATGGTGATGCCGCTGCGGTCGGCACGCAGC
>JANOTG010000611.1:0-2043 GCA_031416215.1 Betaproteobacteria bacterium
GTATTGCCGGCCAGCACCACCACGTCAAAGTCCTCACCAGCAGCAATCCTGCGCGCGACGTCCACGCCGCCGGCACTGTGCGCCTGAACGACCACACCGCTGGCCTTTGTGAACTGCGCCGCCAACTCGGCCAATACCTCGCGGGTGGCCATGGAAGAAATCATGCGAACTTCATTGACAAACACAGCTTGAACTCCAGTTGGTCGGGCCACGACAGTCTATCAAGCGCAGCAAGCAGGGCGCAGGGGGCAGCGTGCAACGGCGACGGCTTGCCCCGCCAGGCGTGCGTTTCCAACCGGATGGCAGCTATGAGACACTGCAGACCCAGGAAACGGCGATGGAAAAAATAGACAAATCTGCTGCCACGGAGCCTGCGGCCGAGACATTGCGCGAGCTGCGGCTGGTGCTGGACCATGCCGGCGTGGGTATCGCCTTGATCAAGCAGCGCCAGATCGTTCGCTGCAACCAGCAGTTTGCCGACATTTACGGCTTCGGGCATCCGGCGCAAATAGCGGGCCAGACCAGCCAGTCGCTTTACCCCAACGCAACAGCGTTCCATGACCTCGGCGCCGCCGCTTATCCCGTCATGGCGGCAGGCTCAGCCTACAAGGGGGAAGTGCTGATGAAGCGGCGTGACGGCCAGTTGTTCTGGACCCACCTCACAGGCACCCTGGTGGACCCGCATGACACCGAGGCCGGATCAATCTGGATCGTGGACGACATCAACGCGCATAAACTTGCGCAGGCCGAGTTGCAGGCGGTAGTGGCCCAACAGCAGCTGATTTTCTCCAACGCCATGGTGGGCATCGTGTACCTGCGCGAGCGCAAGGTGACCCAGTGTAATGAGGCTTTCGAGCAGTTATTTGGTTATGCGCCCGGCGAGTTGCGTGACAGCTCCTCGCGCCAGTGGTACCTGAGTGAGGAAGACTGGCGCGCCGCCGGTGAACGGTGTTATGCGCCACTGTCCGAGGGCCGCTCGTTCCAGGGCGAGATGATGCTGGCCAGGAAGGATGGCAGCGCGATTTGTTGCGACGTGCGGGCCAAGGCCATCGATTCCAGCAATCTCGACCTGGGATCGATCTGGATCACCATGGACATCACGGCGCGCAAACAGGCGCAGCTGGCACTGCTTCAGGCGCGCGATGAACTGGAACAGCTGGTGCTGCAACGCACCGGCGAATTGCGCCAGACCGTTCTGGCCCTGGAAAAAAAAGTTGTCGAGCAGATCGAGGCCGAAGCGCGCATTCAGCAATTGGCCCACTTCGACACGCTGACTGGCTTGCCCAACCGCGCCCTGCTCGCCGAGCGCTGCAACCAGGTACTCAGCCTGGCCAGTCGGTCTCAGCAGCCGGTGGCATTGATGTTCCTGGACCTGGACCACTTCAAGAACATCAACGACTCGCTCGGGCACCGGGTGGGGGACGAAGTGCTGGTGGAGCTGGCGCGTCGTCTGCGCGCCGTGGTGCGCGAGCAGGACACGGTGGCGCGGCTTGGCGGTGACGAGTTCATCCTGCTGTTGCCCGGCAACGATGTTGCTGGCGCCGCGCATCTGGCCGGAAAACTCCTGCAGGCGGCGTTGGAACCGTTCCAGGTCGAGGGCCATGAACTGACGGTCACGCCATCCATCGGTATTGCGCTGTACCCGCGCGACGGGTTGGATCTGGACAGCCTGGCACGCAGCGCCGATTCGGCCATGTACCAGGCGAAACAAGGTGGTCGCAACAACTTCTGCTTTTTCACATCCGAGATCCAGACGCAATCCGAAGCGGCGCTGCGGGTCGGCAACGCATTGCGCCGCGCACTGGAACGCGAGCAACTCAGCCTGCACTTTCAACCGCAGATTGCGCTTGCCAGCGGCAAGACTGTGGGCGCCGAAGCCTTGCTGCGCTGGAACCATCCGGAACTTGGCGCCGTCGCCCCATCACACTTCATACCGATTGCCGAAAGCACCGGGCTGATTCTGCCCATCGGCGAATGGGTCATCCGTACAGCGATCAACCAGCTGGCCGACTGGATCCGTCGTGGTCTGCCACCCATCACCAT
>JANOTG010000612.1:0-3442 GCA_031416215.1 Betaproteobacteria bacterium
AGGAGCTCGGCATGGTCTCGCTGGGGGACCGCAAGCGCCTGTTGCGGGCGGTGCTGAGTTCCGATGCCGTGGCATCGGGCGGAGAGGCGGCTCGCCTGCTCGCCGCGCCCAGGCAGCCCGACAACCCTGAAGCGGGTGGCGGCAACCGCGGCGTCATCACCGACGAGGGCGAGAGGCGCCATGCCACCGTCGTTTTTTGCGACCTGACAGGTTATAAGGCGCTGAATGAGGCCTTCGACCCCGAGGAGGTGGAGGCCATCATGGCGCGGGTCAAACATGCGGCGATCGAGGTGGTGGAGCGCCATGGCGGACGCGTCAACCAGTTTGTCGGTGATGAGGTGATGGCCTTGTTTGGCATACCAGTGGCCCGGCGGGACGATGCCCGGCGTGCGGTGTCCGCAGCACTGGACCTGCACAAGGCGGTGGACCAGATCGCTGCCGGCCTGTCGTCGCGGCTGGGCCGTGACCTGTCCATGCACACCGGCATCCAGACCGGGCTGGTGATCGCGCGCAAGAGTGACTCGCGCTCTGGCGATTACACGCTGACCGGCGACACGGTCAATACCGCCGCGCGCCTGCGCAGCCTGGCCGAGCCAGGGCAGGTGGTGGTCAGCCCGCAAACCTGGCAACAGGTGTCGGACTACTTTGACGCGACTACCGGAGAGGCGATCGAGGTCAAAGGCAAGGAGCGCCCGCTGCTGCCCTACCGCATCGTGGCGCAGCGCACGGTGCCACGCGCCGGCAGCCGGCCCCTGATCGGCCGCGCCGAGGAGATGCAACAGTTCGAAGCGGTGCTGCAGGCCAGTTTGGAGCGCCAGCGTGGGCGCCTGGTATTTGTGCGCGGAGATCCGGGCATGGGCAAGTCGCGGCTGGTGGCGGAGTTTCTGGACGTGGCGCTGGAGCGCGGCCTGATCTGCCACCGCACGACGGTGCTCGATTTCGGCGCGCACACCGGGCACGACGCCATGCGCATGCTGGCACAGAGTCTGCTGGGTCTGGCGCCGGATGCCGATGAAGCGGCGCGAGCGCAGGCCATTGCCGATCAGGCGGACGGGTCTGACGGTGTCGCCGGTGGCGCGCCGTTCCTGTATGACTTGCTGGATGTTCCGGCCTCGGCACAGATAAGGTCATTGCTGTCGGCGATCGACACCAGCGCCCGTGAGCGCGGCGCGCTCGAAGCCCTGTGCAAGCTGGTGCGGCGTGAGGGTGCCGCCGCACCCATGTTGCTGCTGGTGGAAGATATCCACTGGGCTGACGCCTGGACGCTGCAACAGGTGGCGGCGCTGGGCGCCCTGACCAGCCGTCAGGCGCTGGTGTTATTGGTGACGACGCGCTTTGCTGGTGACCCCAGCGCCGGCGAATGGCGCGCTGCGCTGCACCGCCTGCCGGTGACCAGCATTGACCTGGGTCCGCTGCCGCTGGAGGATGCCCTGTTGCTGGCCGCGGCGTCGGCGTCGATCTCGGAGGTGCTGCTGCGCAGTTGTGTCGAGCGCGCGGAGGGCAACCCGCTGTTTCTCGAGCAGTTGTTGCTCAATGCGGGTGACGAGGGCGCCGCAAGTTTGCCGGGATCGATTCAGGCACTGATCCAGTCGCGTATGGACCGCTTGCTGCCACAGGACAAGAACGCTTTGCAGGCGGCGGCGGTCTGGGGCCAGCGGGTGCCGATTGCCGCTATCCGCCACCTGTTGGCAGACCCGCTGTATGACCCGCGGCTGCTGGTGGAGCAATTCCTGCTGCGGCCGGAAGCTGACGACATGGTGTTTGGCCACGCCTTGTTCCGCGACGGCGCCTACGCCTCGCTGCTGCTTACCCGGCGGCGCCAGTTGCATACGGTGGCAGCCGAGTGGGTAGTTGACACGGATGTGGCGCTGGCCGCCGAACACTTTGAACGCGCCGAGGACCCACGGGCCGTGCCCACCTACCTGCGTGCCAGCGAGGCGCTGGCGGCGCAGTTCCAGTACGCCAAGGCGCTCAAACTGGTCAAGCGCGGCATCAAGCTGGCAAGTGCCGGCGACGCCTGCTTCCCGCTCAAGCTGGCGCGCTCGCGCTGGTTGCTCGAGGATGGCCGACTGTCAGAGGCGATCGAGGCCAGCGGTAACGCTGTGGACGCCGCCACCACCGACAGTGAGCGGGCGCAGGCGCTGATCGCCATGGCGGCCGGGATGCGCCTGGTGGATCGCGCCACGGACGGATTGGTGCTGCTGGCTGAGGCCCAGCCGCTGGCCGAAGCGGCGGGATTGACGCTGGTTCTGGCGCAATTGCACGGCCTGCGCGGAAACCTGTTGTTTGCGTTGGGCCGCACCGGTGAGTGCATGGCGGAGCACCAGCGCTCCCTGGTCCTTGCGCGCGAGGCTGGGTCTGCCGAGGCCGAAGTTGCAGCGCTGGGCGGCATCGGCGACGCCTTTTACGCGCAGGGACGTGTTCGCAGTGGTTACGAGCACATCACGCGCTGTGTCGAGATCGCCCACGCCCGGGGTTTCTTGCGTGTGGAGATCGCTTATCTGCAGATGATCGGCTGGTGTTCGTACTACATGATGGATGCACGCGGCTCGATCGAGTTGTGCCAGCGCGCGCTGGTGCTGGCGCGGCAAATGAAACACCGGCGCAGCGAGATGATGGCGCTGGCGCAGATGGCCAACGTGGACGGCTGGATGCGCGGCAACTGGCGCGACATGGAAAAGAGCCTGGATGCCGCGCTCGAGATTGTTCGCAGCATGGGTAGCCCGCGTTTCGAGGCCATGAACTGGTTTTTTCGCGCCTTGCTGGCGGCACGTGCTGGCGATACCGCGATCGCCAGGGAGCATGTGCATCGTGCTTTTGTCACCGCCGGGGAGCACGGACTGCCATTTGTCGGGCCGCAGTTGTACGGGCTGCTGGCGCGACTGGCTACCGACCCGGCAGAACGTGCCGCTGCGCTGGAGCGGGGCGAGCAGTTGTTGGCCGGTGGTTCGGTGAGTCACAACCATTTTGTCTTCAACGATTGCGCCATCCAGGCCAGCCTGAATGCCGGCCACTGGGACAGCGCGGAACAGTATTGCGACAGACTGGCTGCCTACACGGCCGCCGAATCGGTGCCCTGGGCCGATTTTGTGATCAGCCGGGGACGCGCCCTGGCACGGGTCGGTCGTGGAGATTCCGGGGTGGAGCTCGCGTTGCTGATCGACACGCTGCGCCGTCAGGCCACGGACGCCGAATTCAACATCTACCTGCCGGACCTCGCAGCTGCTGCGGCGAAACTGGCCAATATGGCGATGTGACAGGCCGGTTTCAGGCGCTCTTGATCTTGCGCAGGCGTCGCCGTCGCACAAAGTGGTTCATGCTCTCCACCGCGACCGAGAACGCAAGGGCGAAGTAGACATATCCCTTGGGTACGTGCACACCAAAACCATCGGCAATCAGCAACACGCCGATCAGCAGCAGGAACGACAGCGCCAGCATCTTC
>JANOTG010000613.1:0-3495 GCA_031416215.1 Betaproteobacteria bacterium
GTCACCAAGCCGTTTGACTTCGAGGGCGGGCGACGCATGCATATCGCCGATACCGGCCTGGCTGAACTGGAGGTCAACGTCGACTCGCTGATCGTCGTCTTGAACGAGAAGCTCGAGGAGGTGCTGGGTGACGACATCACCCAGGATCAGGCCTTCGCCCACGCCAACGACGTGCTGAAGAACGCCGTCGGTGGCATTGCCGAAATCATCAACGTGCCGGCACACATGAATGTCGACTTCGAGGATGTGCGCACCGTGATGGGCGAGCCCGGAAAGGCCATGATGGGAACCGCAACGGCCGGCGGCCCGGACCGCGCCCGTATCGCCGCCGAACAGGCTGTTGCCTGCCCCTTGCTGGAGGGCGTGGACCTGTCGGGTGCGAAGGGCGTTCTGGTGCTGATCACGGCCAGCAAGGGATCACTCAAGTTGTCGGAATCGAAGCTGGCAATGAATACGATCCGTGCCTTTGCCTCGCCGGATGCGCTGGTGATCTACGGCACGGCGTACGATGACAATCTGGGTGACGATATCCGGGTCACCGTGGTCGCCACCGGGCTGAGCCGGCAGGGGCAGCAACGGCGTACCGCGCCGCCGCTGCAGGTGCTTCGCACCGGCACCGACAACGTGCCGTTCCACGTGCCGACACTGACCAACCAGGTGCAGGGTGGCCCGGGCGCACCCGTGGGCGGCCATGGCGGCAACCACCAACCCGACTACGGCAGCCTGGGCACGCCGGCGGTATGGCGCGGTCGCACTTCGGCCGCGGCCAAGGTGGACGCCCTGTCCAGCGGCGGCATGGACGACTACGAGATACCGGCGTTCCTCCGCAAGCAGGCCGACTGACCGGAGGCGGCGAATCTTTCTGCTGCGCCCGCCGATCTCCGGTCTGCGCTGCTCACCGTACAGAAGTACGGTTGCGCTGCTCAACCAGACCTCGGCGCGCTCGCGACGAAATCTTCACCACCTCCGCAGACATTAAAATTGAAATGTGCTGAAACAACGAACCCTCAAGACACTGACCCGCGCTGTGGGCGTCGGCGTACACAGCGGCCAGCGGGTCGAGTTGACGCTGCGACCGGCCGCGCCTGATACCGGCATCGTATTTCGGCGGGTGGATTTGCCGGTGCCGGTGGACATCGTGATGTCGGTGGGTGCGGTGTCGGATACACGCATGGCCACCACCGTATCCAACGGCACGGTCAAGGTCGCCACCGTGGAGCACCTGATGTCGGCCTGTTGTGGTCTGGGTATCGACAACCTGTATGTCGATATCACTGGCGAAGAGGTGCCGATACTGGATGGCTCCGCGGCATCCTTCCTGTTCCTGCTGCAAAGTGCCGGGATCGAATGGCAGAATGCGGCGCGCTCGTTCCTGCGCGTGAAGCAAGTTGTCGAAGTGCGTGAGGGCGAAGGCAGCAACACGAAATGGGCGCGCCTGGAGCCGTTCCATGGCTACAAGCTGAGTTTCGAGATCGTGTTCCGCCACCCGGCGGTGGACTCCACAGGGCAACGGGTGGAATTCGACATGGGCCTGGGTTCGTACTCGCGCGACATCGCGCGTGCACGCACCTTCGGTTTCACCCGCGATGTCGAAACCATGCGGGTGAACGGTCTGGCCCTGGGCGGCGGGCTGGACAATGCCATCGTGATGGACGACTACAAGATCCTCAACTCCGAGGGCCTGCGTTACGACGACGAGTTTGCCAAGCACAAGATACTGGACGCCATCGGCGACATGTACATGCTGGGCCGGCCGCTGCTGGCGAGTTACAGCGCGTTTCGCTCCGGGCACGCCTTGAACAACCTGCTGGCGCGTGCGCTGCTGGCGCGCAAGGACGCTTGGGAACTGGTCAGCTTCGACGACGCGGCGGCGGCGCCGCAGGGCTTCGCCGAACTCGCGCCAGCCTGGTAGTCGGAAACACCAACGGGCATACCGACATGCTGCTGGCCCGCTGGTTGATCCTCATGCTGCTGCTGTGCGCCGGAGTGTCGTTCGCGTTTTACGCCGGCACCGGGCAGGCGCGTTACAAGCGTTTCGGCTGGGTCATCCTGAAGTGGACACTGATTGCGGCCCTGCTTTTTTTCCTGGTCCTGATCATGGAGCGTGTGGCCTAGCACCGTGGCGTCCGGTGCGCCCAGCTATGTACGCCACCGCACAGTAGAAGCTGCGCCAGCGGTCGATAATTCAGCGCGACCATGAGCTTCTGGTCGCCGCGGCTCCGCGCGTCGTCGGTGGCTTCCCACCCTGCGAGCGCAACATGGTCCGCCTGAAATTTTCCATCGTGCTGCAATACGAGATCGACGCACCGGGCAGCGACTTCATCTTCAATATCCACGCCGCACAAACGGCGCACCAGATCGTGGTCAGCGAGACCCTCGACATCAGTCAGGCACTGGTCCCCAATCTGTACACCGACCCGGTCACGCACACCCGGTATCTGCGCCTGAAGGCATTTGGCGGCCCGCTCACGGTGCGTTACGACGCCACCGTGGACCTGGACCATTACGTCGCGCAGCCGGAGCAGATTGCCGAGGTCGCGGTGGCCAACCTGCCAGGCGAGGTGCTGCCCTACCTCTATCCCAGCCGGTATTGCCAGTCCGACCGGCTGCACCGCCTGGCGGTCAAGGAGTTTGGCCACCTGTGGCAAGGTTACAGCCGGGTGCAGGCGATTCGCGACTGGGTCATGAACCGTGTCACGTTTCGCTCCAATTCGTCCACCGGCAACACCACGGCGGTGGACACGCTGGTGGAAGAAGTCGGCGTGTGCCGCGACTTCGCCCACCTGATGGTCGCGTTGTGCCGCGCCATCAATATTCCGGCCCGGTTCGCCACCGGCATCGACTACGGCGCCGACCCGGCGTTGGGACCCACCGACTTTCACGCCTATGTCGAGGTCTATCTGGGAGACCGCTGGTACATCTTCGATGCATCCGGGGTTGCCATACCCATGGGTTTTGTGCGTTTTGGCACCGGGCGAGATGCCGCCGACTCGGCCTTTGCCACCATCTTCGGTGGTGTGCGGGGCGCAGCACCGGTGGTGCAGATCGAGGCCATCCCGAATGCCATGGGCCAGTTGGTGGTGCCGCAGCATGTGCCACAAGCGCTGTCCACCGATGGGCAGTTGCTGCGGCATTGACGCACGGGCGCAGTCGCCGCCCGCGTACCAGTCAGCGCCCCTGGCCCAGCCCTGCCCGCGCCCGCAGCGCCAATCCCCGTCCGGCATGTGCATGCGTGATGGCCATGCCCAGAGCATCAGCGGCGTCGGTTCCGGGCAGGCCGGGCAGATGCAGCAGCTGGCGCACCTGCCCGACCAGCGCGTCGATCAGCAGCCGAGGGCGCGACGGAGTCGGCTCGATCGGCCGGGCCACGGCCGGTGGGCGCTGCGCGGCATCCATGACGTTGGCCAGCAGAGCGGACGCCGCAACACCGTCCGCGATCGCGTGGTGCATCTTCGCGACGACCACGACCTGGTGATCTGGCAAGCCCTCCAGAAC
>JANOTG010000614.1:0-1727 GCA_031416215.1 Betaproteobacteria bacterium
GTCACATCACTGATGACGGCTTCTTTCTCACTGCGATTAAGACTCAAGGTCTACTCCTTCTGTTTGTACCGGCCCTGCCGATGCGGGCATCTGGCCAGAGTCCGGTACGCCACACTGCAGCGACCAACTGTTCGGGGACAACATCCTCTTGCAGCGGGATCGCCATCTGCGTTGGTTTTCACTGATTAAGTGCTGCCTCAGCACACCAACGGTCTTGGATGGCCCGACGGTGCCCTGCAGCACCACCAGCCCACCACATCTGGTCACCCTTTCGGACGACCGGAATTTCCACTCACGCCAGAGCCATCAGGCATTCAGGGACTGGGTATCCACCCGGACACCCACACCCATCGTGCTGGAGACGGCGATCTTCCTCAAATAAATGCCCTTGCTCGAGGCCGGCTTGGCTTTCGTCAAGGCTTCGATCAGCGCTGTCAGGTTGCCCTGCAGCTTGTCGGTGTCGAACGAACGACGGCCGATCGTCGAATGCACGATGCCGGCCTTGTCGACACGAAACTGCACCTGGCCGGCTTTGGCGTTACGCACCGCAGTCGCCACATCGGGTGTCACCGTACCAACCTTGGGGTTGGGCATGAGGCCGCGCGGGCCCAGAATCTGACCCAGCGTACCGACGATGCGCATGGCGTCCGGGGCGGCAATCACCACATCGAATGGCATGTCACCCGCCTTGACGCGTGCCGCCAGGTCGTCCATGCCGACGATATCGGCACCGGCTGCCCGCGCCTCCTCGGCCTTGGCGCCTTGCGCGAAAACCGCGACGCGTTTGGTCTTGCCGGTGCCGTTGGGCAACACGACTGCGCCGCGCACGACCTGGTCTGACTTCTTGGCATCGATGCCGAGTTGCACGGCAACGTCGATGGATTCGTCAAATTTGGCAGTTGCGCACTGCTTGACCATGCCCAGGGCATCGGTCAGCGGATACAGCTTGTTTCTGTCGATCTTGACCGGAGCGGCCTTTTGCTTTTTGGTGAGCTTGGTCATTTACACACCCTCCACAGTGACGCCCATGGAGCGCGCAGAACCGGCAATGGTACGAACTGCAGCGTCCAGATCGGCGGCGGTCAGGTCCTTCATTTTTGCCTTGGCAATGTCTTCCAGTTGCGCCCGCGTGATCTTTCCGACCTTGTCGCTGTGCGGCTTCGGCGAACCTTTGTCCAGCTTGATGGCCTTCTTGATCAAGGTGGTCGCCGGAGGCGTCTTGATGATGAAGGTGAAGCTCTTGTCCGCAAACGCGGTGATGACCACCGGCAGCGGCAGCCCAGGCTCGACACCCTGGGTCTGGGCATTAAAAGCCTTGCAGAACTCCATGATGTTCAGGCCGCGCTGACCCAAAGCCGGCCCTATCGGCGGTGATGGGTTGGCCTTTCCGGCCGGTACTTGCAGCTTGATAAAACCGACGATTTTTTTCGCCATATCTTGCTCTCCTTGCGGGTGATGACGCCAGGGCCATCAGCTTGTGCTGCGGCCGCCGGCTCCCCGGGGTTAACGACTCTTCTGCAACATTCGCGCCGAGTCGAATAGCGCGAACCCATCAAAACTCAGGTTTTGCTGAAACTCACGTTTTGCCGAAACTCACGTTTTATCGAAACTCACGTTTTCTCGATCTGGGAAAACTCCAGCTCGACCGGTGTGGAGCGACCAAAAATGGTGACCGCGACGCGCACCTTGCTCTTGTCGTAATTCACGTCCTCCACCGAGCCATTGAA
>JANOTG010000615.1:0-1592 GCA_031416215.1 Betaproteobacteria bacterium
TGCGGCACCCTCGTAAATCTGGTAGAACGGGTTGGGGCATACCACCAGCGGCGCCGTGTGCGGGTCGATGGAGCGGCCAGTCGGCCCGGGGTCGACGACGGTCTGCACCAGCGCAAACAGCGCCTCGCGCGAGCCGTTCACCGGCAATACCTGACTGGAAGGGTCCAGTACCAGGCCATAACGGCGCTGTAGCCAGTCGCAGCAAGCCCGGCGCAGGGCAGGCTCTCCGGCGGTGGCAGGGTACACCGCCAGGCCGCTGGGCATGGCGTTGGCGGATTTTGCGATGGCCTGGGCGATAAACGGTGGTGTTGCGTGTTTCGGCTCACCAATACCCAGGCTGATCGGACGCAGGGCCGGGTTGGGCGTGGTGCCGGCGAACAACTGACGCAGCCGCTCGAATGGGTAGGGGTGCAGCAGACTCAGCAGGGGGTTCATGCAGCGGGATTATCCGGGTTTCAATCTGTTGTTTTCTGTGCGGCAAACTGTTACGAACCATGGACAATGGTGCAAAAGTGTGACCCAATCCGGTAGCCGGGTTACGGCGCGCAAATCGAACGCGCCGGTCGGCCGCTGTCGTAAGGAGAAGCCCATGCAATTCACGCCCACCTTTCGCCGCCGCGCCCTGGTCGCCGCGTTGTCTGCTATCTACGGTGTAGCGCCGCAGCTGGTGCAGGCCAATCCCACCGGAGCGCAGGTGGCCAACGGCCAGGTCAGCCTGCAAACCCAGGGCAACAAGCTCACGGTGACCAACACTCCGGGCGCCATCATCAACTGGCAGAGTTTCTCGATCAAGGCCGGCGAGACCACCTACTTCCAGCAACAAAACGCCGCCAGTGCGGTGTTGAACCGGGTGCAGACGCAGAATCCCAACCTGCAAAGCCGCATCGACGGCACCTTGGGCTCCAATGGCCGCGTGTTCCTGATCAACCCCAATGGCATCGTGTTTGGCGCTGGCAGCATCATCGACACGCAGGGTTTTGTGGCCTCCACCCTGTCTCTGAGCGACGACGACTTCAAGGCTGGCCGGCAGCGTTTTGCGCGCCAGGGCGCAGCGGGTGACATTCAGGCCCAGGGGCGCATCAGCTCCGGCAATGGCGATGTCTACCTGGTGGCGCCGAATATCGGTGTGGATGGCACGGCTGCCATCAGCAGCCAGGGCGGCAATATCGTGCTGGCGGCAGGTGAAGTGGTCGAAATCACCGGGCGCAACCTGAACGACATCACCTTTACCGTGCAAAACAACGGCAATCAGGTGCTCAATCTGGGCAATCTCAGTGCCGGGGCCGTGGGGGTTTTCGCGGGCACATTGACGCACTCGGGCGTAATACAGGCCCAGACGCTGGCGCGCGACGGTGGCAAACTGGTGCTCAAGGCGCAGGGCAACCTGACGCTGGGGGCGGGTAGCCGCACACTGGCGGATGGTGCCGCCGCCGGTGGCAGCGTGACGATCGGCGCACAGGGCGGCAACATCACACTCGATGGTGCTGCCCTGGTGGGTGCCCGTGCGATGGCTGGCGCCGACCCGCAGCAGGCGGTAGCGCGTGGCGGCCAGGTGCAGATCGAGGCCGCTTCGGGCATGGTGTCGATCGCGC
>JANOTG010000616.1:0-4290 GCA_031416215.1 Betaproteobacteria bacterium
AAGCCCAAAAACATCAAGAAGGACCCCAATACCCAGACATCGTGACCGGCACACCTACAATTTGAACGCGCAACTCACCACGCTGCGCGACCGGTCACGATCCACCGGAATCAGCGGTCACGATGACCGGAATACGCAGCAGAGTTTCCTTGGTTCAAGCGGGCGACAATTGAGCAACTTACACACGTTGAGTGGCCGAGCCAGAATCATCTGTATTGGCCCGAACTCGATATTGATCTGTCAGTTGAGTCCATCCGCCAGTCTGAGGGTTAACCAGCCGCTCCATCCGACCGCCTGCGGCGTCGGCTGAGCGGCGGCGTCGAGGCTGTAAATAAACCTCCCCGAGCCAGCCATGCCGGTCGACCGCAGTCATGCCAGAAACGTTGCACCTGGATCGCAACGAATCTGCAATCCCATGGCCCGCTACAAACCCCAAGAACGCCACAGCCTGCTGCTGCCGGTGGTGTTGTCCGAACAGATCGTGCCTGGCAGCTTTGCATTTGCACTGGACTACCTGGTCGATCACGAACTCGACCTCTCGGCGATGGACGCCAAGTTCAAGAACGACGAGGTGGGCGCCAGCGCCTACGACCCCCGTGTGATGCTCAAGGTGGTGTTGCTTGGCTACAGCCAAGGCTTGATCTCCAGCCGCGCCATCGAGCGGGCCTGTGTGCGCAATGTGCAGTTCATCGCCATCAGCGGCGACAGCCAGCCCAGCCACACCCACATAGCCAAGTTCGTCAGCGCCCTGGGCGCGCAGATCAAGCCGCTGTTTGCCCAGGTGCTGATGACCTGCGACGCGCAGGGCCTGATCGGGCGCGAGATGTTCGCCATCGACGGGGTGAAGCTGCCCTCCAATGCCAGCAAGGAGCGCAGCGGCACCCACGAAGAACTGCGCCAGCGCGCCCGCCGCCTGGAGAAGGCCGCCGACAAGATCGTCGATCTGCACCAGAGCCAGGACAACGCCACGCAAGAGCAAGCACTCGATGCCAAACGCCAGGCCCGCGTGGACGCCTTGCGCAAGGAGGCCCAGCGCACACGGGAGTTCGTGGCCACGCAGGCTGCGCGCCTGAACCGTAAGGGGCAGGAACTCAAGACCAACATCACCGACCCCGACAGCGCGAAGATGGCCACCAGCAAGGGCGTGATCCAGGGCTACGCGGCGTAGGCTGCGGTGGACAGTGCGAACCAGATCATCGTGGCGGCCGACGTGATCGGCTCAGGCTCAGAGCAGTCCATGCTGCTGCCCATGATCGCTCAGACTGACGCCTGCCGCGTGCCACACACACTGATCACGGCGGACGCGGGATACCACAGCGACGCCAATGTGGCGCAACTCCTGGAATGCTCCATCCCCGCGCTGATCGCCGACAACCAGATGCGTCAGCGCGACGAACGCTTCGAAGACCAGGGCAAGCACAAAGCCACGGACGACGTGCTGTACGACAAGCAGCCCACGGTGCAGGGCAACAACGGGCACACCAGGCCTGTGAAGTTGTTCCGCCCTGAGGACTTTCGATTCAACGACGACAACACCACGTGTATCTGTCCGGCGGGCCAGACGCTGCACAGCCCGGGCAGCGTCTACACGACCCGTATCGGTCTGCGCTACCAGGTGTTCACGGCCAAGGCGAGCGATTGCCAGCGGTGCAAGCTGCGTGGCCAATGCCTCAAGAGTGAGCGCAGCGAACGAGGCAAGCAGGTGAGCCGGTTCGAGCCGAGAGCCAAGAATCCGCACAACCCCAGCGAGCGCATGCGTAGCGCTATCGACTCGGTCAAGGGGCGACAGCTGTATAGCCAGCGCATCGGCACGGTGGAGCCGGTGTTTGGCAACATCCGCCACAACAAGCGGCTCACCCGGCTGAACTTTCGCGGGCGCGAGAAGGTCAACGCACAGTGGCACCTGTATTGCATGGTGCACAACATCGAGAAGCTGGCCCACAGCGGGTGGCGCGGGTAAGGGCAAAAGAGGGGGCCAACAGGCCCCCGAAACGCGCCATCATGGGCACAATGGCGGCGTGACGCGCCTTCAGACTTCAATTTACGCAACGACGACGACCCTGGCCTCAAGAGGCGCTGCAGCGCGTGGCCGGCGGCGTGAAATTGGGGTTTGTTTACAGCCTCGTTAGGCCTCATGATTTTCGCTCGACAGATATGCGCCTTAGGAGTATAGTTGCGGCATGCTCACGGTTGTCGAGACGCTTCTGTTTCAAAAGCAATGGCCAATGTACTGGAGCGAGGATGAACGGGGCGAGTTTGCGGCGTGTATCGCTGCTCACCCGGAGGCCGGAGATGTAGTGCCTGAGTCGGGCGGTATCCGCAAGGTCCGATGGCGTAGGGCTGGTACCGGTAAGTCGGGAGGTGTTCGCGTTATTTACTTCACGCGTTTAGCAGAGGAAGAAGTCGTGCTTCTTACGCTGTACGCGAAGGCAAAAACCGACAACCTGACCGGCGCAAAGTTGAAGGAGAATCGTCGTGCCCTCGAAAGCTAAACCACTTACTGACGCGCAGCTCAAGGCGTATGAGTCGAAACGTGATCTGGCCGCCGAGTTGCTGGAGTCCGTGCGGCAAATGAAGGCCGGGAAAACTCAGGTGGTCTTCTCACCTGCAGTCGAGGCGCGAGAGCGCACTGGCATGTCCCAGTCTCAATTTGCTGCGCTTTTGGGCGTCTCGGTCCGCACGCTTCAGGGGTGGGAGCAAGGGCGTAAGCAGCCGAGTGGCGCGGCGCGTACCTTGCTCACGATTGCGCGTACCAATCCAAAAGCCCTATTGGCGGTAGCGGGCAAGTAGGCGTGGCAGCAATGAGGCATAACAGGCCGCTGCATCCGACCGCCTTCGGCGTCGGCTGAGCGGCGGCGTTAACGCGCACTTGGAGTTCGTGGTAACCTGTTTCCATGACACAAATTTCAGTTGCCGATATTCTTGCGCTGCCAGTGCAGGAGCGGATACGACTGGTCGAATTGATCTGGGAAAGCGTCGCGGCCTTCCCCCAGACTGTAGAGGGTATCTCCAGAACTCAAATCTGATCTCGCTGCACGCCTGGTCGATTTTGAGCGCGACCCCGAAGCAGGGTATGCATGGGAACAAGTCAAAGACAGGCTGAAAAACGGATCGTGGCGTACCGCCTGAAATTCTCCGGCCGAGCTGTTCGCGAGGTAGGTGAGGCACACGAGTGGTACGAGGCCCAAAGTCAGGGTTTGGGCTCCGAATATGAGGCGGCGCTGGAGCTTCAACTGAGAAGGCTGGAACAGGCGCCTTTGTTGTACACGGAAGTATTGTCCGGAATCCGAAGAACGTTGCTGCCGCGCTTTCCTTACGGGGTTTTCTACACGGTGCGACGGACGATGTCCCATTCATAGTTGAAGGTTGAGGTTGGTGGTTGAAGCCGTCAGGGCCCGCAGAATGTGGGTTCTGACATCAACAACCGCAAAGCCAAGAAAGCTCAACCACCGTGAAACAGTCTAAGGATTCACTGAAAAAGGTCCACGCCAATCGACGTGGTGCGTTATAGATCGATGAAACAACAGACCCTTGCGACGGCGGCCGATCAAAGCGCAGGCTTTGAGCGATTTCGCAAACCCACGCGGCGCGATGAGTTCTTGGCGACGATGGACAAGATCGTACCTTGGACTGCGCTGTGTGAAGTCATTCAACCGCACTACCCCAAGGGCGTCGGTGGGCGCCCGCCCATCGGCCTGGAGCGCATGCTGCGCATCCACTTCATCCAGCACTGGTTCAACCTGGCCGACGAGGCCTGCGAGGAAGCGCTGTACGACAGCGCCAGCCTGCGCCGCTTCGTAGGCATTGACCTGGGGCGCGAGCCGGTGCCTGACGCCACCACGATGCTCAAGTTCCGCCATCAAGTCGCCCACCCAGTGACATAGTGAAGTTGACCCTTTTTCACGGACACCTTACTGTTATGGAAGAAGGAGTCCGAAATGCCCAAATCAAAGCCACCGTACCCGGTGGAGTTTCGCCAGCAAATCGTCGAGCTGGCGCGCGTCGGCAGAACGCCAGCCGAACTCTCGCGCGAGTTCGGCCCCACGGCGCAAAGCATAGCCACCTGGATCGCGCAGGACGCGCGTGACCGGGGTAAAGCGTTGCGCGGCAAAGAGGGGCTGAGTACGCCCGAGCGCGAAGAGCTTGTTCGCCTTCGCCGCCAACTGCGCCAGGTGCAGATGGAGCGCGACATCTTGGCAAAGGCTACGGCCTGGTTTGCCGGCAAAAGCGAGCGGACGCCCACAGCGTCTTCGAACTCGTGAGCGCGAACCAGGCCGACGCCAACAAGCT
>JANOTG010000617.1:0-7929 GCA_031416215.1 Betaproteobacteria bacterium
ATGTCCATGGTCATCACCTCGTCGACCTTGGGCACCCGCTTGGTGAACTGGCCGAGATCGGCGTATTGGGTGATCTGGTCTTGCCATACGGCACGGTCCATGGCACCCCAGCCGTTGTTGAAGGTGTTGGTGTTGTAGGCATAACTCATGAGCGAGTCGACCGCTTCGCGTTCGTCCGCACGGTTGAGGTTGGGGTACTCCTTGATCAGCATGTCGGTCGCCGCATCGCGGTTCTTGTTGGCATAGGCCCAGCCGCGCGCCGTGGCACGCAGGAAGCGCACCAGCGTGTCGGGCTGCCTCTGGATCATGTCGTTGGTGGCGTAGTAGGGCAGGGCGTACAGGCGCACTCCGGTGTCCCAGAGGCGCAAGTCGACCCGCTCGGCGCCCAGTGGCTTGAGCGCCGTGGTGTTGGTCTGCCAGCCGGTGACGGTGTCGACCTGGCCGGTGAGCAGCGGTGTCATGTCGGCACCGATCGGAATGATGGTCATCGACTTTTCGTCGATCTTGTTCTTGGCCAGCAGCGCACGCAGCAACACCAGGCCGGTGGACTGGATGCCGATCTTCTTGCCCACCATGTCCTTCGGTGTGCGGATCGGATTTTTCTTGAGCGAAAAGAAGGTGTAGGGGTGCTGCTGCAAACCGGTGGCAAACACCTTGATCGGCAGGTCCTGCGACACCGCCAGCATGTTGGACGGACTGCTTGACACCTGGCCGACCTCCCAGCGGCCGGAGGCCACGATGGCCACGCCATCGATGCTCGGCCCACCCGGCTGGATGGCAAACTCGATGCCTTCCGTGGCGTAATAACCAAGCTGCTTGGCTGCCACTTCGCCAATCTGGTTGCCGCCCGCGATCCAGCCAAGCTGCATGTTGACCTTGGCCCGGCCCTGGCCAAAGGCTTCCATCGACAACAGGGCGCCCGGTCCGGCAATGCCGGCGGCGGCCGTGGCACCGATCAGGCGGCGCCGCGTGAGGTTTGCAGAATCGCGCATCAAATTCTCCTGGAGTTGGTGTTTGTGCGGACTATTCTGATGACACCGGCGTGTACACGCAAGAACCGAATTTGCCCATGCATGATGCCGAAATTAGATCGGCATCCAACCCGAAATCACACCCGCAGCACGCGCCCCGGATTCATCAGATTGGTCGGGTCCAGGGCGCGTTTGATGGCGCGCATCAGGTCCAGCGCGACGGCCGATTTGTGGCCTGGCAGTTTGTCGACCTTCAGGCTGCCTATGCCATGTTCGGCGGAGATCGACCCATCGAAGCGTGTCACCGAGTCAAACACGATGGTGTTGATCATGGTTTCGTTCTCGATCAGGAACGCCTTGCCATCGGCCCCGTCCGGGCATTGCACGTTGTAGTGCAGGTTGCCATCGCCCAGGTGGCCGAAATTGACCAGACGTACACCGGGCAGGGCGCGCTGCAGCAGGGCGTCGGTGGTACGCACGAACTCGGGAATGCGCGATATCGGAATCGAGATATCGTGTTTGACGTTCAGCCCTTCCGTGGCCTGCGCCAGCGGGATGTTTTCGCGGATACGCCACAACTGCTGCGCCTGCGCCAGGCTCCCGGCCACCACCGCGTCGGTCACACAACCCTGCTCCATGGCGGCCTGCAGCAGCTGTTCGAACTGCTCCCGGGCATGGCTCTCGGACTCATGGTCCGAGTTCTCCAGCAACACACACCACGGGGTGTCGCCGTACAGCGGAATGGCGGGCTGCGGGTGGTGCCTGGCCACCAGCGACAGGGCAAACTGCCCCATCACCTCGAAGCCGGTGAGGCCGCTCGCCAGGTGGCGCTGTGCCAGACCGAGAAGAGCCAGCGCATGATCGAGCGACGGCACGGCGGCCCAGGCAGTGAGCTGCGCCGCCGGGCTGGGTACCAGCTTCATGGTGGCGGCGGTGATGATGCCCAGCGTGCCCTCCGAGCCGATGAAAAGATGGCGCAGGTCGTAGCCGGTGTTGTTCTTGCGCAGGCCCGACAAACCGTCCCAGAGTTCGCCCTGCGCCGTGACGACTTCCAGCCCCAGACACAGGTCACGCGTGTTGCCGTAACGCACCACCTGGGTGCCGCCGGCATTGGTGCCGAGGTTGCCGCCGATGGTACAGCTGCCTTCGGCGGCCAGACTGAGGGGAAACAGCAGCCCCGCGTCCTGCGCCGCGCGCTGCAGGTTCTGCAACACACATCCGGCGTCCACGGTCATGGTCAGGTTGGCGGCATCGATGTCCCGAATGCTGGTCATGCGTTGCAGGCTGAGCACCATTTGCCGTCCGCTGTGATCCGGCGTGGAGCCCACCACCATGCCGGTGTTGCCGCCCTGCGGCACCAGGCTGATGCCGGTTGCCGCCTGCTGTGCGATGCACAGGCGCAGCACCTGTACCACCTCGGCCGTGCTGGCAGGCCGCAGCACGGCCAACGCATGGCCATTGCTGCGTTGGCGCCAGTCCTGTTCCCACGGGGCCAGGTTGGCGCCGCCGCTGTCACGTGTCAGCACGTTGGCCGCACCGATGGCGCTGCGCAAGGAATCGAGCAAGCGGGATGTGGCGGCGTCCAAATCGCTCAGACCTGCTGGGGGAGCGCCTGCACGGCGAGCGCGGCGTTGCGCAGGCGCAGGCGCACGTGCAGGGCGCAGGCGACAAACAGCACCACACACAGAACCACCTGGATCAGTGCCAGCCAGGAGCCGGGCGCCTTGTCGCTCCAGGCGCGCACCACACCTTCGGTGAAGTAGAGCCACACCAGCAGGCTGAGCCAGCGGTAGGTGTACATGCGGTTTTTCAGCAGGCCGGCGAGCGGGATACACAGCGGCAAGACCTTGAGCACCAGCCAGGAGCCGCCAGGGCGCAACGGCGCCAGCCAGAGCTCCCAGGCCAGTCCCAGCAGCAGCATGGCGAGCAGGCTGCCGACGGCGAGTTTGCGGGTCAGGGCGACGGCCGGATCGGTCTCTTGCATGGTCAATGGCATCATACCGGCCATGGCAATGACCCTGAATATCGCTGCGCTGCTCAACGGCGTGGCAAATTTCCCCTGGCGCAGTACGGCGCGCACGCTGCGCGAGCGGTTTCGGGATGATCGACTGGGTTTGACCGCTGGCAGCCTCACCTTCACCACCACCATCGCGCTGGTGCCCTTCATCACCGTGGCACTGGCAGTTTTCACGGCCTTTCCGATGTTCGGCAAGGTCCAGTTGGTGTTGCAAAAGTGGCTGGTGGCAAGTCTGGTGCCCGACAACATCGCGCGCCAGGTGCTGGGTTACCTGACGCAGTTTGCCGGCCAGGCAACCCGCCTCGGCACGCTGGGGGTGGTGTTGCTGTTCAGTCCCGCGCTGGCGCTGGTCATGACCATCGACCGCACGCTCAACGGTATCTGGCGCGTGCGTCGGCCACGACCACTGGCGCAGCGGCTGCTGGTGTATTGGGCCGGCATGACGCTGGGGCCTCTGTTGCTGGGCGGCAGCGTGGCGCTGACCTCGTTTGCGCTGTCGGCGTCCAAGGGGCTGGTAGGCGTGTTGCCCGGTGGCGTCGGGCTGCTTCTCGATGTGGTGCAGTACGTCATGCTGGCCGCGGCGGTGGCCGCGATGTACCACTTTGTGCCCAACACCCGGGTGCGCTGGGCCCATGCCTGGGCCGGTGGCCTGTTTGTGGCGACGGCGATCGAGCTTGCGCGCTCGGTGTTGGTGTTGTATCTGGTCAAGGTGCCGACCTATTCCGTGGTGTACGGCACCTTTGCCACCGTGCCGATCCTGCTGGTGTGGATCTATCTGGCCTGGGTGATTGTCTTGCTGGGCGCAGTGGTCACGGCCTATCTGCCCAGCCTGTTGTCGGGTGTGGTGCGCCGCGACCTGGGTGCCGGCTGGCTTTTTCAGCTGTGCCTGGAGACGCTGCAGGCCTTGCACCAGGCCAGGCGCGGCAGCCACAAGGGGATGACCATCCCGCAACTGGCCAACGCCATGCAGGTCAGCCACCTGGGTGTGGAAGTGGCGCTGGACGCGCTGCTTGCGGTGGACTGGGTGGCCCGGGTCGACCCGCAAGCTGGCCAGCAGGAGGCGCGTTTTGTGCTGCTGGCGGACCCTGACCACTCGCCACTGGAGCCCCTGGTGCACCGGGTGTTGCTGCGTCGCGCCGAGGCTACCGCTGCGGTGTGGGACAAATTGCCACTGGGCGACTTGCGTCTGCGCGATGTGTTGTAGCCAGCCCGCGAGGCCGCACCGGATCGGTCCATGCGCCAGACTCTGAGCGCGGCGACCGCCGCACTGCTGACCGTTGCGCCGCTGCTGTGGGCCGGCAACGCCGTGGTGGGTCGCCTGGTGGGCGACCAGGTTTCGCCATTGTTGCTCAACTTTCTGCGTTGGGCGGTGGCCTTTGTCATTCTTTTGCCGCTGGCATGGCCGGTACTGCGCCCGGGCAGCCCCCTGTGGGCCTGCTGGCGGCGTTATGCGTTGCTCGGTCTGCTCGGGGTCGGCCTCTATAACGCGTTCCAGTATGCGGCACTGCAGACGTCAACCCCGATCAACGTGACACTGGTCGGCGCCAGCACCCCGATCTGGATGATGGCCGTGGGACATGTGTTTTTTGATGCGCCCATCACACGGCGCCAGGTGGGTGGCGCCATTCTGTCCATCGCCGGGGTCGGCCTGGTGCTGAGCCACGGTCAGTGGACGCAGTTGCTGGCCTTGCGGCTGGTGCCAGGAGATGTGTTGATGCTGCTGGCGACCCTGTCATGGGCCTTTTACAGCTGGCTGTTGCTGCGCACCACCGAGCCGGCCAGTGTGCGCCTGGACTGGGCGGCATTTCTGCTGGCGCAGATGATTTTCGGCCTGGTGTGGTCGGGCGGTTTTGCCGCTGTGGAGTGGGGCGCCGGTGCAGCCATGACGCAATGGGGCTGGGCTCTGGCAGCGGCGTTGCTCTACGTTGCCATCGGCCCAGGCATCCTCGCCTATCGCAGCTGGGCACTCGGCGTGCAGCGCGTCGGGCCCAATGTGGCGGGGTTCTTTGCCAACCTCACGCCGCTGTTCGCCGCCCTGATGTCAGCCGCTTTTCTGGGTGAATGGCCGCAGCCCTACCACCTGGCCGCGTTTGTGCTGATCGTCGGGGGGATCGTGCTGTCGTCGCGGGGAACACCTGCCCGTGATTGACGCGCGCTGGCAAATGTCATAACATACAAACAAACGCCGCACGGGTTCGATCAAGTTGTCCAAAAGGGTCTGAAGCCATGGCTGTCCACACCTATTCGAGCCGCGATTTCACTCGCGATGTCAGCGCCGCGAAGCAGGCGACTGCCGACGGGCCGGTATTCATCACCGACCGGGGTCGGCCTGCCTTCGCGTTATTGCGCATCGAAGACTACTACCAACTGACGGGGCGGCCGGACCAATCGCTGCTGGCATTGATGGATGCCATTCCGGGCGGTGCGGAAATCGAGTGGGAGGTACCACCTTTGCAGGGCGAATTTCGGGCCGCAACGCTCGAGTGAGGCCCCACCCCCGTGTATCTGCTCGACACCAATGTGATTTCAGAATTGCGCCAGGGCAAGCCAAACCAGTCGCCCGAGGTGCGGAAGTGGGCGGCCAGCCAGCCGGCAAATCAGTTGTTTCTGTCGGCGGTCACGATTCTTGAGTTGGAAAAAGGCGTGCTGGCACTGGAGCGTCGCACACCACCACAAGGCAGTTCCATTCGCGCCTGGTTGTTGGCGCTGCGCGCCGCTTTTGCCGGCCGCATCCTGCCATTCACCGAGTCCACCGCGATCCGCTGCGCCGCCATGCATGTGCCCAATCCGCGCTCGGAACGCGACGCGATGATCGCCGCAACCGCCATGGAGCACGGGCTGACGGTGGTGACGCGCAACAGCGCCGACTATGCGGGCACTGGCGTGTTGTGGGTGAACCCGTTTGTGGAATAAGCTGGTGCTTCGTCTTTTTTGGGGTCTGCCCACGCAGACCAAGGTCAACCCTGCATCACCCCCCACACCCGCGCCGGTGTCAACGGCATCTGCAGCGTCGCGCAGCGGTGTGCAAAGCCGTTGCGCGCCAGCGCGTCGGCAACCGCGTTCACCACGCAGGGTGTGGCGCCTATGGTGCCCAGCTCGCCGACACCTTTTACACCCAGCGGATTGTTCTTGCACGGGGTGGACTGGTCCATCTGGTTGCGGAACACGGGCGTGATGTCGGCGCGGGGCGCGCAGTAGTCCATCAGGCTGCCGGTGAGCAGCTGGCCCGACTCGGGGTCATACACGACCTGCTCCAGCAGTGCCTGGCCGATGCCCTGGATGGCGCCGCCGTCGAGCTGGCCGACCACGATCATCGGGTTCACCACGCGGCCGACATCGTTCACCGAGGTGTAGGTCAACACCTGCACTTCACCGGTCTCGGGCGTCAGCTCCACTTCGCACACATGGCAGCCGTTGGGCCACGACGGGCCACTGACGGAACTGGTCGACTCCAGGTGGATACGCTGCAGGTCCTGCTGCGCGGCCAGATCAAACAGGCCAATGCCGATATCGGTACCTTTCACGGTGAAGCGCCCGGCCGCGTAGTCGATGTCGTGCGCGGCAGCCTCCAGCTCGGTCGCCGCCAGCTCGCGCGCACGCTCGACGGTGCGTTCGGAGCCGGTGCGCACGGCCGAGCCACCGGCAAAGATCGAACGCGAGCCGCCGCTGCCAAAGCCGTCGCCGCGGTCGGTGTCGCCCAGCACCACCCGCACCTGTTCGATCGGCACGTCGAACACGTCGACCACCAGCTGCGCCAGCGAGGTGGCAATGCCCTGGCCCATGCCGTTGACGGCGGCGAAGACCTCGATCACGCCGTCGGCCAGCACGGTGACGGTGACCCGCTCCTCGAACACATTGCCACCGGTCCATTCCAGAAACGTCGCCAGGCCCAGACCGCGCCATTTGCCGGCGCTGCGCGACTGCGCTTCGCGTTGCGCAAAACCGTCCCAGTCGGCCAGCGCCAGGCCCTGATTCATCACATGCTCGAAGCGCCCGCTGTCATACACCTGCGCCATCGCGTTCTTGTAGGGCATCTGTTCTGGTTGGATGAAGTTGCGCCGGCGCAGGGCAATCCGGTCGATACCGGTCTGCCGCGATGCCTCGTCCATCAGCCGCTCCATGATGTGGATCGCCTCGGGCCGCCCGGCACCGCGGTAGGCGCCAACCGGCGCCGTGTTCGTCAGCACCGCCTTGAAATGGAAGTCGATCGTCGGGATGTCGTAGACACTGGTCTGCACCCAGGGCCCGACCATCAGCGGTATCGCGACTCCGGTGCCGGTGGCGTAGGCACCCACATTGGCATGTGCGTGCACGCGCAGTGCCAGTATGCGGCCGCCGGCGTCGAGCGCGAGCTGTGCATGGCTCTCGGTGTCGCGCCCGGTGGCGCTGCTGAGGAATTCCTCGCTGCGCTCGGAGATCCACTTGACGGTGCGCTTGAGTGTCCAGGCACACCAGGCGGTGACCGCGTCCTCCGGATGCATGCCGCCCTTCATTCCGAAGCCTCCGCCGACGTCGCCCACCGTCACCCGCACCTGCTCGCGCGGGATGCCGAGTATGTCCTTGCTCAACGTATTGCGCACGCCGCTGGGCATCTGGCTGCTCATGCGCAGCGTCAGCCGGCCATTGGTCGGGTCGACAAAGGCGAGGATCGATCGTGGCTCCAGCGTGATGGCCGCCAGGCGCTGGTTGGTGATGTCCAGCGACACCACGTGGGCGGCTTGCGCGAAGGCCTGGTCGGCGGCCTGGGCATCACCGTGGCGCATCTCGGCGGCGATGTTGTCCGGTGCATCGGCACACACCACAGGCGCTCCTGCTGCGATGGCATCACCCAAGCGCACCACCATCGGCAGGTCTTCGTACTCCACCACTACCGCCTCGGCGGCGTCGCGTGCCTGCTGCAGTGTCTTCGCCAACACCACGGCGACGGCTTCACCGACAAAC
>JANOTG010000618.1:0-3428 GCA_031416215.1 Betaproteobacteria bacterium
TCGGCCATCTGTTGCGCCACCAGGGCGGCTTGGCCCTTTTTCATCAGGCGTTTGGTCTCGACCAGGGAACCCATCGGTTTGGCTGCCAGTTTGCGCGCCTGGGCCTGTGCGATGGTGTTGGCCTCCATCGGCGGCACGATACGGTTCACCAGCCCGACCTCGAGCGCCGCTTCGGCCATGAACGGCTCACCCAGCAACAACGCTTCGGCGGCGCGGTGGTAACCCATCATCTGCGGCACCAGCAGGCTTGACGCCGCCTCCGGGCACAGGCCGAGGTTGACAAAGGGCATGGAGAAAGCTGCGTTATCCCCGGCGTAGACCAGATCGCAATGCAGCAACATGGTCGTGCCCACACCCACTGCCGGCCCGCACACGGCTGCCACCAGGGGCTTGGGGAAACTGCTGATGGCCCGCAGGAAACGGTTCACCGGGGAGTCGCCACCACTTGGGGGATTGTTCAGGAAGTCGCCGATGTCGTTGCCAGCGCTGAACACCGTGGCATGGCCTTGCAGCACCACGGCGCGCACGCCGGGGTCGGCGGCAGCGCCGTCCAGCGCATCTGCCATGGCCGCGTACATCGCCACCGTGATCGAATTTTTCCGCTCGACACGGTTCAGGGTGATGGTGGTCACGCCAGCCTCGGTGTGGCAAAGAATGTCGTTCATGGTGTTTATGCCGGTTGGGTAAGCAAAGCTTCACGCACAAAATCGAGCCGGTCCTGGCCCCAGAACATCGCATCACCGACAAAGAAGGTCGGCGCGCCGAAAACGCCGCGCTCCACGGCCGCCTGCGTCAGCGCCTTGAGCTCGTCCTTGACGGCTTGCTCGGCGGTCATGGCCAGAATGGCGGTGCCATCCAGACCGGCCGCGCCGAGCACCGCAGCAACGGTGGCCGGGTCACCCATGTTGTGCTGCGTCACCCATACGGCACGAAACACGGCCTCGCGATAACTCGCCAGTTGCGTGTCGGCACGCATCGCCAGGGCCACGTCGCCACGCATCAGGGTGACCGTGTTGATGGGAAAATGCGGATTCATCACCAGCGGCACGCCGTAACGTTTGGCAAACCGGTCGAAATCCTGGAACAGGTAGCTACCCTTGAGCGGCACGCTGATGGGGGCCCGGTTGCCGGTGGCCTGGAACACGCCACCCAGCAGCATCGGCTTCATGGCCACCGTGGCGCCAGTATCGGCCGCCAGTTTGGGCAATTGGGTGTAGGCCAGCCAGGCGGCAGGGCTGCCGTAGTCGAAATAGAAGTCAACGGTTGTCGGTTTCATGGAAGTCCTTGTCAGGGCAATCGGTTTGAGAATAGCTGAAGTACGGTTGCAAGCCGCCCCGCCACGCGGCCAGTTGCGCATTCATTCCTTGTAGTACACGACCTGCGAGCTGGTTGCCAGTGGCACGCCCGCCTCGTTCCACAACACCGCGTTGTGGTCAAAAAATCCGTCGTAATACACCTGACCAACCGCCTGGCCAAGCAGAAAACCCGTTCCGCTTTGTTGCAGCAGAGCCGCGCTGGCGTGAAAGTAGACAGTCATGGAGACGGTGCCCACCGGCACCCGGCGGGCTCGGCGCAGAAAGATGCGCGGAAAGAAGAAGTCAGCCATCGCGGTCAGGGAGCAGAAGTCGAGTGGCCGCGGTGGTTTGTCGCGCATCCACAGGGAGCTCAGGCTGGCTTGTTGTCCTGGTGCCGCATTCTCAGTATCGTCCCAGACCCTGGGAATGGCACCGGCAATCGGGCGCGCATCGTAGCGGTTCAGCCATTCGATGGGCAACTTGCCACGCATCGGTGCGACCTCGTCCGGCGGCGGCACCACAGGCATGGCCGTGTCGTTGCCATTCCAGGTGGCACGCCGCACTGCCGTCAGCACGGTGGCGGTCAGCATGGTTTGTGGTTTGCCGTCCGCGCCGGCCTGCGCCAGCTCCACCATCCAGTGTTGTGTCGAGCGGTTGGTGCGTGCTGCGCGGGCCGTCACCGTGAAGGCCCCATCCTGCAGGGCAGCGGCAAAGTTGACCGTCAGTGACACGGGTTCACCCAGCAGCATGGGGTGTTGCAGCACCGCGTTGAGTGCCGTGGCGGCCGAAATACCACCAAACGGCCCGATCATGTTCCAGTAGGCCCGCCCGGTATGGCCACCAAACACATCACCCGCCAGGCACTGCAAGCGGATGGCATCGTCAAACGCATGTGTTGCCTCGGCCATCGGCCGTCAAACCCGCTCGAAGATGCCGGCTGCCCCCTGCCCCATGCCGACACACATGGTGACCATGCCATAACGCAACTTGTTGCGCTGCAGGGCATGGATCACGGTGGCAGCACGGATGGCACCGGTAGCACCCAGCGGATGCCCGAGCGCAATCGCGCCGCCCATGGGATTCACCTTGGCGGCGTCCAGCCCCAGGGTGTTGATGACAGCCAGCGACTGCGCGGCAAAGGCCTCGTTGAGCTCGAACCAGTCGATGTCGTCCTGTTTGAGCCCGGCAAACCGCAACGCCGCCGGGATGGCCTCGATCGGTCCGATGCCCATGATGTGCGGCGGCACACCTTTGCTGGCAAAACTCACAAATCGCGCCAACGGTGTCAGGCCGAACTGCTGGACCGCTTTCTCGCTGGCCAGGATCAGGGCACCGGCACCGTCCGAGGTCTGCGAGCTGTGGCCTGCTGTCTCCGAGCCGCGCGCTGCAAAAACGGCGCGCAGCTTGCCCAGGCCCTCGATCGAGGTATCGCTGCGCGCGCCTTCGTCCAGGCTGACCGTGCGTGTGGTGGGCATCACCTCGCCTGTCTCCAGATTGGCATTGCGCTCAGTGACCTCAACCGGCGTCATCTCGGCCGTGAAATCACCGGCCTTCATGGCTGCCAGCGCCTTGGCGTGTGACTGCAGCGCAAACTCGTCCTGCGCAGCACGCGAGACCTTCCACTGGTTGGCCACTTTTTCCGCCGTCAAGCCCATGCCGTAGGCGATGCCGATGTTCTCGTCGTTGTTGAACATCATGGGCGACAAGGAGGGTGAATTGCCCATCATCGGCACCATGCTCATGCTCTCGGTGCCGGCGGCAATCATCACATCGGCCTCGCCCACCCGTATCCGGTCCGCCGCCATCTGGATCGCGCTGATGCCGGAGGCACAGAAGCGGTTCACCGTGATGCCACCCACCGTGTTCGGCAAACCGGCCAATACCGCGCCGATACGCGCCACATTGAGGCCCTGCGCGCCTTCGGGTATGGCACAACCGCAGATCAGGTCTTCGATCGCCTTGGGGTCGAGCGTCGGCACCTGTGCCAGCGCTCCATGAATCGCCTTGACCAGCAACTCATCGGGCCGCATGGCGCGAAAAAAACCACGGTGCGAGCGCCCGATGGGCGTGCGGGTGGCGGCAACGATGTAGGCTTCCTGGACTTGTTTCATGGTGCTCTCGATCAGTTGCGCA
>JANOTG010000619.1:0-1613 GCA_031416215.1 Betaproteobacteria bacterium
CCGTCGGCGAACTCGATCACCTGCAAGGCTTCCGGATACTCGATCAGCTTGCGGACATAGGTGGTGACCGACTGCTCCGGGCAGATTACCTGATCGACCGCAAAGCCGGATTTTTCCAGCAAGGGTTCGCCATGGACAAACTCGGACGAGCGCAACCGTGCGACGGTGGTTTGCACGTTGAACAATTCGCGTGCGATCTTGCAGGCGACCAGATTGGTCTCGTCGAGTGGTGCGCAGGCGATCAACATGTCGGCGTCGGCCAGACCCGCGTCACGCAGCACCGAGGGCTGAATGCCGTTGCCCACCACGCCGCGCAGGTCCAGCCGGTCCTGCAGCGCCGTCAGCCGCGCCGGGTCACTGTCCACCACCGTGATGTCGTTGCGTTCGGAGGCCAGACTCTCGGCCACACTCTCGCCGACCCGACCGGCGCCCAGGATGACAATTTTCATGGCTGCATTGTGACCGGGCCGGCAGCGCCAGCGACAATCGCACGATGAAACCACCCGCGCGGCTGCAGCCGCTGATTGAAGAAGGCCTGATCGACACGGTGACACGTCAACTCATGAGTGGCAAGGAGGCCATGGTGTTTGTGGTGCGGTGCGGCGACGACACACGCTGCGCCAAGGTCTACAAGGAAACCACGCAGCGCAGCTTTCGCCAGGCCGTCGACTACACGGAAAATCGCAAGGTCAAAAACTCGCGCTCCGCCCGTGCGATGGCCAAAGGCTCCAGATTCGGCCGCCAGCAGCAAGAGGCAGCCTGGCAGAGCGCCGAGGTGGATGCGTTGTACCGCTTGGCCGCAGCCGGGGTTCGGGTACCCAAACCCTTCAATTTCCATGAGGGCGTGTTGCTGATGGAATTGGTGACCGATGCCCAGGGCGACGCAGCACCGCGACTCAATGACGTGGAGTTTTCCCCCGAGCAGGCCCGTACACACCATGCGAGCTTGCTGGCGGAGGTGGTGCGCATGTTGTGCGCCGGTGTCATCCACGGCGACCTGTCGGAATTCAACATCCTGCTTGCCGCCGATGGCCCGGTCATCATTGATCTGCCGCAGGCGGTGGACGCGGCCGGTAACAACCACGCACAACGCATGCTGCTGCGCGACGTCGGCAACCTGCGTGACTTTTTCGGCCGTTTCGCCCCGGAGCTGCTGCAGCGCGATTACGGCGGCGAGATCTGGGACCTGTACCAGCGCGGCCTGTTACAGCCCGGCACGGCGCTCAGCGGCCAGCACCAGCCCAAGCGGGCGCCGGCCAACGTGGCTGGTGTGTTGCGCGAAATCGACGATGCACGCGCCGAGGAGGCTGCCCGGCGCCTGCGGATGCAAGTGGCGCGCTGACCACCTGTCTGCGGCTGCGCAGGGGCACAAGCTGAGAAGATTTAGCTGCAACGTAACTTGAGTACAAGTTAGTTTTCTCTGAAACTTCGTTTTCGTCGCGAGCGGAAAGACTCCAGCTTCTCAGGCGTCGCGCACATCGGCCACCGGCTGCGCGCCAAAGTCGGTACGCGCCAGATAGGCCAGCACCCGTTGTGCGGCATCGGCGGGCGAGGTCAACAGGCCGTTTTCCTTCAATTGCACAAAGTTGGCGTGCTCGGGAAAGTTGCCCGGA
>JANOTG010000620.1:0-4760 GCA_031416215.1 Betaproteobacteria bacterium
CTCGCCGCCACGACCGCGGCCGCGTTCACCCGACCGCTGCGGCCGCTCCGGACGTTGCTCGCCGCGTGTGTTGTCGGGCGCCGATCCCGTACCTTCGACCGGACCCGCGGCGGCATTCGCCTCGGTCCGCTCGCGTTGGCCGGCTGTCGGCCGATCGCCGCGCTCACCGCGGCTGCCCCGCCCGCCCCGCCCGCCCCGGCCACGTGCTTCGCCGCGACCTTCACCGCGACCTTCACCACGGCCATCACCACGGCCATCGGTGCGTACGCCATCACGCCCTTCAGGGCGACGTGTATCGGGTGTCGCGGCGTTCGCGCCATTACCACGCGGCGTCTGCCCGGCAGGGGATGGCGGTGGCGCTGCCGGCACCGCTGCAGGAGCCCCGAACAGGTTCTTCACCCAGCCAAAAAATCCCTTTTCTGCCGCCGCCGGCACCACCACCGGTGCGGCCGCGGGGACCACTGGCGCCACCGCAACCGGAGCTGGGGTGACCGGCTCCACGCGCGGTGCTGCCACCGGTGCAGGCGCATCGGGCAAGACACCCTTGATCAGCGGCGTCTGCTTGTTGGTCGGCTCCTGCGAGCGGCGCGTCACGGACGTCGCCTCGTCCATTTCGTCCGCCATCTTGTAGCTGGCCTCGATATTGTCGAGCCGCGGATCGTCGTGTTTCAGCCGTTCGAGTTTGTAGTTGGGTGTTTCCAGCGCCTTGTTCGGCACCATCAGCACATTGATGCGCTGTTTGAGCTCGATCTTGGCAATCTCGGTGCGCTTTTCGTTCAGCAGAAACGACGCCACATCCACCGGTACCTGGCAAAGCACAGACGCCGTGTTGTCCTTGAGGGACTCCTCCTGGATGATGCGCAGGATCTGCAGCGCCGAGCTCTCGGTATCGCGAATATGGCCGGCTCCGCCACAACGCGGGCATGGAATCGACGCTCCCTCGCTGAGCGCCGGGCGCAACCGTTGGCGGCTCATTTCCATCAGGCCGAATTTGCTGATGGAGCCAAACTGCACACGTGCGCGGTCCTGGCGCAGGGCGTCACGCAGCCGGTTCTCTACATCGCGCCGGTTGCGGCTTTCCTCCATGTCGATGAAGTCGATCACGATCAGGCCACCGAGGTCGCGCAAACGCATCTGGCGCGCCACCTCATCTGCAGCCTCCAGGTTGGTGCGGGTGGCAGTTTCTTCGATGTCGCCACCACGGATGGCGCGGGCCGAGTTGACGTCCACCGAGACCAATGCCTCGGTATGGTCGATGACAATGGCGCCGCCACTGGGCAGTTGCACTGTGCGGGCATAGGCCGATTCGATCTGGTGCTCGATCTGGAATCGCGAGAACAACGGCGCATCGTCGCGATAACGCTTGACCCGCGCCGCATGCTCGGGCATGACATGGGCCATGAATTGTTGGGCCTGGTCATAAACGTCGTCGGTATCGATCAGGATGTCACCGATATCGTGGTTGAAATAGTCCCGGATGGCCCGTATCACCAGCGAGGACTCCTGATAGATCAGATACGCGCCCTTGCCGCCCTTCGATGCGCCATCGATCGCGCCCCACAGTTTGAGCAGGTAGTTCAGATCCCATTGCAGTTCCGGCGCGGAGCGGCCGATGCCCGCGGTGCGGGCAATGATGCTCATGCCGTTCGGATACTCCAGCTGGTCCAGGGCCTCCTTCAACTCGGCCCGGTCATCACCTTCGATGCGGCGCGACACACCGCCACCGCGCGGGTTGTTCGGCATCAGCACCACGTAACGGCCAGCCAGGGAAACGAAGGTGGTCAGCGCTGCACCTTTGTTGCCGCGTTCTTCCTTCTCGACCTGCACCAGCAATTCCTGGCCCTCTCGAATGGCGTCCTGGATACGTGCCTGGTTGGCTTGTACCCCCTGGGCAAAATACTGACGCGATATCTCCTTGAACGGCAGAAAGCCATGTCGGTCCTCGCCGTAATCGACGAAACACGCTTCCAGCGACGGCTCGACACGCGTCACGATCGCCTTGTAGATATTGCCCTTGCGTTGTTCGCGGCCTTCGATTTCAATTTCGTAGTCGAGCAGTTTTTGCCCATCGACAATCGCCAGCCGGCGTTCTTCGGCCTGTGTGGCGTTGATCAGCATCCGTTTCATGGGTAGCGTTCCTCTTCATGCGTCGGGCGACGCAGCGGCGGCGACTTGGCCGGAGCTGCAGCCCCTGGTCCTTGGACCCTTACCTGCTCTTGACGAGCAAACGATGCCTGGACGAACGCTTTGAAACGATGGGAACCGGCCGTGCCCGCAGACTCAAATGGTGAGTCGCGGGGTGGGCGCGTGGATGCATGCGAGGGAATGCTGCTGCGGGTGCGCCGCGGGTCGGCGTGGGCCGGCAAACCGGCATGTGGCACCTGCGGGCCGGACCAAGGCACACAGCCACGCAACAAGGCGCAGCGGTACAACTTGGGTCAGGACAAACACGACAAACATTTCGCTTCATTGCGCCCACCAGCACAAAACTGGCGGGCTTTTGTATTCCATATCGGGTATTCAAACCGTCGGCGTAACCGTCGGCCGGATGGCCCGTCGCAGGCAATGTGGCTTGCGATCAGACAACGCGGCGATTCGGAGGCATCGACCTACCAACACGCGTGAAGGGCAGTGTGTGGACTAAACTCCAGACAAATCAACCACTTGCAGCACACGGCTGGTGAAACACATTATAGGGGTCAATCCGTCTCAGGCCGGCGCCGAAGTCACGACTGTGGCCGTTGACGAGCAGGACGCCGGGCAAAGACTGGATAACTTCCTGATCCGCCAGTGCAAAGGTGTGCCCAAGACACATATCTACCGCATCATCCGCAGTGGCGAGGTGCGGGTCAACAAGGGCCGCGCCAGCGCTGAGCGGCGGATCGCGACTGGAGACCAGATTCGTATTCCGCCTCTGCGTACCTCGCGCCGTGCCGACGACAAGGCGCAGGCGATGGCGCAAGCCGGGGCAAACGGCGCAAGCCGACCCGGCACACGTGCGTCCGATGTGCGGGCCTTTGTCGCGCTGTATGAAGATGACTCGTTGTTGGTGCTCGACAAACCCGCAGGCGTGGCGGTGCATGGAGGCTCTGGCGTCAGTTTTGGCGTGATCGAACAATTGCGCATGACCCGACCGCAGGCGCGGTTTCTGGAACTGGTGCACCGGCTCGATCGTGAAACCAGTGGCTTGTTGCTGGTGGCGAAGCAGCGGCTGGCGCTGCAGCAGCTGCAGGACCAGTTTCGTGCTCGTGAGACCGGCAAGACCTATCTTGCCCTGGTGCGCGGCCGCTGGCCGGCCGGACTCACTTTGCTGGAGCGGCCGTTGCGCAAATTCCTGTTGCCTGACGGCGAACGCCGCGTGGCTGTGGTGGCGTCGAACCACGTCGATGCGATGACCGCCACCAGTCTGGTGAAGGTTGCTCGCACCGGGGACGCGTTCACGCTGCTGGAGGTAACGATCAAGACCGGACGCACGCACCAGATTCGTGTTCACCTGGCCGCCGAGGGACACCCCATCGTCGGCGACGAAAAATACGGCGACTTCACTTTGAACAAGGCGCTGCAGCGGGCCGACGCGCCGGTTCCATTACGACGCATGTTCCTGCATGCCTGGCGCTTGCAGTTCAACCATCCGGTGGCCGGCCGGCGCATGCACCTGCAGGCTGAGTTGCCCGCCGAACTTCAGACATTCCTCGACCATGCCACTGGCCCGAGACCCTGAAATGCGGCCGGCCGTGCGGCCGCGTACCTATGACCTGATCGCTTTCGACTGGGATGGCACCCTGTTCGACTCGACAGCCATCATCGCGCGTTGTATCCAGCAGGCGGTAAGCGATGTGGGTGGTACGGTTCCCAGCGATGAGGCTGCCGCGCATGTCATCGGATTGGGTCTGTTGCAGGCACTGGCCCATGCCGCACCGGATGTGCCGCAGCAAAAATACGCCGAGCTGGCAGCGCGTTACCGGCACCACTACGCTGCGCATGAAGATGACATCAGCTTGTTCGCCGGGGTGTTGCCGATGCTTGCCGCACTGAAGGCGCGCCAGCACCGGCTTGCGGTTGCCACCGGGAAAAGCCGCAAAGGGCTGGATGTGGCCCTGCACGCGGTGCAATTGCAGGGCCTGTTTGACAGCTCGCGCACTGCGGACGAAACGCGCGGCAAACCGCACCCATTGATGCTGCAGCAGCTGATGTCGGTGTTCGGTCTGCCGCCGTCGCGTGTGTTGATGGTGGGAGACACGACGCACGACCTGCTGATGGCGCGTAACGCCGGTTGCGCCTGCGTCGGTGTTGCGTATGGTGCCCACGATGCGCGCGTGTTCGCCAGCCTGCAGCCCCTGTTTGTTGCCCGTGACGTGCCTGAGCTGCACGCCTGGTTGCTGGCCAATGCGTGATTCAGACGAACAGGCAGTGCACGCCCTGTGCAACAGTGAAGCGCTGTTGGATAGCGGCGAGGCCGTCGCTTTCGACGTCCGGTACCAGGGTCAGACTTGCCGCGCTTTCGCGATTCGTTACCAGGGCGTGGCATACGCCTACCTGAATCGATGCAGCCATGTGCCGATGGAGATGGACTACCAGCCGGATCGATTTTTCGACAGCACAGGCCACTGGTTGATCTGCGCCACCCACGGCGCCTTGTACCAGCCGCAGACCGGGCAATGCAGTGCCGGCCCATGCCGTGGTGGCCTCGTCAGAATCGCCCTGCACGAACGCGATGGTGTGGTGCACTGGCATACTGCCCATAACCTGCAACCTCTTGA
>JANOTG010000621.1:0-2799 GCA_031416215.1 Betaproteobacteria bacterium
CTTGCAGTGTTGCCTACGGCATAACAAGCGCTTTGCGCAGTTGTTAGCCTACGCCGCAACAGCGTTGTCACCGTACGGGTGTACGGTTGCGCGCTTCTGACCCCGCCTCGGGCCGCTCGCGACGCTTCTTCCGTTCTTCGCGTCCCTTTGGCGCGCGGTTCAGGAGTTGCAGCGTGGGCATATGCCACTGTGCCCACCGACCAGGTTCTTTCCATGTTGTTTCGTTTGTTTGTTGTCATCGCCGTACTCCTGATGGCGCCCCATGCCGGTGCGTTGACGGCAGAAGAAGCCACGGGTATCGCCATTGGTGAAACCGATACCCGTATCGAGGCGCTGAACAAGGCGATTGCCACGGCAGACGACAAGACTGCGGCCTTCCTGCAGGCGCTGGCCGACGACGCCGTGAAAGTGGCTGGCGTCAAGCTGCTGGTGGTCAAAGACGGCAAGGGCTCCGACCCGGTGAGCGGCGCCGCGATGGAGGTGCCGGCGGACGCCGAGGACGTGGTCAACAACAACCGCATGCGCGGTGAAATAGAAGCGGCCCAGGCCTCACTGAAACTGTTCTCCAAAGACGAAAAGCTGCGCCGCGAGGGCATCAAGGCCCTGCAGACCGAGAGTGATGAGTCGCGCCTGCCGATGATCGAGAAGGCCTATGCGGCCGAGCAGAATGCGGACCTCAAGGAGCAACTGGGCATGATCCGCGCAGCGGTGCTTCTCAACAGCACGGACAAGGGCAAACGCCTGACTGCTGCCATGCTTCTCGCCAGCAGTGCCCAGACCAGCACCAAGACGGTGCTGCTGGAGCGTTTGAAGGTGGAGCAAGATCCTGCCGTCAAGGCTGCGTTGTCGGCGACCCTGCGCAAGGTCGAAGAGTCGCTGGCATGGGGTGACAGGCTGGGAGCGATGTTCAGTGGCATCAGCCTGGGCTCCATCCTGCTGCTGGTGGCGCTCGGGTTGGCCATCACCTACGGCCTGATGGGCGTGATCAACATGGCGCACGGCGAGCTGATGATGCTCGGTGCTTATGCCACCTACGTGGTGCAGGGGGTGTTCCAGAAGTACTTCCCGGCCGCCTTCGACTGGTACCTGGTGGCGTCGGTGCCGGTGGCCTTCCTGACCTCTGCCCTGATGGGTGCGGCGCTGGAGCGCAGCGTGATCCGTTTTCTGTACGGCCGGCCGCTGGAGACGCTGCTGGCGACCTGGGGCATCAGCCTGATGCTGATGCAGCTGGTGCGCAGCGTGTTTGGCGCCCAGAACGTGGGGGTGGAGAACCCGTCCTGGATGAGTGGTGGCGTGCAGGTGTTGGGCAATCTGTCACTGCCCTATAACCGCCTGGTGATCATCGGGTTTGCCATCGTGGTGCTGGCCGGCGTGGCGCTGCTGATCAGCCGTACGCGTCTGGGGCTGTTTGTTCGCGGCGTGACGCAAAACCGCCCCATCGCCGCCTGTATGGGCGTGAACACGGCACGCGTCGACACCTATGCCTTTGCCCTGGGCTCGGGTATCGCCGGCCTGGCGGGTTGCGCACTGAGCCAGGTGGGCAACGTGGGGCCGGATCTGGGTCAGGGCTACATCGTCGACTCGTTCATGGTGGTGGTGCTGGGTGGCGTGGGTCAGCTCGCCGGCACGGTCTATGCGGCCATGGGGCTGGGCGTGCTCAACAAGTTCCTGGAGGGCTGGACCGGTGCGGTGCTGGCCAAGATTGCCGTGCTGGTGTTCATCATCATCTTCATCCAGAAGCGCCCGCAAGGCATCTTCGCGATGAAGGGTCGGAGCGCGGAGTTGTGAGAGTGCTTCATGCCGTTAATTGAACTCCCGAATCGGGCACCGTTGCTGGGCCGCGCCGGATGGAGCGCGTTCATCATGGCCCTGCTCATGGTGTGTGCGCTGGCTCCGCTGCTCAACCTGGTGGTGCCCGAGGGCAGCGTGTTCCACATGAGCGACTACGCCGTGGCCTTGCTGGGCAAGATCATGTGTTACGCCATCTGCGCGCTGGCCATGGATCTGATCTGGGGCTATACCGGCATCCTGTCGCTGGGTCACGGTGTGTTCTTTGCACTGGGTGGGTATGCCATGGGCATGTACCTGATGCGCCAGATCGGGCGCGAGGGCAATTACAAGAGCGACCTGCCAGATTTCATGGTGTTCCTGAACTGGAAGGAGTTGCCCTGGCACTGGACTTTCTCCGACAGCTTTGTCGCCACCCTGATCCTGGTCGTGGCCGCGCCCGGTCTGATCGCCTTCGTGTTCGGGTACTTCGCCTTCCGTTCGCGCATCAAGGGGGTGTATTTCTCCATCATCACCCAGGCCATGACTTTTGCCGCCATGCTGCTGTTCTTTCGCAATGAAACCGGCTTTGGTGGCAACAACGGGTTTACCGACTTCAAGCGCATCCTGGGCATCCCGATCGCCACCGGCTCCATGCGCATGACGCTTTTTGTCATCACCGGGCTGACCCTGCTGGGCTTCTTCCTGCTTGCCAAGTGGCTGGTGGGGAGCAAGTTCGGCCGCGTTCTGCAGGCCATCCGCGATGCCGAGTCGCGTGTCATGTTTTCGGGCTACAACCCGCTGGGCTACAAGCTCACCATCTGGACACTCTCGGCCATGATGTGCGGCGTGGCCGGCGCCCTGTATGTGCCGCAGGTGGGCATCATCAATCCGAGCGAGATGAGCCCGGCCAATTCCATCGAGATCGCGATCTGGGCCGCGGTGGGCGGTCGTGCCACATTGATCGGCCCGATCGTCGGCGCCTTCATCGTGAACGGTGCAAAGAGCTGGCTGACCGTGGCGGCGCCCGAG
>JANOTG010000622.1:0-4375 GCA_031416215.1 Betaproteobacteria bacterium
ATCATCAGCATGGCCAGCTCACTCGGTATGCAAACCATAGCCGAGGGTGTGGAGACCGAAGGCCAACTGGATTTCCTGCGCCAGCGCGGCTGTACCGAGGCTCAAGGGTACTATTTCAGCCAGCCGCTGCCCGCGCCGCAGTTCGAACAGCTATTGCGCCAAGGGCCGATTTAGGAAGGCGCCGGCCCTCATTCCAGCCATTTCTGCAGGAACATGGCGCTGCCCATCTGAGGGTCCAATTGGTACTGGACAAAGCCGAGTCGTGCATAAAGCCTGTTGGCGCCGGTGTTGCCGGACAACACCTCCAGCGTCAATTTGCACGCGCCGCGATCGCGGGCCAGCCGCTCTGCGACCTCCAGCATTCGCTCGGCGATCCGCATGCCGCGGTGGCTGGCGAGAACCACGACGTCATGCACATTGACCAGCGGCTGACAGGCAAAGGTGGAAAAACCTTCCAGGCAGTTGACCAGGCCCACCGGCTGCGCCGCGTCAAACGCCAGCACACTGTAGGCGTTGGGGCGCGCTGCAAGGGCGGCCACGAGGTGGCTGCGGGCAAACTCACTCAGCGGCGTGGCACCACCCTCCGGGTCGCGCGCATAGGAGTCGAGCATCGCTACCACGGCGCAGGCATGCTCGGTATTGGCGTAGTCGGCAGGAACAATCGCGACGTGATCCATCAGCTTGGCAGTCTTTACAACGGCGCACTCGTCAAGGGTGCAGGGTATCTGCCAGGCGCTGCGCGCAGGCTTGGGCCTGGCCCGCATCACGCGCTTCGACCATCACACGCACCAACGGCTCAGTACCGCTGGGGCGGATGAGCACCCGACCAGTGTCACCCAGCTCCGCCGTCACCGCCCGCGTCTGCTCGGCCAGTCGGGTATTCGCCGTCCAGTCCTGTCCGGGCAGCAGACGCACGTTGATCAGGGTCTGTGGAAACAGGCTCAGTCCGGACAACAGTTGCGCCATGGCGTGGCCGCTGCGCACGCAAGCCTGCAGCACCTGCAAGGCGGAGATGAGGCCGTCCCCGGTGGTGTGTTTATCCAGCGCCAGCAGGTGTCCCGAACCCTCACCACCGAGGTTCCAGCGGTGTTTCTCCAGCTCTTCAAGCACATAGCGGTCACCCACCTTGGCGCGCACGAACTGCACGCCGCGCGCCTTCAGTGCCAGCTCCACCGCCATATTGGTCATCAAGGTGCCGACAACACCGGGCACGTGTTCGTCACGTCCCAGGCGGTCATCGGCCAGCAGGTAGAGCAACTCGTCACCGTCGTAGAGCCGACCCGCGTTGTCCACCAGTTGCAGGCGGTCCGCATCACCGTCCAACGCGACCCCAAAATCGGCCTTGTGGGCCAATACCGCATCGACCAGCGCCTGGGGATGCGTCGCGCCCACCTCGTGGTTGATGTTGAGGCCATCCGGCGCGCAGCCAATGGCAATCACCTCCGCACCCAATTCATGGAACACCTTGGGTGCCACTTGGTAAGCCGCACCGTGTGCCGCATCCACCACAATCCTGAGGCCTTTGAGCGTGAGATCAGACGCAAAAGTGCTTTTGCAAAATTCGATGTAACGGCCGGCGGCGTCCTGCAGACGACGCGTCTTTCCCAGCGTGGCCGAGTCGGCCCACACCGGCACCTCGTCCAGCGCCAATTCGACCGCCTTTTCCCAGGTGTCGGGCAGTTTGGTGCCGTGGGCGCTGAAGAACTTGATGCCGTTGTCCGGGAACGGGTTGTGGCTGGCGCTGATCACGACACCGAGCGACGCGCGCTGGGCGCGCGTCAGGTAGGCCACGCCCGGCGTCGGCAACGGCCCGAGCAGCACCACGTCGACGCCGGCCGAATTGAAGCCACTCTCCAGCGCACTCTCGAGCATGTAGCCGGAGATACGCGTGTCCTTGCCGATCAAGACCGTGGGGCGGCTTTCGGACTGTTTCAGAACGCGACCCACCGCATGGGCCAGCCGCAGGACAAAATCCGGCGTGATCGGTGACTGTCCTACCGTGCCCCTGATGCCATCCGTTCCAAAGTACCTTCTTGTCATTGTTGTTCCCTGCTGCAAAGTCGACCAAGCATGTTAATTCATGCGATGGAGGCCAGAACCGCCAGCGCCTGTACTGTTTCACGCACATCGTGCACGCGCACGATGCGCGCACCCCGCTCCACCGCCAGCACCGCCGCTGTCACGCTGGGCACCATCCGTGCCCGGGGGTCCATGCTTGCAAGATTGGCCAGCGACGTACTGGTCGCGGCCGCCAGAGACGACTTGCGTGACCAACCGGCGAGCACCGGATATCCGGCGGCGGCAAGCTCGGCCTGGCGCTGCAACAGGCTGAAGTTTTGTGCCACGGTCTTGCCGAACCCGATACCCGGATCGACCACGATCTGCTGCGGCTGCATCCCCAGTCCCAGCAAGCGCTCAGCGGCGTGCGACAGAAACTCGACTATCTGAGGCACCACATCGCCCTGCATGGGTTGCATCTGCATGGTCTGCGGCTCCCTGTGCATATGCATCAGGCAGACACCACAGTTTGGTTGCTGCGCCACCACATCGGCAGCTCCCGGCTGCCGCAGGGCCCAGATGTCATTGATGATGTCGGCGCCCAGATCCAGCACCAACCGCATCACCTCCGGCTTGTAGGTGTCGACCGATACCGGCACACCCAGCGCCACGGCGTGGCGCACCACGGGCACGATGCGGGCCAACTCCTCTTCCAGCGGCAATGGCAACGCGCCCGGGCGACTGGACTCACCGCCAATGTCAAGAATATGCGCACCGTCGGCCAGCAGTTGTTCGCAATGTCGCAAGGCGTCCGCCGTCGACGCGTGTTGTCCACCATCGGAGAAAGAGTCGGGCGTCACGTTGACGATGCCCATCACGCGTGGCAGCGTCAGGTCGATCAGGTATCGTGACGTACGCCACTGCGGGGCGCCTGAACCCATCGTCATATCGCGCCGTCGCAACGGCCTCGTCCTGGCGGGTTCAGGCGGCCGTGGGGGCCGGGTCCGGCGCCACAGGCGGCGGCCCGCCCGTACCACTGCCGGCGGCCGGTGTGCGGGGTGTCCAGTCTTTCGGCGGCCGCGGCTCCTTGCCCGCCAATATGTCATCAATCTGGTCGCTGTCGATGGTTTCCCATTCCAGCAAGGCCTTGGCCATGGCGTGAATCTTGTCCTGGTTGTCCTCGATCAGCTTGCGCGCCATCGTGTATTGCTGGTCGATGATGCGCCGTACTTCCGAGTCCACCTTCTGCATGGTCTGCTCGCTCATGTTGGTGGTTTTTGTCACCGAGCGGCCGAGGAACACCTCGCCTTCGTTCTCGGCATACACCATCGGCCCGAGCGCGTCGGTCATGCCATACCGGGTCACCATATCACGGGCAATCTGCGTCGCGCGTTCGAAGTCGTTGCTGGCGCCGGTGGTCATCTGGTGCATGAACACCTCTTCGGCAATCCGGCCCCCGAACAACATGCTGATCTGGTTCAGCATGAACTCGCTGTCATAACTGTAGCGGTCTTGCGCCGGCAGGCTCATGGTCACACCCAGCGCACGTCCGCGCGGGATGATCGTGACCTTGTGCACCGGATCGCACTTGGGCAGCAACTTGCCTATCAGCGCGTGACCCGACTCATGGTAGGCGGTGTTGATACGCTCCGACTCGGGCATCACCATGCTCTTGCGCTCCGGGCCCATCAGTATCTTGTCCTTGGCCTTTTCAAAGTCCTGCATCTCCACCACGCGCGCACTGCGACGCGCCGCCATCAGGGCCGCCTCGTTACACAGGTTGGCCAGATCGGCGCCCGACATGCCTGGTGTGCCGCGGGCAATGATGTTGGAGCTTACATCCTGGCCCAGGGGCACCTTGCGCATGTGCACATTGAGTATCTGCTCCCGGCCGCGAATATCGGGCAGCGTCACATAGACCTGGCGGTCGAAGCGTCCAGGACGCAGCAGTGCCGCATCCAGGATGTCCGGCCGGTTTGTCGCCGCCACCACAATTACGCCGACGTTGGTCTCGAAGCCATCCATCTCGACCAGCATCTGGTTCAGCGTCTGTTCGCGCTCGTCATTGCCGCCGCCCAGGCCGGCACCACGCTGGCGTCCGACGGCGTCGATCTCATCGATGAATATGATGCAGGGCGCATTCTTCTTGGCGTTGTCGAACATGTCGCGCACACGGGCCGCACCCACACCGACAAACATCTCCACAAAGTCAGAGCCGGAGATGGAGAAAAACGGCACCTTGGCCTCGCCAGCGATACCCTTGGCCAGCAGCGTCTTGCCGGTTCCGGGGGGGCCCACCAGCAGCAGGCCGCGTGGAATACGCCCACCCAGCTTCTGGAAGCGTTGCGGGTCCTTGAGGAAGTCAACCACCTCCTTC
>JANOTG010000623.1:0-4541 GCA_031416215.1 Betaproteobacteria bacterium
CAGCTCGTCGGCAGCCATGCGCGCCATCACGTCGCTGGTGCCACCCGGCGGAAACGGCACGATGATCTTTACCGCACGCGCAGGGTAGTCGGCCTGTGCCAGCACCAACAAGGGCATGGCGAAAACCAGCGGTAACACCAGATGGGCAAATGTGCGACGTTTCATGTGGGCTCCCGTAAATGAATGATGGCTGCGCGACGTTTCAGTGCTCGTTTTCAGTTTACTGCGGGCCGAGTGATGCAATCAGTGTCGCCAGTTGCTCCACCTCAGCAGGTTTGAGATCTGTCAGCGGCGCCCGCACCGGCCCGGCGCCATGGCCGACGATCCGCGCGCCGGCCTTGACGATGCTCACCGCATAACCTGGCACGCGGTTACGCAGAGCCAGGTAGGGCATGAAAAAGTCGTGCAACAAGCGGTTTTGTGTCGCCATGTCATCGTTCGCCACCGCGTGGTAGAACTGCATCGCTGTTTTCGGGATGAAATTGAACACCGCCGACGAGTACACCGGGGTGCCCAGGGCCTTGTAGGCAGCAGCATAAACCTCGGCGGTGGGCAGGCCACCGAGATACGCCAGGCGGTCACCCATGCGCTGATAGATCGACACCATGGCTTCGATCTCGCCCACGCCATCCTTGAAGCCAATCAGGTTCGGGCAGCGCTCGGCAAGAATGGCCAGCGAGTCCGGTGTGAGTTTGCAGACATTGCGGTTGTACACGATGACACCAAAACGGACACTGTTGCAGACCGCCTGCACATGGTTGATCAGCCCCTCCTGCCCGGCTTCGGTCAGGTAATGTGGCATCAACAGGATGCCGTGGGCTCCAAGCCGCTCGGCCTCCTGGGCGCAGGTTATGGCAAACCGCGTGGGGCCACCGGCACCGGCAATGATCGGTACCTTGCCACGGCAGGTATCAACAGCGGTCTTGATGATGGCCGGGTATTCGTCACCCGTCAGGGAGAAGAACTCGCCGGTACCGCCAGCCGCGAACAAGGCCGTGGCACCGAAGGGCGCCAGCCATTCCAGTCGCTCTGCATAACCCGAAGGTCGAAAGTTGCCCCGCTCGTCAAAGTCGGTGACGGGAAAGGACAACAGGCCGGAGCCCATGATGGTCTTCAGGTCTTGCGGTGACATGATCAAAATGGCGGGCCAGCCATCAGCAGTTTTGGTGGTTCATGTAACGCAGCACAACCGCGTCAAAGCCCCAGCACACGGGGCAACCACAGGGACAACTCCGGCACGTAGGTCACGATCGCCAGCACGATCACCAACAAGCCGAAGAAGGGCATCAGCGCCCGCACCACCTGCTCGATCGGAAGTTTGCCCACCGCACTGCCAACAAACAGCACCGAGCCCACTGGCGGGGTCAACAATCCTATGCCCAGGTTCACGATCATGATCATGCCGAAATGGACCGGGTCGACTCCCACCGCCTTGACGACGGGCAGCAAGATCGGCGTCAGGATCAGCAGCAGCGCGGCCATGTCCATCAGGGTGCCCAAAATCAGCAACAACACGTTGATCAGCAAAAGGATCATGTAGCGGTTGTCGGTAAAAGTGGTCAATGCCGTGGTGATCTGCAGTGGGATCTGCATCAAGGTCATGATGTAGCCAAAACTCGCCGCAAACCCGATCAGGATCATCACGATGGACACTGTCTTGACTGTGCGATGCATCAACTTGGGCAAGTCACGCCACTTGTAATCACGGTAGATGAACATGGTGACAAAAAAGGCCCACACGACGGCGATGGAGGCGGATTCGGTGGCCGTGAAAACCCCGCTGAGAATGCCGCCCAGGATGATGACCATCGTCGCCATGCCCCACATGGCATCGCCCGCAATGCGCAGCGCCTGACGCAGTGGCATGGGCTCGCCGCGCGGAAAGTTGCGTTTCCTGGCGATGTACAGGCAGTACGTCGCCAGCGTGGCACCGAGCAGCAAACCAGGAAACACACCAGCCATGAACAAGGCCGCAATCGAGATCGAACCACCGGCGGCCATGGAGTAGATGACCGCGTTGTGGCTGGGCGGAATGAGCGTCGCCTGGATCGAGCCGCTGACAGTCAGCGCAGTCGAAAAGTCACGCGGGTAACCCTTCTTGACCATCTCTGGAATCATCACGGACCCGATGGACGCGGTATCGGCGACAGACGAGCCGGAAATGGCGCCGAAAAACGTCGAGGCAAGAATGTTCACCAGCGACAAGCCGCCGCGCACAAAACCCACCAACACACCGGCAAACGCCACCAGACGTCGCGACATGCCTCCTTCGGCCATGATGGCCCCGGCCAGCACAAAGAAAGGAATCGCCAACAACGAAAACTTGTTGACACCACTGGCGATCTGGATCATCACTGCCTCCAGCGGCAGATCGATCCACAAGGCGCCAACCAGCGCGGCGAGGCCGAGCGCGTACGCCACAGGCATACCAATCAATACCAGAACCGCGAAGCTGCAGAGCAAGACAAGGCTATCCATGATCAGGCTCCTGCTTGCTCGACCTGGTGGTCAAAACGGACCACCGCACGCTCATGCTGGCTGCCAAACAACATGGTTTCCAGTACGAACAACAAGGTGAAGAAGCCTCCAACAGGGACTGGCAAATAGGTAAGACCGACCGCCAACCATGGCAGCGCGGCAAGTGTTTGGCCCATGGTCTCCAGGCACAACTTGGCGCCAAAGAACACCATGAACAGGCTGACTGCCATCATCAACAGGTTGACGGCCCTGCGGCACAGCTGCTGCAGGTGTGTTGGCAAGCGGTCGGTCATCATGGCCACAGCGATATGGGCACCGGCACGATAGGCCGCGGCCGCACCAAAAAATGTGAAGATCACCATCAACAAGATGGCGATCGGCTCCGGCCACTGGGCGCCAAACCCGAGCACATAGCGGGAAAACACGCCCACCGGGATGATCAGGCTCATCAGTACGATCGACAGGCCGGCAATCCAGATGCAAAGCAGATACAACTGGTCAAGCGTGAGGTGCAGGGTGTGCTTCATGGAACTCTGTTTTACGCGATAAACCGCCAGGCCCGCACCACAACGTGTTGCGGGCCTGGATCGATGGCCAGAAAGGCCTTACCTGACTGCCGCAATACGCGCCATCAGATCGGTAAACGGTGCGCCATACTTGACCCGCACCGGTGCGGTGGCATCAAAGAACGGCTTCTGGTCGACCTCGATGAATTCAACGCCGGCAGCCTTCAGTTTGGCCGTGTAGTCTTTCACACTGGCGTCCCACAACACACGCTGCTCCATCTGCGCTTCGCGCCCAAACTTCTTTGCCAACGCCTGTTCCGCCGGTGTCATCTTGTCGTAGGCCACCTTCGACATCACCAGCAACTCGGGGATGATCAGGTGGTTGGTTTGGGCGTAGTACTTGGCACCGGTTGTGTAATGGTTGGCGGTAAACATGCTGGGCGGGTTGTTCTCCGCACCATCGATGACCCCGGTTTGTAATGCGCTGTAGACCTCCGGGTAACCCATCGCGATGCCATTGCCGCCCAGGGCGTTCATGGTGTCGATGAACAACGGGTTGCCCATCATGCGAACTTTCTGGCCTTTCAGATCGGCCGGCGAGCGCACCGGCTTCTTCGTGTAAAGGCTGCGTGAACCGCCATCCTGCCAGGCAAGGGCCACCAGACGCGCCGGACTGGCAGATATCTTGTCGAGAATCTCCTGTCCGATCGGACCGTCTATGACGGCGCGCATATGGGCCTCATTGCGAAACACGAAGGGCATGTTGAACACGTTGACGTCTGGCACCACTCCACCGAGCGGCCCCAACGACGTGCGCAGCACCTGAATGGCGCCAATCTGGGTCTGCTCGATCATCGTTTTTTCGTCGCCCAGCACACTGCTGGGGAACATTTGCATCTTGTACTTGCCATTGGTGGCCGCTTCGAGCTTCTTCCCCATGTTCTCGGTTGCTACCACCGTGGGATACCCGGGCGGATGTACATCGGCCGCCTTGAGCACCGTCTGGGCGTGCGCGGCCAAGGACACGGTAGCCGCCAAGATGCTGGCAGCGATAAAGGTTCTACGAAAGGTCATGCTTGTCTCCTTGATGGACCGGTTGAAAAACCAATGGTGTCGACCGGCGCCAATTCGCCAGCCGACTAAAACAACGACTGTTCATTCAAATGGACCGGCGCGCACGAATCCGCCGCCCTGATAAACGGCCGCCGGATCCGTCAGATCCGGCGCCGCAGTGCGCTCGTACATGGCCGCGCGAAACACATCGGCGCTGTCCTGGGCCACATAACCGACGTGGCGTGCCCGGCTGTTGTCCCACCAGGTCACTGCATTGTTGGACATGCCAAAAATGATGGTATGGCCCAGCACCGGTGTGGTGAGGCAGGCCGTGACGAGCCGGTGCAGGTCGTCGTAACTCAGCCAGGTGGCGAGCATGCGACGGTCTTTGGGTTCGGGAAACGAGGAGCCGATGCGCACACAGGCGGTTTCGATGCCATACCGATCAAAGTACAGGCGCGCGAGATCTTCGCCGAACGCCTTGCTCAAACCATACATGCCGTC
>JANOTG010000624.1:0-1615 GCA_031416215.1 Betaproteobacteria bacterium
TTCCTGGAAAATGTCCGACGATCAGAAGACCCTGACACTGGACCTTCGAACCGACGTGTTGTTCCACAACGGGGCCAAGTTCACCTCGGCCGATGTGCTGGCTGCAATTGCCTTCCTGCAGAAAGACGGAGTACCAAGCCAGGTCAAGCACAATGCCAAGATCGTCACAGCCGCCGCGTCGTCGGAGAGCCAGGTGGTGCTGACGTTGCAGCATCCGGTTTCCAACATATTCGACATGCTGGAGATGATGGTGATTCCGCAGAAGGACTCCTACGAACAGATGCTGACCGGCGCGGCGTTCGTTGGCACCGGGCCGTTCAAAGTGGATAGTTACAAACACGGCCAAGGCATGAGCCTGTCAGCGAACGAGAAATACTTCAAGGGCAGGCCGAAGATCGACAAGCTCGAGGTTCAGATCGTGGCCGAGGCGTCTTCCCGTGTGGCGTCTCTGAAAACCGGAGCGACGCATATTTCGTTGGATTTGCCACCTCTGGACATCACCACGCTGATCGCCGATTCCAAGTTCGCCAACGTCATCGCGGAAACCTGGGACTCGGCGATGTACGTTGCCTCCAATGTCACCATTGCGCCGCTCGACAAGAAGGAGGTGCGCCAGGCCATCGCCTGGTCTGTCGATCGCAATGCCATTGTCAGCAAGGTACTCAGCGGCATTGGACAGACCAGCTCCCTGCCATGGTCCAAGAATTCACCCGCCTACGACGAAGCCGCCGCGAGCACCTACAAGTACAACCCGGACAAGGCCAAGCAAATGATCGCCGCCGCCGGTGCCGCAGGGAAAGAGGTCAAGATCTGCTACGTCGGTGCGCAGGCCGCCTTTGCGTCAGTGGCGGAGATCGTGCAGGCGGGTGTCAACGCCACCGGGCTCAAGGCCACCATGGTGCCGATGCAGCCGGCCGACTTTTTCAAAGCGCTGTCTGGTGAGGGCCTGCCCGGCCTGTTCGTCAATGGCCACGGCTTCGGCCAGTTGCGCCCCGCCACGCTGCTCAAGGGCGCGTTCCCGTTCAACGCAGACAAAAACGCGTCGCGCTTCGTCAACGACAAGTACAAAGCGCTTTCCAATGCAATCTGGCAGAACACCGATGCTGCCAAGGCCAAGGCGCAATACAACGAGGTCAACGCGTTATTGCTTGATGAGCAGTTCGTCTCCGACTTGGCACTCGGTGCGCACACCTACACCCACTCTGCCCGCGTCAAGGGGCTGGCCTACACCGCACTGGACTACCTGATCCTCGACCAGGCGGACCTCGGCTGAAGGATGAACGCTGGTCGTTGCATGCGCGCTTTGCGCAGTCTTCCGCCTGCCACTGGGCACTGAGATGCTTCGCTACGCGCTGCGCCGCATTCCTTCGGGCCTGCTCATCCTGGCGGTGGCCTCGGTGGTAATCTTCTTGTTGCTGCGCGCCACCGGCGGTGACCCGGCGGCGGTCAAGGCAGGGCCGGATGCGTCGCCGGCCACCATCGCGGCGATCCGCGTAGCCCTCGGGCTGGACCTGCCTTTGCCGGTGCAGTACTTTCGCTGGCTGACCGGCCTGTTCACGGGCGATCTGGGCCATTCGCTGGTGACCGGTGCGCCGCTCGCCAGCCTTATCGGCAA
>JANOTG010000625.1:0-2285 GCA_031416215.1 Betaproteobacteria bacterium
CACCGACAATGCGCGCGCCCTGATTGCCTTGTGCATGGTGGCCGGTCAGATCGGCAAACCGGGCTCCGGCCTGCATCCCTTGCGCGGGCAAAACAACGTGCAGGGCGCCAGCGATGCCGGGCTGATCCCGATGATGTTCCCCAACTACCAGCGCGTGACCGACAAGTCGGCACATCAATGGTTTGAGAAATTCTGGAATGCAAAACTTGACGACCAGCCCGGCTACACCGTGGTGGAAATCATGCACAAGGCGCTGGCCCCGGACAGCGACCCGCACAAGATTCGCGGCATGTACATCATGGGTGAGAACCCGGCCATGAGCGACCCCGACCTGAACCACGCGCGCCATGCGCTGGCGTCGCTGGAGCACCTGGTGGTGCAGGACATCTTCAAGACCGAGACCGCCTGGCTGGCCGATGTGGTGTTGCCAGCCACGGCCTGGCCGGAAAAAACCGGCACCGTGAGCAATACCGACCGCATGGTGCAGCTCGGGCTGCAGGCCATCGATCCGCCCGGCGAGGCCCGGCCCGACCTGTGGATCATCCAGCAGTTGGCCCTGGGCATGGGGCTGCGCTGGAACTACATGGGCGAACACAGCGGTGTTGCCGCCGTGTTCGAAGAGATGCGCCAGGCCATGCATACCGCCATCTCGGGCATCACCTGGGAGCGCTTGCAACGCGAGTCCAGCGTGACCTACCCGTGTCTGGACGCCGACGACCCGGGGTCTCCCACCGTGTTCATCGATCGTTTCCCGACGCCCGACGGCCGTGTCAACCTGGTGCCGGCGGACATCATTGCGGCCAACGAACGGCCCGATGCTGCCTTTCCTTTTGTGCTCATCACGGGGCGCCAGCTGGAGCACTGGCACACCGGCAGCATGACACGCCGGACGGTCGTGCTCGATGCCATCGAGCCGATGGCGACCGCGTCCATGTGTGGCGACGACATGTTCACGCTGGGCGTTGCGCCGGGCGACGTCGTCACGGTGCGCTCGCGACGCGGCGAAGTGGCGATCCACCTGCGCCGTGACGACGGCACTCCCAAGGGCGCGGTGTTCATACCGTTTGCCTACTACGAGGCGGCGGCGAACCTGATGACCAATGCGGCGCTGGACCCGGTGGGCAAGATTCCGGAGTTCAAGTACTGCGCCGTAACCGTGCTGGCGGGGGGTGATGTGTTGCCCGCAGCTGGCTACGGCACCGGCTCGCGGTAAGTTTCCAAGCGGCCAGCCCGCATGCGATGATGCAGTTCATGCCCGCTTTGCATCTCTCATTGGACGTCGCCGTTGTCATGCGCCGGGAGCGCGTCGAAGGCGCGGCCAGTCGCTGGCAGGCCTGGCGCTGGGTGCTGGCCGAGGTTATCGCGGCGCAGGCTGGTTTTGGCGAGCAGCCTCGGCTGCTGTTCAAGGACGACAACGAGGAGCGCTGGCTCCATCCCGGTCACACGGTCGGGCTGCAGAAGGACGATACCGAAGGTTATTACCTGAACGTCACCACTTCGGCGCCATGCTGGTTCGTGATGTGGCGCATGGAAGAGGCGGCCTGCCTGGCAACCGAGCCCATCGCGGTGCCTCAGATCGTGACGCTGAGTTACCACGATGCTGGGCGCTGGCTCGATGCGCAGGAAACGGTCGAGCAGGTGCCGGCACCCCCCGACATCGTGGCCTGGCTGCAGGCCTTCATCGCGCAGAACCATGTTCCCGAAGTCAAGCGGCGCAGGCGCCCCGAGAGCTTCCGTTCGCTGACCGACCGTTTCGGCAATCCGGCCGCCATCTCGACCGGTACGCGCTCAGGGGGCTCGGGCGGCGGCCATGGGACCGGATCATGAGCGATGCCGGGGGAGGATTTTTCAACCGCTGGTCGCGGCGCAAGCTGGAGCAGCGTGCCGCCCCGGTGACCGTGGTGCCGGAGGCGGCGGACCAGGTGGAACGCGCGATGGCGGACCCGCGCGACCTTGTGGGCGCTCGCGTCGTCGGAGCGCCAATCGATGCGCGAGCGGCGACCACCGGCGCCCCAGCCCCGGAGTTTCCGACGCTGGCTGATGCCGAGCGCCTGACGCCCGACTCGGACTTCAAGCCCTTCGTGGCGCGCGGCGTGGCACCCGGCGTGCGCAACGCTGCAATGAAGAAGTTGTTTGCCGACCCGCATTTCAACGTGATGGACGGTCTGGACACCTATATCGACGACTATTCCGTGTCCGATCCGATTCCGGTGGCGATGCTGCGCCAGATGGCCAGCGCCAAGTTCCTGAACCTGTTCGCCGACGCGGACGAATCGGCGGCGCCA
>JANOTG010000626.1:0-3885 GCA_031416215.1 Betaproteobacteria bacterium
GCGCTCATGCCTCGCGCAGCACATAGACATCGTGGGTGCCATCCTTGCCCTTGATGGTGATGCCCGGGCGCAGGTCGAATTCGAACTGGTCTGCCACCAGTTCGTAGCTCGACTGCGAGACCTGGATACGGCCGGGCAGACCGTGGGATTCCATGCGCGCGGCGACGTTGACCACGTCGCCCCAGACGTCGTACAACTGGCGCGATTGCCCGATCACACCGGCCACCAGTTCTCCCGAAGCGATGCCGATGCGCAGTTGCAGGCCCTCGAATGCGCGCACGGCCAGCAGCATGTCGCGCGCCAGCTCCACCAGTACACGGGCATGGTCGGGCGTCGCCTCGGGCACGCCGGAGGCCACCATGTAGGCGTCGCCGATGGTCTTGATCTTGGTCAGGCCGCGGCGCTCGACACACTGGTCGAAATGTTCGAACACGCGGGACAGCAGGGCCACCAGCTTCTCGGGTGCCATGCGTTCGGCCATGCCGGTGAAGCCGACGATGTCGGCAAACAAGATCGAACAGTTGGTGTGGCGCTCGGCAAAGGCCTCGCCCTGCGACAGCAGCCGTTCGGCGATGGTGCGCGGGAACATGCCGCCGACCAGGCCGACAAAGCGGTTATGCGCCCGGTTCAGGTAGTTCTCCATGCGGTTGATGTCCCCGGCAAATACGTAGACCAGCAGGTACAGCGAGCCCATGGCGATGCCATTGTTGGCCCAGATGCCGCCGCGGCGCACGTCATCCGGCACGGCGTAACTGGTGGAAAATGCAAAGTCGGTGCTGGCAAAAAATGCCGCCGTACCGAGGCAGAGTACGGGAATGCCCTGGTGCAGCCAGGTATTTTCGCCCTTGAGCATCAGGAATGCTGCGATGGCCAGCGGCACCAGAAAGTAGTGCACCGAACGCGGCACGGACGCGCTAGGCACGTCCATGAACAGCGCCATCGTGACGAACACGGTAAACAGGCTCAGGTTGATCACGACGGTGGCGGCGCGGATTCGCTTTCTGGAAGTCATCCAGGCCACGGCCAGGCCTACGGCGACCAGCACACACTCCCCGGTGGTCACGAACCAGTCAGCGCGCAGCGCAAAAAACACCGCGTAGGCGGAACCAAACACAACCAGCACGGCGCTGAACGTGAGCAGCATGATGCGCACGCGTCGGGTGTGTGTGGTGTGCGCGTCGCGCAGCACCATGTAGGCCTCTGATGGATCCGGCGCAACGGTTTGGGCGCGGCTTGCGCGGTCGATCTCCATCTGCGGCTCACCCGGTCACAAATCCGGCATGCAGAAAGCCGCGAAAACGCGCCCGTGCACTGCGCTGCGGTGGCCCGATCAGGCGGTAATGCGGGAAACGCGCAAGAAAGCGCCCGATGGCGACCCGCCCCTCCAGCCGCGCCAGGCTCAGACCGGCACACTGGTGGATGCCAAAACCGAACGCCAGATGGCGGTTGTCGGTGCGCTGCAGCTCGAGTTGTGCCGGATTGCGAAACTGCGCCGGATCGCGGTTGGCGGCACCAATACACAGCGTGATCAGCGCACCAGCGGGCAGGGCGACACCACCCACCATGCAGGCGGTGCGCGAGCGTCGGTTGCCCAGCTGGTTGGAGGATTCGAAGCGCAGGAACTCATCAACCGCGCGGTCGAGGATGGCCTGCTGTGTATCCGCAACCGGCGCGGCTCGCAGCGCACGCACCAGATCCGATCGTGCCTGCGGGTGGTGGTACAGGCTGACCAGCGCATTGCCAATCAGGTTGGTGGTGGTTTCGTGCCCGGCATTGAGGATGAAAATGCAGTTGTGCAGCAGTTCCGTCTCTGACAGGGGCTCGCCGCCGTCTTGCTCCTCACCCTGGATGAGACGCGTGAGGACGTCGTGTTCCGGGTCACCCGGGTGTTTGCGGCGCTCGGCGACCAGCCCGCGCAGGTAGTCGCAAAACGCAAGGACGCTGTTGTTGCCGAGCTCCTCCTGTTGCGGCGTCAGGGTGCTCTCCAGAGCGCCGAGGATGGCCAATGACCAACCCCGCAGCGGGCCGCGGTCGGCCGTGGGTACACCGAGCAGGTTGCCGATCACCTCGACCGGAATGGCACTGGCGAAGTCATCGATCAGGTCACCACCGCCTCGCAGGCCCGCCTGGTCCAGCAGACGCTCGACCAGCACGGCGAGGGCACTCTCCATGCTGCTGATGCTGCGCCGCGTCAACGCGCCCATGATGAGTTTTCGCACCCGGGTGTGCAGCGGCGGGTCGTTGAACACCAGGCTCGTGGTGTGGTGTTCAAACAGCGCGCCATTCTTGTATTTCGGCGCAAACTCCACCCTCTTGTCGGAGCTGAAGGTCTGCGCGTCGCGGTACACCGCCACCAGGTCGGCATACCGGGTCAGAAACCAGGAGCCGTCGGGCATCTGGCGCACCGGTGTATTGGCCCGCAACTGGTCATACACCGGGTAGGGATCGGCATAAAAGTCGTGCGGCAGGGCCCGCAGGTCGAAGCTGTGCGCAATCTGCTCTGCGCGCGCCGGGGTCATTGCGCCAGAAACTCGCGCAGGGCTGCCAGCACCGGATCGGGCGCCTCGACCATCATCTGGTGCCCTGCGTCGACCCGCACCACCCGGGCGTTGCGGGCCCAGCCAAGCAAGGCCTGCGCCGCCTTGGGAGGTGTCATCTGGTCCTTGTTGCCCAGGATGAACAGTGTCGGTGCCAGTACCTGCCGCATTGCCGACTCGCCATCGGCATACTGGTCACAGGCTGTAAAGCCGATGTGAAACACGTTCTCAGTCCGGTTGCTCGCCAGCACCCGTCGCATCAGTGCGCGCGACCCACCATAAACCCAGGTACCGGGCCCCAGTGCGGAGGGCGGCGGTGCCAGCGTGGAGTGCGAGAACACATTGACCATGTCGATCGCCTTTTGCGGCGTGTTGAGCGCACCATCGAGCAATGCCGCCGACACCTTCATCGGGTAGGCCACCCCCAGCAACGCCAGATGGCTGACCCTCCCGGGTGAGCGGGCGGCCAACTCCAGCGCGATCAGTGCGCCAAAGCTGTGCCCTACCAGCGCCGCCCGGCTGATTCCCGCAGCGTCGAGCAGCGCCAGCACAAACGCCGCTGCTTCCTGCACCGTGGCGGGCGCTTTGCCGGCGCTCTTGCCGTGGCCCGGTAGGTCGGGCGCCAGCACGTTCCAGCCATGGTTGGCCAGGTAGCGGGTCTGCAGTATCCACACGCTGTGGTCGTTGAGTACACCGTGGATGAAGACCAGCGTGGGTTTGGCCGGGTCGAAGGCCTTGGCGCCGGTATAGCAGTAGCTGCGCGCCCCATTGACAACAAGTTCCATGCTCAGGCCCCCGCCTTGTCGGCCGCCTTGAGTGCGCGTTTGAGGTCGTCCAGCAGGTCGTCTGCATCTTCCAGGCCAATCGACAGGCGGATCGTGCCCTGGGTGATGCCACCGGAGGCAAGCGCCTCGTCACTCATGCGGAAATGGGTGGTGCTGGCCGGGTGGATGACCAGGCTGCGGCAGTCGCCCACATTGGCCAGATGGCTGAATACCTGCAGTGCGTCGACAAAGGCTCGGCCCTGGGCGCGGCTGCCCCTGAGGTCGAAGCTGAACACCGAGCCGGCGCCGCGCGGCAGCAGCTTTTGCGCCAGCGCGTGGCTGGGGTGGCTCTCCAGCAGCGGGTGACCGACGCGGCCGACGAACGGGTGTTTGGCCAGGAATTCGACCACGCGCTGTGTATTGGCCATGTGGCGCGCCATGCGCAGCGACAGCGTCTCGATGCCCTGCAGCACCAGCCAGGCCGAATGCGGGCTCAGGGCGGCGCCAAAATCGCGCAGGCCTTCGCGCCGCGCCCGCAGCAGAAACGCGCCCACCGTGGCTTCATCGGTGAACACCATGTTGTG
>JANOTG010000627.1:0-10492 GCA_031416215.1 Betaproteobacteria bacterium
TGACCACCACGCCGAGCGGGACATGTTCGATCTGCTCGGTCATGGCGGCATCCTGAAACACGGTCTCAGTGCGGGTCGAGGGTGCCACTTGCTCCAGAAAGAAATCGATGCGCGGCAGCAGGCCGTTGAGCTCGTTGCGCGCCTGCTTGATTGGCTTGCCGGTCTCCGAAGTGGTCACCGCCGCCAGCGCGTCCAGCTCGGCCACCAGGGCGGCGCGAAAGCGCCGGATGCAGTCGGCGCGGTCGGATAGCGGCAACGCAGCCCATGCGGGCTGGGCCGCACGTGCTGCTGCTGCCTTGGCAGACACCGATGCCATGGTGTCTGTATCCACCTGGGTGATGACGGCACCAGTGGCCGGGTTGGTAATGGCGAGTTGTGTCATGGGGTGCTGCGGGTGCGCGCGGCTTGTGCCGCATGCAAAAAATCGTTCAGGATCGGTTCGTCGTTGATCGTGCCGTAGGCCGGCAGGTGAAATTCCGGATGCCACTGTACGGCGGCCACCCAGGCATCGCCGGTGTGGCGAATCGCCTCCACCATGCCGTCGACCGGGCAACGCGCCTCGATCACAAAACCCTCGGCCAGGTCCTTCACCGCCTGGTGGTGCACGCTGTTGATCTTGTGCCGGGTGCTGCCCTGCAAGACCTCGGCCAGGCGGCTGCCAGCCACAACGTCGACGTCGTGAAAGTTCTGGTCATAGGTATCGGCATCGCGGTGCACCAGGGCCTGCGGCTGCTGTGTGCCGATGTCCTGGTACAGCGTGCCGCCGAACGCCACGTTGATCAGTTGCAGACCACGGCAGATACCAAACACCGGTTTGCCGGCCGCCACAAAGGCGCGCGCCAGAGCCATCTCATATTCGTCGCGGTGGCGGTCCCCGCTCCAGCGCTCCTGCAGGGGCGTCTCGCCATAACTGCCGGGCCAGACATCGGCGCCGCCGTGCAGCACCAGTCCATCGAGCCACTGCGCGTAGTCGGCAAACGTGATGTCACCGCGCGCGGTATCACCCAGCGGCGACGGGATCATCACCGGCAAGGCACCTGCCGACATCACCCAATGCGGCACCGACTGCTCCACATACTGCAGCGTCTTCCTGGCAAACGCGTTGCGCGCCGGGTCCGGGTAAAAAAAGCAGGCGCTGATACCGATCTTCAGGCGCTCGGGCAAAGAGTGTGCCATGCCTACATTGCCGCCTGGAACAGGCGCTCGAAGTCTGCCGCCGTGCAGGGGCGCGGGTTGGTCTGGTGGCACATGTCGGCGGTGGCGATCTGCACCAGACGGGCCATGTGTTCTGGCCGTACGCCGTGGGCCGCCAGACCACCGCGGAGTCCCACACTCGCCTTGAGATCCCGCAGCCACGGCACGAAGGCTTTGCCACCACCCGCAACACCGCAGACATGCGCCAGTTCATCGAACTTCTTCGGCACGGCGGCGTAATTCCAGTCCAGCACCGTATCGATCATCAGCGCGTTGGCCAGGCCATGGTGCAGGTCACACACTGCTCCCAGCGCGTGGGCGCAGGAGTGCACCGCACCCAGGTCCTTCTGAAAGGCGATGGCACCCATCATCGACGACATCATCATGTCGGAGCGCGCCTGCAGGTTGTGCGGATCGTTGACCGCAGTGAGCAGCGACGCCGCTGCAATGCGGGTGCCTTCCAGGGCGATGCCGTCACACAAGGGATGGTAGGCTGGCGACAGATAACTCTCCACGTTGTGCGTCAGCGCGTCCATGCCGGTGGCAGCCGTCACATGCGCCGGCAGGCCGAAGGTGAGCTCGGGGTCGGCGAACACGGTCCTGGCCAGAATCCTGGCACTGAAGACCACGCGCTTGAGGTGTGTGTCGTTTTCACTCACCACGCTGGAGCGCCCCACCTCGGAGCCGGTGCCCGACGTCGTGGGCAGCGCCACGAAGTAGGGCAGGTCGTTGATGATGGGTCGCACCTGAGGGTGGTCCCACACGTACTCCAGGATATCGCCCTCGTGCGTAGCGGCCACACCGACGATCTTGGCCACGTCGAGGGCGGCGCCGCCGCCAAAACCGATCACGCAATCGGCGCGGTGCGCTTTGTACGCCGCAGCGCCATCCATCACCTGGCTGCAAGTCGGGTTGCCGAACACACCGGAGTACACCGCCACATCCAGACCCGCCAAATGGGTCTTGAACTCTGTCAGCACTGGCAGCGCGCCCAGTGCCTTGTCGGTGACGATGAGTGGACGTTTGCAGCCCTGCGCGATCAAGTGTGCACCCACCAGCTTGCGCGCGCCGGCGCCAAACTGGATCGGGGTCGGGAAGGAAAAGCCGGTGATGCTCATGGCAATGGTCTGTAGTGGTTGTGGCGTTTGTGCGCAATCCCGGGGGACGCGCGGCGTGTCAGATTATCTCGAAGTAACGTTTCATCTCCCAGTCCGTCACCGCATCCAGCCACTGGCGCCACTCCCAGTCGCGCGTGGCGGCAAAGTGGTCGACAAAACCGTCGCCCAGCCAATCACGGGCAATCTCGGATTTCTGGAAGATGCGCGTGGTCTCGATCAGGGTGCGCGGAGCACGGGCGATGTTCTCTGCGCCCACATTGGTGCCGGTGATGGGTGGCGCGGTCAATTTGAGGCCTTTTTCCACCCCGTCCAGCCCCGCCGCGATGACGGCCGCCATGGCCAGATAGGGGTTGACGTCGGCGCCCGGGCAGCGCGTCTCCAGCCGGGTTGCCTTGGCGCTGCCGGCGATGACGCGAAAACTGGCGGTGCGGTTGTCGATGCCCCAGGTCGGCTTGACCGGCGCCCAGAAGCCGTCCACCAGGCGCTTGTAGCTGTTGATGGTGGGCCAGATCATGGGGGCGAACTGCATCATGCAGGCCACCTGCCCGGCGAGATAACTCTCGAACAGCTTGCTCATCTTGCGCGGGCTCTTGGCGTCGAAGAACAGATTCGACTTGCCATCCGACAGGCTCTGGTGGATGTGCCCGCTGCAGCCCGGCAGGCTCTGGTTCGGCTTGGCCATGAAGCTGGGCATGATGCCGAACCCGGCGCCAATCTCCTTGGTGCCGGTCTTGAACAGGATGGCCCGATCGGCCTGCTCCAGTGCCTCGCTGAAGCCGATCGCCGCTTCGTACACCCCTGGCCCGGTCTCGGTGTGCAGGCCTTCGATCGGCACCCTAAACGCCAGCATCTGGTCCATGATGGCGTTGAAGAAATCGCGCTGCTCGTTCATGCGCAACAGCGAATATCCAAACATGCCCGGGGTGAGTTGTTGTGCACCCACGCCCTTCTTGGCAGCCCAGCTGTGGGGTGTTTCGAGAAAATTGAACCACTCGAATTCCATGCCGGTCATGACCTGAAAACCCATCTTCTCGGCACGTCTCAAAACCCGTTTCAAAGCCTGGCGCGGGCATTGGGCGTGCGGTGTGCCGTCGGCATAGACAAACTCGCCGAGATAGAACGGCACGCCATCGTCCCAGGGCACATGGCGTGCGGTGTTCAGGTCCAGCCGCGCCAGTGCGTCGGGAAAACCGTGCTGCCAGCCGGTGGCGGTGGTGTTGTCGTAGGTCACATCCATCATGTCCCAGCCCAGCACCACGTCGCAAAAACCGAAACCTCCCCCCGGATAGGGCTCGGCGGCAGCGAGGAACTTGTCCCGGTGCAGGTATTTGCCGCGCAACACACCGTCGATGTCGCTGACAGCGACCTTGACCTTGGGCGCGCCGGATTTCCGGATGGCGGTGACGGATGGGTGGGGCTTGGCTACAGGTTTTCCGGTGCTGGCCATGGTGATTCCTCAATCTTGTATTGCTCGGCACATTCCGGGCAATCTGCCGGGCCATGCCACACCCAGATTCTGACGCAACTGCCGACGCTTTCACGAACCTCTGCGCAGACCCAACACCATCACGGCACCCACCACCAGCAAGGCGCCGACCACCTGGATCGGCGCGATGGCCTGCCCCAGGATCAGCCACGCCAGAACGAGAGCAAACACCGGCTCCACGTTCATGATGGCCGAATTGCCGACAACGCCCAGGCGCGGCAACACCGTGAACATGATGGTAAAGGCCGTGCCATACAGAAACGTCAGCGCTGCCAGACCCCACCAGCCTGGTGCCGACTGCGGCAGATGAAAGCCACCCTGCCAGCCGATCATGGCCAAGCCAACCAGTGCCGCCAGCGCCATCGTGGTGGCGGTCCGCAAGCGCCCATCCACGTCGCCGGCTTCATGCTGGGTCAACACCAGCGCCATGCCGAAGGTGGCGGCCGCGCCCAATGCAAACGCCACCCCGGCTCCGATACGGCCCCATTGGCCGGCAGCGCCCAAGCCGGACGCAGCGCCCAGCACATCCAGGGCCAGGGCCAACCCCAGCAAGATCACCGGCATGGCCCATAACAGCGGCCGCGCCGGCCGCTCCCGGTACACCCCCCAAGCCCACAAAGCCGTCCACAACGGGTAGGTGTTGAAGGCCAGCAAGGCCAGCGCAACCGGCAATCGCGCCACCGCCGAATACAGGCACAGGCTTTGCACGCCAATCAGCAAACCGATCACCGGCAACATGCGCCGGTGCCGCCCATTGAAGGCAATGCGCACGCCCTGCACCGACAACAGCGCGAACACGACACATGCAGTCACACCACTGCGAAACACCACGGCCGTGGCTACATCCACACCGTGGTTGAAGGCGATACGTGCCGCCACATGGTTGGCGCCCATCATGAATGCGATCAGCAGCAGCGTGGCAAAGGCGGTGCCACTGAGGGCTCGGGTCTGGCCCATGTGCTGCGGGCTCAGGGCAGGGTTGCCAGATGGGTTGTCGCGGCGGAGGCGAGCTTTTCGTCGAAGGTTGCCAAAGGTGCTTTCAGCTCGGCGGCAAGCCAGAGGTAGGCGGCGTCGTAGGCTGACAACTGGTAGCGCAGGGCGAGCGCGATGACCGCCGGCACCCGGATCGGATGCAGCTCGATGGTCATCGCCAGGAACTGCGCCAGTCCGTCCTCGGCGATCTGAGCCAGCCCCTGCTTGTGCTTTTTCACGGCTACATTCGCCAGCTCTGCATCGAGCAAATGGGGCGCATGTAATGCCCGGTCCGCAATCTTCTGCGCAGCCTGCTCTTGCCAGTGCTCATTGAACACCAAACCGCTGATCGCGCTGCAGTCGACCACCATGGGGCGGCGCTGCAGGTAGGCGGCAGGCACTTCGGCAACAAAAAGCACCCGCGCGGCCCCGGTCATCGGGAATCCCTGTCTTCCCGGATGATGTCAACGCCCAGAGGGCCGTCCGTGAACGGCTCGGGGTATTTGGCCTTCAATTCGGCGGCCACTTGCTCAACCGTTTTCCAGCCCCGGCGAATGATGGGGTGGCCACCCGCACCGTAGCCGACCACCACCCCCATGCCGTCCCGCCCGCTTGGCAATCGACCCAGCTCTGCGGCAGGCTGCGTGGTTTCCTGCACCGCACGCTCGATCAGAGCCATCAACTCGCCCTGCAGCGAGCGGTGGTTGCGCGCGGCGCGCTGGCGCAGGGTTTCTGCCCATTGCTCGGGCACATCTTTGACGGAAATATTGGCCATGATGGCTCCAAAATGCATCTTTATTTCATTTTGACTGTTTTATGCATCCAAGTCAATTCCAAATTGGAAGCTGCACGATCTTGTGAACCAGTCACCCGCCGACAACGGCCGCAGCAACTCCGCCAGATCACTCTCGGTAAAAAGGGGCTGTTTGCGTGCCGTGGCACAGCTGCACATGCTGTCGGCCAGCGGCGCGTACGTGACGCTCAATACCCCAGCCGCTTCTGCACCACGTTCTGCAATGCCTCGCCTTTGCAAAAGCGCTCCAGGTTCTCGGTGAAGAACCGCATCGCATCGTCAATCCAGGTCTGCGTGTGGTCGGCACAGTGTGGCGACAGCAGGACGTTCTCCAACGCGTACAAAGGGTGACCGTCCGGCAGCGGCTCATTTTCGAACACATCGAGCGCGGCACCCCGGATCGCCTTGTTTTGCAACGCCGCGACCAGCGCCGCCTCGTCCACCACCGGCCCGCGGCCGACGTTGATGAAAACCCCGCTGGGCTTCATGGCGCCAATGGCGGCAGCGCTGATCAGACCACGGGTGTCTGGCGTGAGCGGCGCGGCTGCCACGACATAATCCGAGCGAGCCATCAGATCCAGCAAGCGATCTGTAGCCAACACCTCGTCGACCAACCCGTCGGCACGCGACTTCTCCGGGTGGCGCCGCAACGCAATCACGCGCATGCCCAGCGCCTTGGCGAGTTTGGCCGCCGCACGGCCAATGTCACCGTAGCCGACGATGCCCATGGTCTTGCCATGCGCCTCTTCCACGTCAAACTGCTCCCAGCGCCCTGCTGCCTGGTTGCGCTTCATGCGATGGAAATCCTTGGCAAAAAACAGTACGGCAGCCGCGACAAACTCACCCAGAGAGCGGCTGTAGACGCCCATGCTGTTGGTCAACGGCACGGGGCTTTCCACCAGTGCGGGAAACAGCAGGGTGTCAAGCCCGGCTGCGCGCGAGTGCACCCAGCGCACCCTGGGTGCCATGGCAAACACTGCCTGCAACAGCTCGCGCGAAGCCGACCAGACCAGGATCGCATCGGCATGCGGTGCACTGTCTGCAAACAACTCGGCGTTTTGCCCGACCGCGATGCTGACGGAATCGCGAAACCGGTCCAGCATCTTGAGCCGTGGTTCGGCCGGGTCGGCCAGCACGAACAATGTGGGTGTGGTGTTTGGCATGGGTTGAATCCGAGGTTGGTCTGTCACAAGCCGAGTGTGCCACCACCTGCACTGGCGATCGTCGGCAGATCATCGTCATGCGACCAGTCGCCTGCACGTTCTCGCACCGCACAAGCCGACACAGCGACTGAGCGGCTAAAGTCAGGCAACGCAATCACCAATGAAAGGCAGCAAGCCATGCGTGTACTGATAACTGGCGCCAGCCGCGGGATAGGCCGCGCCATCTGTCGGCGTCTTGCACAGAATGGCGCCCACGTGGCGGCCTGTGCGTCGGCGCATGCCGACGAGCTCGATGGTCTGGTAGCGCAAATCCGCAGTGCCGGAGGCGTCGCGGTACCGCTGCTCGGGGACCTTCGTGATGACACGACGCCAGCACGCCTGGTGGACGCGGCGCTTGAGGCACTGGGCGGCCTCGACGCAGTGGTAGGCAACGCGGGCATTTCCTCTCCAGGCCCGCTGGCCACGCTCGACGTTGCCGAGTGGGACCGCGTGTTTGCTGTCAACGTGAGGGCCCAGTGGCTGCTGGCACGTGCCGCCTATCCGTGTTTGCAACAAAGCCGAGGCAGCCTGGTCACGGTTGCCTCCATGTCCGGCGTACAACCCTATTCGGGCATCGGGGCCTACAGCGCCTCCAAAGCGGCGTTGATCATGCTGACGCGGCAACTGGCGCAGGAGTGGGCGCCCGACGGCATTCGCGTGAATTGTGTATCCCCCGGGCTGGTGCGCACCCCGCTGACGCAGCGTGTATACGACCAGGCCGAGGTCCGGCGCTCGCGTGAAGCGCTGGTGCCGCTGCACCGCATCGGCGAGGCCGATGCCGATATCGCCGGCACCGTGGCGTTCTTGTTGGGGCCGGACGCAGCCTACCTGACGGGCCACAACCTGCTGGTCGATGGTGGTCTGCTCGATTCGGTGCAAACCCATCTGGCGGGGCGGCCGCGGACTGAGGGCTGATCGGGGTCGGGATCGGCTGGTCGATCGACAGGAGGGCATGGGCAGGACGGCCAATCACCCGCCAAACGGCGTGATCCTGCCCGTTACCAATATATGCTGGCCCTGCAACACCGGCTGAGCCTTGTTCTGACAGCCAGGTGCTGTTGCTGCAAATTTTTGGGCTGCTCGGCGTCACAGGTGACATTCTGCATACGGCTTTTCCGTTGCTCGGTGCTGACACCATGCGCCGCCTGCGCGCGAAGTCCAGCAGCCAAGCCGCTTCGGTTACTCGCCATATGGTTGCCGCAGTGCGGCGCGTTGACGCAACACTCGGGTCGAACGGCTTGCAGGATCATCACTACGCTGTGGTTTTCGGGTACGGATTGGATGAATTGATGTGGGAACACTTGATCCTCGGCCATGAGTTCATCTGGGATGTGGCCGAACAACTTTGCCAAACCGGCCACCTGCACGCGCCAGGCGCATTGCGCAACGGTGCACCCGGCAGTATCGGCCTGAAGCCGCTGATTTGTGTTCGACTGGCGCGGTAGCCGACATCGCCCAGCAGTGGCGCGCCGATATAGCCGACGCGAAAGGTCTCCATCGTGGTCAGTTTTCCCGGGTACAGGATGAAGCCGGGCGTACGGGCTGCCGCGTAACAGGTTTTCAAGTCGAATTTTGGGTCGGCCAGCGCTCGTCGTGTGATGGTGTTGCCTCCACGCAAGAAGGTCATGGACACGATCACGCTTCCCTGCGACACACTTTTTACGCAAGCGAGCAAAGCAGAAAGGCCAGAGCGTCAATGGATGCCTGCAACTCTTTGGTAGAAAAGTACGGCGTATTCAGTGATGGGCTCAAAGTTTTCCAGGCCTTTTCCGCCATGGACAATGAGGTGCCCTGGCAATGAAGTCTTGCCGGAAAATCCGATTGACCCAGTTTCTTGATGTATCTACAATGTAGAAACAGTTCCGCACACAACAGGAGCGCATCATGGAAGCAGTTATCCGGAAATGGGGCAACAGCCCGGCCTTGCGAATCAATGCCGCCTTGATGAAGATTGCGTCATTCGACATCGAACAGCGCGTGACGATCAAGGCGTCCAAAGGACGCCTGCTCATCGAGCCAGTCGACAAGCTGGATTTCAAGATTGAAGATCTGGTGGCTGGCATCACGCGCCAAAACGCCCACACCGAGGTGGATTTTGGCGGGCCCGTCGGCAAGGAAGCCCTGTAGTGGCGAGCCGGGCGTATGTGCCCGATGTGGGCGACGTGGTCTGGTTGCAGTTTGATCCCCAGGCAGGCCATGAGCAGGCCGGACATCGCCCGGCACTTGTGATGAGCCCCGCGCTCTATAACGGCAAATCCGGGTTGATGGTTTGTTGCCCGCTGTCCACAAAAATCAAGGGCTACCCGTTTGAAGTCTTGATCCATCTGGATGGGCAAGACAGCGTCGTGCTGGCTGACCAGGTGAAGTCACTGGACTGGAAGATTCGGCGCGCCGCGAAAAAGGGTTCGGTTTCCGAGCCGGTTGTACTTGCGGTGCGGGCTCGCATCAAGGCGCTGCTGCTGATCAAGTAAGCGTGGCGGGGTAGACCAGCCGTGGCGCGGCGAATTACGGCTCACTCAGCCGGTGCTTTTCACCCTGCAGGTACGGTTGGTGGGCCTGCGCACATGCACCAGTGGCCCCGGCTCCCGTAAGCTACACCGCCGGCGCCCCCGATGCAATCCCCATATCCCGCAGCGCCAGCGCCACCGCATGCACGGCCTGCTCCATCTCGTCCGGCCCGATGGCGCCGATACAGCCGACGCGGAAGGTCTCCAGCGTGGTCAGCTTGCCCGGATACAGGATGAAACCACGCGCACGGGCTGCGGCGTAAAAGGTCTTGAAGTCGTACTTTGAGTCGGCCGGTGCATGGAAGGTGACGATGATCGGTGCCTGCACCGCCGGGTCCAGAAACGGCTTGAAGCCCAGCGCCGCCATGCCCGTGACCAGGGTTTCATAGTTGCGGGTGTACCGCGCCAGCCGCGCCGCCCGCCCGCCTTCGGCCTCGAACTGTGCAATCGCCTCGTGCAGCGCCACCACCACGTGGGTCGGTGGTGTGAAGCGCCACTGTGTGGTCTTCTCCATATAGACGTACTGGTCGTGCAGGTCCATCGCCAGCGACTGGCTGCGGCCGGCGCAGGCATCCAGGATCGCCTTGCGGATGAACACGAAACCCATGCCCGGCACACCTTCCAGGCACTTGCCGCTGGCCGCCACCAGGGCGTCGAAGTGGGTCTTGCGGGCATCGATCTCGAGTGCGCCAAAGGAGCTCATGGCATCAACGATCAGGCCCTTGCCGTGTTGGCGGCACAGGTCTGCGACTTCCTGCAGGGGGTTGAGGACACCGGCGCCGGTCTCGCAATGGATCAGCACCACATGCGTGATGCTGGGGTCGGCGGCCAGTTTCTCGGCCATGGCGGCAACAGACACCGGTCGCGATTCGTCGAACGGCATCAGGGTGCAGCGCCGCCCCATCAGGCTGGCCAGGCGCGCGGCGCGTTTGCAATACGCGCCGTTGTCGGGCACCAGCACATGGCCGTCGCGCGGCACGATGGTCGCCACCGCCGCCTCGACGCTGAAAGTACCGCTGCCCTGCAGCGGCACCACCACATGCGAATCGGCGCCGTGCAGGATATCGAGCAGGCTTTTGCGCACGCTGGCGGTCACGGCGTTGAAGTCGGCGTCCCAGGAGCCCCAATCCTTCAGCATCGCCAGTTTGGTGCGCAAGGTGGTGGTGAGCGGGCCGGGGGTGAGCAGGATCTTGTCTCTGTCCATGGCGAGAAAACCTTCC
>JANOTG010000628.1:0-2235 GCA_031416215.1 Betaproteobacteria bacterium
GAGCTCGTCCTCGCTGGCCTGTGCGCCGGCTTTCAACACCACGAAAGCCTTGCTGCGCGTCAGCCCGTCGCCGTCGGTGACACCGATCACGGCGGCTTCCAGCACGGCCGCATGTTGCACCAGCGTGGCTTCGACCTCGAACGGCGATACATAGATGCCGCTGACCTTGAGCATGTCGTCGCTGCGCCCGCTGTAGGTATAACTGCCGTCATCGTTGCGCACATACTTGTCGCCGCTTTTGGTCCACATGCCCTGGAAGGTATCGCGCGATTTTTCGCGGTTGCCCCAATACATCAGAGCGGCGCTGGGCCCGGCGATGTAGAGGTCGCCGGTTTCGCCGTCTGGCACCGGCAGGCCATCGTCGCCGCGCAGTTCGATCTCGTATCCTGGCACCGGCCAGCCTGTGGTGCCATAACGCACCCGCGCGGGCTGGTTGGACAAAAAGATGTGCAGCATCTCGGTCGAACCAATGCCGTCGATGATCTGCACACCGCAGTGCGCGGTGAAGCGCTCTCCCAATTCGCTGGGCAAGGCCTCACCGGCCGACGACGCCAGGCGCAGGGCGATATCGGCGCGCGGTGGCAGGGCGGCACTGGCCAACATGCCGGCGAAACCGGTCGGCGCGCCGAAAAAGACCGTGGGCCGTGTCGCCCCCACGTCCCCCCGCCAGCGTTTGAAAACAGCCTCCGGCGTGGGCCGCTCGGCCATCAGCAGGGTGGTGGCGCCCACGCTGAGCGGGAAACTCAGCGCGTTGCCCAGGCCATAGGCAAAAAACAGCTTGGCGGCGGAAAAACACACATCCTGCTCCGTCAGGCCAAGTACCTTCGAGCCATACAACTCCGCCGTCCAGTACGGATTGGCCTGGCTGTGTAACGCTCCCTTGGGTTTGCCAGTGGAGCCGGACGAGTACAACCAGAAGCCCGGGTCGTCCGGTGCGGTGTCGGCTGCCTCGCGCAGTGGCGAGTGGCTGGCCAGCACGGTCGCCAGATCGAGCACATGTTGTGTCAGTCCTGCCGCCGGTTTGGAGACCAGGGTCAGTTTCACCTCATGGCCACCCGCCGCCATCGCTTGCTGCAACACCGGCAGCAGGGCGGCGGAAACCAGGGCGGCCTGGGCCCGGCTGTGTTGCAGCATGTAGCGGTAGTCGTCCGCCGTCATCAGGGTGTTGACCGCCACCGGCACGATGCCGGCATACAGGGCGCCGAGAAAACACACCGGCCAGTCGTTGTTGTCGTGCATCAGCAACAACACGCGTTCCTCGCGCCGGATCCCCAGCGTCAGCAGGGCGGCTGCCATGCGCTGGATGCGGTCGGCCAGGCTACCGTAACTCAGGCTGCCGTGGTCGTCGATGTATGCCGTCTTGGCCGGTCGGTCGATGTTGCGCTGTATCAGATGTTGTGCGAAGTTGAAGCGTGCGCCCGGCGCCGCAACCGTATTGGGAATTGACATCTTTCTTGTCTCCTGATTTCGTCGCTTGCTGAGCGCAACAATATGAATTATTCTGCGCATAGGCAAGGTCCGATGATTTACTCCATGTCAAGCACTATACTGCATAAAATTGATCCGCCAGCTGGGTTGGGCCGTGTCGGCTCCGAGCGCGGCGTTGACGACACCCCGGCCGACGAGAAGCATCCCTTTCTGTTGGCCCTGGGCGAGAGGGTACGCGCCCTGCGTTCGCGTCGCGGCATGACACGCAAGGCGCTGGCCGTTGCGGCCGACGTCTCTGAAAGGCATCTGGCCAACATGGAATACGGCGTCGGCAACGCCTCGGTGCTGGTTTTGCTGCAGGTCGCCGGTGCATTGCAGTGCTCCCTCGGTGAACTGGTCGGTGACGTGACCACATCGTCCCCCGAGTGGCTGATGATTCGCGAATTGCTGGAGCAGCGCGACGACGCCACCTTGCAGCGGGTGCGGGTGGCGATTGGCGAGTTGCTGGGCACTGGCGGCACCAACCCGGCGGCCAATACCCGCGTCGCCCTGATTGGCTTGCGCGGTGCCGGCAAGTCCACACTGGGGCGCATGCTGGCCGATGACCTGGGTTACCCGTTTGTCGAGTTGAGTCGGGAAATCGAGAAATTTGCCGGCTGCAGCGTCGCCGAAATCCAGGCGCTGTATGGTGTCAACGCGTACCGGCGTTACGAACGTCGCGCAGTCGAGGAGGCGATCCAGATCTATCCCGAGGCGGTGATCGCAACGCCGGGTGGCCTGGTGTCGGATGCTGCCACCTACAACCAG
>JANOTG010000629.1:0-4770 GCA_031416215.1 Betaproteobacteria bacterium
AAATGCCCATATGGTCGATGCAGCGGGGGTGTCGGTCACCCGCATGCGATACGCCGCACTGACGCTGAACGGAGTTTTGTGTGGCCTCGCCGGCAGTTACCTGGTGCTGGCACAAAACGCCTCCTTTGTCCCCAACATGACTGCCGGGCGCGGCTTCATGGCCCTGGCGGCGATGATTTTTGGCAAATGGCATCCGGTCGGCGCATTCTGGGCCTGCCTGTTGTTCGGCTTCCTGGACGCCGTGGCCATCCGCTTGCAGGGCGTGCGCCTGCCCGGCATTGGCGAGGTTCCGGTGCAGGCGGTGCAGGCCTTGCCCTATCTGTTGACCGTGATCCTGCTGGCCGGGTTTATCGGCCGCACGGTGGCACCACAGGCATTGGGTCGACCCTACGTCAAGGACCGCTGAGCGGCTGCGAACTTTGCGCGCGTGTCTCCCGCCATGACCGTGTCGCGGGCACTGGAGCAAATCCGCGCATTGGTGCCGCAGGCGCGGCCGCGGGTGGCCGTGGTTCTGGGGTCTGGCTGGGGCACGTTGACCAGCCAACTCATCCAGGCACACTGCATACCGTATGCCTCGCTGGCCGGATTTCCGGCGTCTACGGTTGACGGACATGCCGGGCAACTGTGGCTTGGTCGCTCGGGGACGGTTGATGTGGCCGTCCTGGCCGGCAGGCAACATGCCTATGAAAGTGGCGCAGTGGACGGCATGAATGTTGCCCTGCGCGCGCTGCATGCACTGGGCTGCAAGGTGTTGGTGCAAACCAATGCGGCTGGCAGCCTGGACCCGGCAATGCCGCCAGGGACACTGATGGTGGTGGCTGACCACATCAACCTTGCGCAGCGCTCGCCACTGCTTGATGAACGCGGATCTGACCGTTTTACCGGCATGGCCGATGCTTACGACCCGCAACTGCGTCGTGTTGTGCTGGCCTTGGCGCGCACGCTCGGTGTACCCGTGCGTGAGGGGGTCTATTTGTGGTGCCTCGGGCCGCAGTTCGAGACCCCGGCCGAAATCCGCGCCTTCAGACTGCTCGGCGCAGACGCGGTGGGCATGAGTACCGTGCCCGAGACGATTGTGGCCCGGCATGCCGGCATGCGTGTTCTCGCGCTCTCCCTGATCACCAATTTTGCTGCCGGCCTGTCGCCGCAGCAGCTCAGCCACGCGCTGACACTTTCGCAGGCGCAGGCCGCCAGCGCCATGGCGGGTGGGTTCTTGCGGCAGGTCATTCAATCCATCGACCAGGGCGATGACGCAGCCGCCGCTTGACCAGTCCATGCCGGTACGAGCGCGCTTGGCGCTGTCCTGCCTGGATCTGACCAGCCTGAACGAAGACGACACGGAGGTTCGCGTCGCCCAGTTGTGTGCCCGCGCCCAAAGCCCATTCGGACCGGTTGCCGCGGTATGCGTTTGGCCACGATTCGCGACCTTTGCCCGGCGCTTGTTGCCGGAGTGCATCGCGGTCGCGGCGGTTGCCAATTTCCCGCATGGACACGACGACATGGCGCAAGCCTTGCGCGATACCGAGCGGATCGTCCGCGCCGGCGCACAGGAGGTTGATCTGGTGTTGCCGTACCGCCGGTTGATGGCCGGTGATGACCATGCGGTGGCGCAGTTGCTGCAGGCGGTGCGTCAGGTTTGTACCGGCCTGACACTCAAGGTGATCCTGGAGACTGGCGTACTCGTGGATACCGTCCTGATTCAACGTGCCTCCCAACTCAGCCTGGACGCCGGAGCCGACTTTCTGAAAACCAGTACCGGCAAGACCGCTGTCAATGCCACCCTGCCGGCGGCTGACATCATGTTGCGCGCCATCGCTGCACATCCCACCGCGGCAGGGGCTGCGGGGTTCAAGGCCTCGGGCGGCATCAGGACGGTGGAACAGGCTGGCGCCTACTTTGACCTGGTCTGCGCATTGCTTGGTCCACAAGCGCTGGCACCGAAACGCCTGCGAATCGGAGCCAGCAGCCTGCTGGACGATATTGAGGCCGTGCTTCGGGCTGATGGGCAGCGGGTGGCGGGGTGACTCGGGCTCTTGATGTGTGGTGTTTAGCCAGATCAAGGCGGGTTTTCCCGAAGTCATGTTATGGCCTTTGCTGCATTGTGGCAACAGCAGATAGGTCTATGATCCCATTGTTATCTTCTCCTTAGGAAAATACATGAAAAAGTTTCTTTCTCTCTTGGCCGTGGTTTTCACCTTGGGTCTGTCCACCGTCGCGCTGGATGCCGAGGCTGCGAAGCGGCTGGGATCCGGCAAATCCATGGGCATGCAACGCTCCAGCGCGGACAAGGCACCCGCTGCGGCTCCGAACCAGGCCGCCGCAGCGCCCGCCGCCGGCGCTGCTGGTGCTGCTGCAGCAGCTCCCAAGCGCTCCTGGATGGGCCCGTTGGCCGGTCTGGCCGCTGGTTTGGGTATCGCCGCCCTGGCCTCGCATCTCGGGTTTGGTGAGGAGCTGGCCTCCATGCTGATGTTCGGCCTGCTGGCCGCTGCGATCATGGTGGCAGTCGGATTCTTCATGCGCAAGCGTGCTGCGGCGCGCCAGCCCATGGAGGACCGGGCGGGTGGCATGCAGTACGCACCCATCAATGCTGCCCCGGCTGGGCAAAATGCGCCTGCCTACAAGACATCGTTGCCACCGACTGGCGGCTCAATGATTGGTTCGGGGATCGGATCGCAGGTGGCGGCCGACACCACCAGCCGCATTCCGGCCGATTTCGATGTGGCGGGCTTTTCGCGTAATGCCAAGGTCAATTTCATCCGTCTGCAAGCCGCCAGCGATGTGGGTAACTTGGAAGACATTCGTGAATTCACCACACCCGAGATGTTTGCCGAACTGAAAATGGAGCTGGCTGATCGCGGTGGAGCCAAACAACACACCGATGTGGTCAATATTGACGCTAACGTGATCGATGTCGAGGAAGGTTCGGACCGTTACGTGGTGAGTGTGCGTTTTACCGGCACGATTCGGGAAGAGGTTGGTGCCGCCGCCGAGCCGTTCAACGAGGTCTGGCACCTCGTCAAGCCGCGCCAAGGTTCGGGCGGCTGGTTGCTGGCGGGGATCCAGCAGATGCAGTGATACCGCTGCAGTAGCCAGCCGATTCTTGAACAACGGCCCCGGGGCGAAAGTCCCGGGGCCGTTTGGTTTTTGCACCCTTCATCCTGACTCCCTCTGCCTGGGACAGATACCATGTGCCGCATGTCCGGCGTGTTGCCAATCCTGTACTCGTTTCGGCGCTGCCCCTACGCCATTCGTGCCCGCATGGCGCTGCTGCAGGCGGCGGTCGCAGTGGAGTTGCGCGAGGTCGACCTGAAACACAAACCAGCGGCCTTGCTGCGTGCCTCACCAGCGGGTACGGTGCCGGTGCTGGATACGCATGACGATGGCGTGCTGGTGCATAGCCTGGACATCATGCGCTGGGCGTTGGCGCGCAACGACGTCGATGCCTGGCTGACGCGCGGCGACGCAGTGCGCAACCAGATGCTGGTGCACGCCAACGATGGCGACTTCAAATATTGGCTGGATCGCTACAAGTATGCCGGGCGCTATCCTGAACGACCGCAGGTCGAATACCGGCAGGAGGCGGCAAGGTGCCTGATCACAGTGCTGGAAGCGTACTTGGCGACCGCGCCCTTTGTGGGTGGCGACGCACCATGCTGGGCCGATGTGGCGGTGTTCCCGTTCGTACGCCAGTTTGCCGGGGTTGACGCCCTGTGGTGGCGGAATGCGCCGTACCCGCAAACGCAGCGTTGGCTTCAGGTGTGGACTGATGGCGCCCTGTTTCTGGCGAGTATGGCGAAGCAGGCGGTCTGGCAGCCAGGGGATACGCCGTTGCTTTTTGCATCGACCGCCATACGTCCGCAGCGTACAGCGATGTCAGCGACCACAGCCTGACCAGACAGGCCGCCGGCTCGGTTTTCGCCCGCCAACTTAATCCCAGACCTGCTCAGCGACCCGCATCATGTTGCCACCCATCACCAGCGCCGCTTCATCGGCACTCATTCCGGTGCGCTGCAGCGCCACGCCCAGCACCTGCCAGCTGTCGATCGGCGGGTAGGTCGAGCGCGTGATCGCGCTGCGGTCGTATCCGGCCGACCTGGGCCACCAGTAAGTGGGGTCGTAGTTGCCCGGTGGATCATCGTTCAGGTCGGTTTGCGGAAAACTGATGTCCAGGCCGATACCGGCATGTTGCACACCGACCAGGTTGGCCACATAGGCGGCGTGGCGCGCCACATCATCGGCATCGGGCTGGTCGGTGCCGAGGAACTTCGACACGCCCGACACGCAGACCACACCGCCGGTAGCGGCGATGCCGCGGATCTGCTCGTCCGTCACGTTGCGGCCGTGCTCCACCAGTGCCAGCGGGTTGGAGTGGCTGAAGATCACCGGTTTGCCGGACGCCGCCATGATGTCCAGGCTGCATTTGCGGCCGGTATGGGAGCAATCCATCAGCACACCGGCGGCATGGATGGCAGCAACTATTCTGTGCCCCAGCGGTGTCAGGCCCTGTTCCTCGTCATGGCAGCCACCCGCGACCGAGTTGTTGCGGTTGTACGCCAGGTGCATCTGGCGCACGCCCAGGTTGCGGTACAAGGCTACCATCTCGGGCTGCTCCAGCAGCGGCATGGCGCCCTCCAGGTCAAAACCGATCGCCAGTTTGCCGGCGCTGGCGGCGGCGCGGATTTCCTGCACGCTGTTCACCAGCACATAACGCCGCGGATCTGCGGCGATGCGGGCGCGAAAACCGGCGATGGTGGCCATCACCTGTGCCAG
>JANOTG010000630.1:0-42714 GCA_031416215.1 Betaproteobacteria bacterium
TGCTAACCATCGATCACTTTGATCGTCTGGGTCTGCCCCGGCTCTCATGACCTCAACTTCTCGAACCGCCCGGTGCGGACCCGCATGCCGGGTGGTGTGGCAGGGGCGCAGCCGATAATGGCTGCCCCCTATGCTGATTCCCACCTTGAATGTGCTGCCGCTGGCGCCATTTGACCTTGGCAAGGCAACCCGGCCGTCACGTCATTAGAATCGTTTCATGCCCAATCAGCCGCCCGAGAAACCCCCGACACCTGCCAAGGGTATTCCCCTGCGAGACGATGGCAATTCGGTGGTGCTTGAGCGCAGAACGCAAAAGGTACAACCGCCTCAGATGCACCAGGTGGTGATGCTCAATGATGACTACACGCCGATGGAATTCGTCGTGGTGGTGATCCAGGAGTTTTTCAGTCGAGACCTCGAGACGGCAACGCAGATCATGCTGAAAATTCATCTCGAAGGTCGAGGGGTTTGCGGCGTCTACAGCAAGGATGTGGCGGCAACCAAGGTGGACCAGGTGCTAGACGCCGCGCACAAGGCCGGGCATCCGCTGCAATGTGTCAGCGAACCGGTCGAGTTGTAGGCGGGCGAGGCAGTTGCCAATGGATAGACAAATGCGATTACAGTTGAACATCAACGTACGACAGAAGGAAGTCACATGATTGCCCAGGAACTGGAAGTTAGCCTGCATATGGCGTTCGTTGAAGCGCGACAGCAGCGCCACGAATTCATCACGGTGGAGCACCTGCTGCTGGCGTTGCTCGACAACCCGAGTGCGGCAGAGGTATTGCGCGCTTGCTCGGCCAACACCGACGACCTGCGCAAGTCCTTGTCGACCTTCATCAAGGACAACACGCCCCAGGTGGCCGGGACCGACGACGTGGATACCCAGCCGACGCTGGGCTTTCAGCGCGTGATCCAGCGGGCCATCATGCATGTGCAGTCGACCGGCAGTGGAAAAAAGGAAGTCACCGGCGCCAATGTGCTGGTGGCAATTTTTGGCGAAAAGGACTCACACGCTGTGTATTACCTGCATCAGCAGGGTGTGACCCGCCTTGACGTCGTGAACTTCATTGCGCATGGCATAAAGAAGAGCGACCCACCTGAACCGGCCAAGTCCGGCGAATCCCAGGCGGAGTCGGAAGAAAGCGGTGAAAAGAGCGAGAAGCAGTCGCCGCTGGAGCAGTACACGCAGAACCTCAATCAGTTGGCGAAAGACGGCAAGATCGATCCGCTGATCGGGCGTGAGTACGAGGTGGAACGGGTGATCCAGATTTTGTGCCGCAGGCGCAAGAACAATCCGCTCCTGGTGGGTGAGGCCGGCGTCGGCAAAACAGCCATCGCTGAGGGCCTCGCGTGGCGCATCACGCAAAAGGACGTGCCCGAAATCCTGGCGGACTCGGTGGTCTATTCGTTGGACATGGGTGCCTTGCTTGCCGGTACCAAATACCGCGGTGACTTCGAACAGCGCCTCAAGGGTGTGTTGAAGTCACTGAAGGACAAACCCAATGGCATTCTCTTTATCGACGAGATCCACACCCTGATCGGCGCCGGTGCAGCGTCCGGAGGAACGCTGGATGCGTCCAATTTGCTCAAGCCCGGGCTCAGTTCCGGCGCCTTGAAGTGTATTGGCGCGACGACGTTCACCGAGTATCGGGGAATCTTCGAAAAAGATGCGGCCTTGTCGCGCCGCTTCCAAAAGGTGGATGTCGTCGAGCCCACGATCGAGCAGACGGTGGAGATTTTGAAAGGACTGAAATCACGCTTTGAAGAGCACCATAACGTCAAGTACGCAGTGGCAGCCCTGCAGGCTGCGGCGGAACTCAGTGCCAAGTACATCAACGACCGCCATTTGCCCGACAAGGCAATCGACGTGATTGATGAAGCGGGCGCTGCGCAGCGCATTCTTCCGGCGTCCAAGCGCAAGAAGACCATCACCAAGGGCGAGGTGGAGGAGATCGTTGCCAAGATTGCCCGCATTCCGCCGGCCAATGTGTCCAACGACGACCGCGGCAAGCTCAAGACTCTGGAGCGCGACCTGAAGAACGTGGTGTTTGGTCAGGACAAGGCATTGGATGTGTTGGCGTCCGCCGTGAAAATGGCCCGTTCAGGATTGGGCAAAGGTGACAAGCCGATTGGCGCGTTCCTGTTCAGCGGCCCCACCGGTGTCGGCAAGACCGAGGCTGCCAAGCAGTTGGCCTACATCATGGGCATAGACCTGCTGCGCTTTGACATGAGCGAGTACATGGAGCGGCACGCGGTCAGTCGGCTGATTGGCGCGCCCCCCGGCTACGTTGGTTTCGACCAGGGGGGGTTGTTGACGGAGGCCATCACCAAGAAGCCGCACTGTGTGTTGCTGCTGGACGAGATCGAGAAGGCGCACCCGGACATATTCAATGTGTTGCTGCAGGTGATGGACCATGGGACCTTGACCGACAACAACGGGCGCAAGGCGGACTTCCGCAACGTCATCATTGTCATGACCACCAACGCCGGCGCCGAAGCGATGAACAAGGCGGTCATCGGGTTTACCACCAAACACGAGATGGGTGACGAGATGGCGGACATCAAGCGCCTGTTCACGCCTGAATTCCGCAACCGGCTCGATGCCATTGTCAGCTTCAAGTCGCTCGATGAAAACGTGATTCTGCGCGTTGTCGACAAGTTTTTGTTGCAACTCGAGACACAACTCGCCGAGAAAAAAGTGGATGTCACCTTCACCGACAAGTTGCGCAAGCACCTTGGCAAGAAGGGGTTTGACCCCCTGATGGGCGCGCGTCCGATGCAGCGCCTGATTCAGGACACGATCCGTCGTGCACTGGCCGACGAGTTGTTGTTTGGCCGCTTGACGGATGGTGGCCGGTTGACAGTGGACCTGGACGACCGGGACCCGGAGAAGACCGAGGTGCTGCTGGACATCGAGACTGTGCCCAAGAAAGAGGGAAAGCCCAAGCCGGAAGCTGCGTCGGTGGGCTGAGCGGGGCCTACCCGCCAAGCTGCGCCAGGATCGTTTCGATCCGGGCGCGGTTGACACTGAAATCCTTGCGCCCCAGCCGGCTTGCCGAACGGAAGTGGATCAGGCCCGCGGGAGCGTCGAGCCAGAATTCGACGTCATCCGTGAACCTGAGCACGGGCGTGCTGCACTGTGCATACAGGTAACCGGGTTCGTCCGTGACCACGCGGGTTCGGGGCATGCCCCGCAGCAGAGCCGCGATCTTGCGCATCGTTGCTGCTCCATCGCCCTGGACTGCAATGGGCTGCATCATGGCGTAGGAAACCTGCGCATGTTCGGGATATAGGCCGGTTTGACTTGAAACACTGTTGGGCGTGTTGGAGGGCGGCTTCAAGCGGCCGTTTGTCACGCCAAGCCGCTTCGGCGTCGCGCCGGCCAGCAGGCCCAACTGGCCAACCACAAGCAACAGAACTGCGAGCAGGACGATGGCCACTACGATCCAGGCAGCAATTTTCACGTGAACGGTACTCCAGCTGCGCGCTGTGCCGGTTGCGCAGGGCGACGCGCAAGCATACAGGATTGAGGCGCCGCAACCCGGCGACTGGAAGCTACTTGAAGCCTGCCCGATCAAGCATCTGCTGCACCTTCACCTGATTCATCCCGACAACGCTGATGGGTACGGTTTCACTTTTGAACGTGCCGCCGCTCATGGCCTGCAAGGCCGGGTTGTTGATCACGACGCCGCGCGCGGTGGGCCACTCGTTGTTGCCATTGGCAAAGTGTTCCTGCGCTGGCGCGCTGGCCAGGTATTCCAGAAAGCGCACAGCATTCTCTGGGTGTTTCGCGTTCCTCGCGACCGCGCCTCCGGCGATGTTGACATGGGTGCCCCAGGATGCCTGATTGGGGAAGACTACGCCGACCTTGCCCATGATCGCTTTGTCGTCACTGGCCTCCGACCGCATGATGCGCGCCAGATAGTAGCTGTTGGTGACCGCCACCGCACACTCGCCCGACGCGACGCCCTTGATCTGATCCGTGTCGCCACCCTTGGGGGCGCGGGCAAAGTTGGCGACCATGCCGCGTAACCACGACTCAGCCTTTGCTTCGCCCAGATGCTCGAGCACCGAACCAAACAGCGACAGGTTATAGGGGTGTGACCCCGAGCGAATACACAGGCGCCCCTTGTTGCGTGGGTCTCCCAGCATTTCGTAACTGTCAACGTCTTCCTTCTTCACCTTGCTCCTGTCATAGACGATGACGCGAGCCCGGGTGGAAAAGCCATACCAAGACGACCGGCCGTCGGAATCGGGCTTGCCCTGCAGTTGCGTTGGAATCGCCTTGTTCAGCACGGCCGACTTGACTCCCTGAAACAGGCCATCAATTTCTCCGCGCCACAGGCGTGCTGCGTCGACCAGCAGGATGACATCGGCAGGTGACGCGCTACCCTCCGCCCTGAGTCGCGCCAAGATCCCGGCATCGTCGGAATCCACACGGTTGATCTTGATGCCGGTATTTTTGGTGAAGTTTGAATACAAGGCCTCGTCGGTTGGGTAGTGACGGGCAGAATAGATGTTGAGGACTGCATCCTGGGCCAACGTACCGCTGGCGGCTGCGGTGAGGCAGATCAGGGTGGCAAGGCGCATTTTCAGTGTCATGTGAAGCTTTGCATTTCGATTTTGATGGACAAATCATAATTCAAACGCGAATCATTCGCAATAACGTTTTTTCAATGGTGGTTTTTTGCGGGATAAAAGGGGGGTGGGTTGTCGAAGGTAAAAATGGGCTGTATTCAACAATCGCGCCGGCTTGTCGGGTTGCTGCTGCTGTGCGGCCTGTCGGCATGCACCAGCGTGCCGGAGCGGTCCGTGCCCACTCCCTTGCCGCCATCGGTCGCGACGCCGATCGAAGCACCCAAGCGTGCGCCGCGCATTGGTCTGGCACTGGGAGGCGGAGCAGCACGCGGGTTTGCCCATGTCGGCGTGATCCAGGTACTTGAGGAGTCCGGGATTCGGCCAGATCTGGTGATCGGCACGTCGGCGGGAAGCCTGGTGGCGGCCATTTATGCCAGCGGCAAAAGCGGGGCCCAGTTGCAGCATATTGCCCTGGAAATGGAAGAGGCCAGTCTGACCGACTGGACGCTCCCGTTTTTTAGCCGGGGAGTGTTGCGAGGCGAGGCCCTGGCGCGTTACGTCAACCAGCAGGTTCGTGGTATGGCGATCGAGTCCATGGTCATTCCCCTGGGGGTGGTGGCCACCGACCTGCAGTCGGGTGAGGGTATCGTGTTCCGGGTTGGCGACGTGGGCGCGGCAGTGCGGGCGTCCAGTGCCGTGCCGTCCCTGTTCCAGCCGGTGCGCATTGGCAGCAACGACTATGTCGACGGCGGGCTGGTGGCACCGGTCCCGGTGCGGTATGCGCGTCAAATGGGCGCGGAACTGGTGATTGCCGTGGATATTTCCAACGAGCCACTGGGCAATCCGGCCGATGGCGCGTTGCAGGTCCTGCTCCAGACTTTTTCCATCATGGGCAAGAGCATCAACCGATTCGAACTGCGCGGCGCTGACGTCGTGGTGCGTCCGTCACTGGCGACGGTGCGCAGTGCCGACTTTGCGGCGCGCAAGCGGTCCATCGAGGCCGGCCGAGCCGCCATGCTGGCGGCGTTGCCGCTGCTGCGTGCAAAACTGTTGGAATTGCACCGCTGAGCGCGCCAAGGGTCCGCCTATAATTCCGCTCGCCCAGGGTGCCGTACCGAATAACAACAGCAACATGTGAACCGGATTCGCACGGAGACCACCATGCAGCGACCGCGCCAGGACACCCGCATACTGATTTACAGCCACGATACCTTCGGGTTGGGACACCTGCGTCGCTGCCGCACCATTGCACACGCCCTGGTTGATCGTTTCAAGCACCTGTCTGTGTTGATACTGTCGGGTTCGCCCATCATTGGCAGCTTTGACTTTCGCTCGCGTGTCGATTTTGTGCGGGTTCCCGGTGTCGTGAAGCTGCGCAATGGCGAATACACGCCGCTCAACCTGCATATCGACGTCGAGCAGACACTGAGGATGCGCGCATCCATTATTCGCCACACCGCGGAAATGTTTGACCCCGACATCTTCATCGTCGACAAGGAGCCGATGGGTCTGCGCGGCGAAGTGCTTGAAACGCTGGAGATGCTCAAGGAGCGCGGCACCAGGCTGGTACTCGGGTTGCGCGATGTGATGGATGAGCCCAAGCTGTTGGCGCCAGAGTGGCGGCGCAAGAAGGTGCTTCCGGCCCTGCGCGATATCTACGACGAAATCTGGATCTATGGCCTGCCGCAAATTTGTGAGCCACTGGAGGGCATCACCTTGCCTGCCAGTGTGCGCAAGAAGATCACCTACACCGGTTACCTGGCGCGCGAGGTGTCCACGGGTGGCGCGCCACCGCGCATGCCGGAGATCACGAAGAAGCCCTACATCCTGGTCACGACCGGTGGTGGCGGCGACGGCGAAAGCCTGATCGACTGGGTGCTGCGGGCCTACGAACATGACGCGTTGTTGCCGTACCCGGCGTTGTTGGTTCTCGGGCCGTTCATGCAACCGGAGAAGCAAACCGAGTTCATGAATCGCGCGGCCAAACTCCGGCGTGTCGATGCCATCACGTTCCACAGCAACCTCGAGGCACTGGTCGCCGGTGCGGCAGGCGTTGTGGCGATGGGCGGCTACAACACCTTTTGCGAGGTTCTGTCGCTCGACAAACGTGCGCTGATCATTCCGCGCACGAAGCCGCGCCTGGAGCAGTTCATCCGCGCCTCGAGCGCTGCCAAACTCGGTCTGGTCAGCATGTTGGCGGAAGATGACGAGAACGATCCGGCGGTGATGGCCGCTGCATTGCGGGCTTTGCCGCGGCAGAGCCTGCCGTCCAAGGTCGTGGTGCCGGGGCTGCTGGAGGGCCTGCCCAACGTCGCCAAGCTGGTGGCGCCCTGGCTTCAGACGCTGGAAGAACCTGCGACATCCGCCATTGCCCGCATCGGTTGATGGTTGGTGCATGTTGACACCGGCGCCGGTGGCCTTTGTACTGAAGGGTTACCCCCGACTCTCGGAGACTTTCATCGCGCAGGAAATTGCTGCGCTCGAGCGTCTCGGGCTGCCCATCCTGATCTATTCGTTGCGCCAGCCCACCGACCGCCAGGTGCACCCGATTCATGCCGATATCCGCGCACCGGTCTGTTATCTGCCCGAGTATCTGCGCAACGACCCGCTACGGGTAATCCGGTCCTGGTGGCGCGTGCGTCGATTGCCCGGATACCGCAGCGCGTGGTCGACCTGGTTGCGAGACCTGTGGCGCGACCGCTCGGCCAACCGGATCCGCCGTTTCGGCCAGGCCGTGGTTCTGGCCGCCGAGATCCCGCCTGAGGTGCAGCGACTACATGCGCATTTCCTGCATACGCCGGCATCGGTGTGCCGTTATGCGGCGCTGATGCGTGGTCTGGGCTGGTCGGGCTCCGCCCACGCCAAGGATATTTGGACCAGCCCGCAGTGGGAACTGCGAGAGAAACTCACGTCCTGCGACTGGCTGGTTACCTGCACCAGGACCAACCTGGAATACCTTGCCACACTGGCTCCGCCAGGCCGAGTCGCGCTGGTGTACCACGGCCTGGACCTGGGCCGGTTCGATCGCCCGATGGGTTTGCCGAGCCAACGCGATGGTAGCCACGCCGATGCACCGGTACGCATCCTGTCGGTCGGACGGCTGGTCGAGAAGAAGGGCACCGACGTGTTGCTCGACGCTTTGGCCCTGCTGCCGCCGCAAATGCATTGGCGTCTGGTCCATGTGGGTGGCGGCCCACTGCGCGAGTCCATGCAGCGCAAGGCGGACACACTGCGCCTGTCGGATCGCATTGACTGGCGCGGAGCCACAGCACAGGCGGCGCTGATCGACACCTACCGGCAATCGGACCTGTTTGCCCTGGCGAGCCGTATCGCCCAGGATGGTGATCGCGACGGCCTTCCGAATGTCCTGATGGAGGCCCAGAGCCAGGGCATTGCGTGTGTCGCGACACGGGTATCCGCGATCGACGAACTTATCACGGGCGGATTGACCGGGCTGCTGGTGGAGCCGGATTCACCAGTCGAACTGTCGCAGGCGTTGGCAGAACTCATCATCAATCCGGCATTGCGCCGTCAACTGGGAGAGGCCGGTCAGGCACGTGTGGCGCGGGATTTTGGCATGCAGTTCAATATAACCAGCCTGGCTCAGAAGTTCGGATTGACGGCGACGCCCTGAGCCGGCTGATGCAAGACCAGTCCCATGCTGTGTTCCAGCCCGGCGATGCACAACATGCGCTGCAGCAGGCTGCATTCGAGGTAGGCGTTGTCGGTGCGCGCGGCGTCGAGCATGGCCGCCACATGGACGCGCTCTGGCAGGATCTTTGAGGCGGCTACGAGTTCGAGCACTGCGCCCCGGTTTGCGCGCAAAAAGCGGTTGTAGACCCAGCGAAACCCCTGTTTGTCGCGACGCCACTGGGTTGGTAGTGGCGTGAAGCGCGCAAAGACCGAGCGCAGCTCGTGCTTGTTCCAGGGGCCGACAAACTTGTCACGAAAGTTGCTGTGCATATACGGCGCAAGCCGGTGATCAAGCAGCGGACTGCGGTTTTCTATGCCCGACATCATGGCATTGCGATCGTTCTGCCATAACCACTCTGGCAATCGCCCATGCGTGGCATCGAGGGACAGGGCTTGCCCGACGGTGCCGAAAAATGACTCGAGTCGGTCGTTGACGCGTGCCTGCAAGACCTCGGGCTGCAGCCATGCGGCCAAGCCAGGAGGATCGTCGGCACTCGCCAAAGAGGAGCTTGGGGCATGTTGCGTCTCAGTCAGAACGCGCCGGGCCGCCGCCAGCGCCTTGGCGTTGCCGGCGTTTTGTGCCAGCGAAGATGTGATCCATGCAGTGTCGCCCTCCGCCTTGGCCTGCGCCACGGCGAAGCGGTAATAACGGTCCCAGTAGCCAGCGAATATTTCGTCACCACCGGTGCCGTCCAGTACCACCGGTACGTCGTGTTGCGCAATACGCGCATACAGCTGCGGCATGGCAAGTACATTGCCGATGAACGGGAATGGCTTCTCCTGGTGTTTGCAAACCTGCAGAAAGCTGTCCATGCCGGTAGCGCTGTAGTCCAGCGGCAGGTTGATGGCCTGTATGCCCAGCCGCTCGATGCATTGCCGGGCATAGGATGCGTCCTCACTCTTGCCTGCGTCACCGGTAAAACACGTGACCTGCCCGGCCAGGCCATGTGCATGCAGGACGGACAGGATCAGGGAACTGTCCACGCCACCTGACAGCAGCAATCCGACCCGGCGATCGGCCACCAGGCGCGACAACACGGCGTCCTGCACTTGGTGTGCCAGTTCCTGCGCATCAGGTGTTGTTTGCAGCGCGTAGTGCGTCAGGTCGAAGTAGCGCTCTGTTTCGCCGCGCCAGCTGCGCAAGTCAAACCGGACTGAGCAACCCGCCGGCACCTGCCGCACATTCTGTATGTGGGTGCCGCCGGCCGGGTCAGGGAACAACCAGCCATCACGCAAAAAGGTGTCGAGGTCGGCGGCGACTATCGCCGGCATTTGCCCGAGGTAGGCCAGAATCGGGGCGATCTCCGACGCCAGGCACAACCGCGTTGCATCGTGGAAATAAAACAAGGGCTTCTTGCCATACCGGTCACGTACGGCATGTAGTTGCCCGCCAGCTTCGTCCAGCAGGCAAAAAGCCCACATGCCGTTGGCGCGGTTGAGCGAGCCCATACCACCTCGTGCCAGCAATTCGAGCAGCACTTCGGTGTCGCCGTCGGTGGTGAAGCGCACGCCATCGCCTGCCAGCTCGGACCGTAGTGCGCGGTAGTTGTAGATTTCGCCGTTGTAGGCCAGGGTGCGTGCACCACGGCGAAACGGTTGTGCCGAGCGTTGGTCCGGATCCTGGATCGACAGCCTGGTGTGGCCGATGAAGCCGTGCACCGGCGCTGTGCCGGGTATGGCGCTACCGGGCCAATGGATATCAGCAGTACCTATGCCGTCCGGGCCGCGGTGGCGCAACGCATGGGTGGCATCGCGTGCGCGTTGGGCATGTACGGCACCATTGCGCTCCAAAACCAGGAATAGTCCGCACATGAATTTGGGGTTTGAGGTTCGACAAGATGGGCAACCATCACCCGTGACTGCGCTGCTCGCTGCCTTGCCTGCGGCCGCCACGGCGGTGCCGGATTGTAGGCGGCGTCAATCAACCAGACGGTGGGTCGCGCACTAGAATTCAGCATGCGCATCGCCTTTTACGCGCCACTGAAGTCGCCTGCGCATCCCGTTCCTTCCGGGGACAGGCGCGTGGCGCGGTTGTATGTGCAGGCGCTGCAAATGGCCGGCCACACGGTCGACCTGGTGTCGGAGCTGCGTAGCCACGAGCCCGATGGTGATGCGGTGCAGCAGCACCGTCTGGCTGTGGCTGGTGCGGACATAGGACGGGAGTTGGTGCGCCGCTGGCAGACTGTGGACACCGGCGATGTCCCGGCGTTGTGGTTTACCTACCATCTGTACTACAAGGCAGCCGACTGGATCGGCCCCGATGTCTGTCGTGCGCTGGGCATACCGTATGTTGTCGCCGAGCCGTCTTTCGCGGCGAAACGGGCCGACGGCCCGTGGCATGCGGGACACGTGGCGGCGTTGGCGGCGATTCGCGCAGCCGATTTGCTGTTTTGCCCGACGCGCGCCGATATGGCAGGTGTGACCGAAGCCCGGGCTGGCAGCGCCGGTGTCGAGTTTCTGGCGCCGTTTCTTGATCCAACGCCATACCAGACCAACGCGGTTGCGCGCAGGCGGCAGCGTGCCAGCCTCGCAGCGCGGTTTGTATTGCCCGACGAGCAGGTGTGGATCGTAGTCGCAGCGATGATGCGTCCGGGGGACAAACTGCAGTCGTATCGGATGCTGGCCGAGGTACTGGCGCAATTGGCGCATCTGCCGTTGCCGCTGCAGGTTCTGGTTGCCGGTGATGGTGTGGCGCGCGACGAAGTGCAGGCCATGCTGGGGCGGGTCGCCCCTGGCCGTGTGCACTTCGCTGGCGAGTGTTCTGCGCAGGAAATGGCGCTGTTGTACGCGGCAGCTGACTTGTGTGTCTGGCCGGCGGTGAATGAGGCCTATGGCATGGCCATGCTGGAAGCCAGGCGGCTGGCCTGCCGGTGGTGTCGTGCTTGACCCGCGGTGTGCCCGACGTCGTGTGTGATGGCGTCACGGGCATCCTGGTTCCGGTCGGTGATGTCGGCGCCATGGCCAATGCCGTGCGCCGTCTGGCGCTCGATACTGCGCTGCGGCACCAGATGGGCCACGCAGCAGCCCGATTTGTGGCCACCGAACGCGGCATTGCCGCTGCCGCCCATACCCTGGACCTGGCACTCGGCGCGACCTTGTCCCGCCGTGCCGACGCGTCCGTCAAAGGCTTTGCATGACTCTGCTGGCCATGTTGCGGCATGGTGATACGGCCTGGTCGCGTGCCGGCCTGATCCAGGGGCGTACCGACACCACACTGGACGCGGCAGCGCGAACCCACTTGACGCAGCGCCGTTTGCCCGATCAGGCTGGTGGCCTGCGCGTTGTGAGCAGTCCACTGCTGCGATGTCTTGAGACGGCGCAATCGCTTGGCCTGCGCGAAGTGGCCAAGGAACCACGCATTGCCGAAATGTCCTGGGGTGATTGGGAGGGCCAGCGCTTGCACGACCTGCGTACGCGCTTGGGCGACGAGATGGCCCGTAACGAGTCGCGCGGGATGGACTTCATGCCACCCGGTGGGGAGTGCCCGCGCCAGGTGTTGCAGCGGGTTCGGCCCTGGCTGGCCGACCTCGCCGCTGCCGACACGCCGACTTTGGCGATTTGCCACCGCGGCGTGATACGCGTCGTGTTTGCCAGCGCCACGCAGTGGGACATGACCGGGCGTCCTCCGGCAAAGCTGGACTGGACCGCGTTGCATCTCTTTGATGTGACGCCGGGGGGCAGGGTGCGCGTGACACAGTTGAACGTGCCGCTTGTCCTGCGCGACCGGCCATTCGTGGCACCGGGCGCGGCTGCTGCCGGGGCGATGCCGTGACCGGAGCTCGGGTGCTCTTTTACGTCCAGCACCTGTTGGGCATAGGACACTACCGGCGTGCTGTGACCCTCGTTAACGCCATGACGAGCCGTGGCCTGGAGGTCACCCTGGTGAGCGGTGGGTTCCCGGTGCCCGGCATGGCACCACAGGCCGCCAGGGTTGTCCAGCTGGCGCCCGCCGGTGCCGCCGACATGTCGTTTCGCCAACTGATCGACAGCATGGGTGCGCCGGTGGACGATGCGTGGAAACGGCTGCGTCAAAAGCAGTTGTTGCAGGCCTGGGATGCCGCCGCGCCGCAGGCGCTGGTAGTCGAGCTGTATCCGTTTGGCAGGCGCCAGATGCGTTTTGAGCTGTTGCCGCTGCTGGAGGCGGCGTCGCGGGGCGAGCCCGCGGCCGTGCGCGTATCCTCCGTGCGCGATGTGTTGGGCGGCGGCCAGAACGCCCCCACCAAGCAGGAGCAGGCGGTGGAAACATTTGAGCGCCACTTCGATCATTTGCTGGTGCACGGTGACCCGGCGGTCATTCCCTTTGGCGCCACATTCCGCCATGCCCAGCGTGTCGCCGGGCACTTGCATTACACAGGGTATGTGGTTGACTGCGATGCTGAGTCTGGTGCTGCGGCTTCACACGACGGTCCTGGCGATCGTGATGATGGTGAGGTCTTGGTATCGGCGGGCGGTGGGGCCGTAGGTAAGCGTTTGATGCAGGCTGCCATTGGCGCACGCCGGCTCAGTCGGCTGCACGGGCGCACATGGAGACTGCTCGTTGGTATCAACAGCAGCGAAACCGAATTGGCAGAGTTGCGCGCCCTGGCGCTGGCTGAAGCTGGTGACGGTATTTGTGTCGAACGACATCGAACGGATTTTTTGCAATTGTTGGTCAACTGCCGCGTATCTGTCAGCCAAGGCGGTTACAACACCGTTCTGGAAACACTGCGGGCCGGCGCGCGATCCGTGGTGGTGCCATTCGCCGGTGGGGCGGAGATCGAGCAAAGCCTGCGCGCCGGTTTGCTGGCCGCTCGCGGCTGGATCGAGCTGGTCCATGAGTCTGATCTGACTCCGCAGTCTCTGGCGCAGGCCGTCGATTCTGCCCATGCGCGGCCAGTTCGTGTGTCGGTACCGATCGACATGAACGGAGCAGCCCGCAGTGCCGAGTTGATCGACGGCTGGATTCAGGAGCGCTTCGGGTGACCGCTGCCTGGAATGCGCTGCAGACCGAAGTCACGCGCTGGCGTGACGCAGGCAAGTTGGTCGAATTCTGGTGGCGTGACGACGATGCCAGCAAGCCGTCGGCGGCGTTCGACAGGCTGATGGGTCTGGCGCAGGCGTTGCAATCACCTCTGGCTTTGGCGGTCGTTGCCGATGGACTGGATCCGGCGATTCTGGCCGGGCCGCTGGCGCCAGCCTATGTGATGCAGCATGGTGCAGACCATTCCAACCGGGCCGCTGCAGGCGAAAAGAAGACCGAATTTCCCGCGCATGAGCCGGTCGAGCGGGCGCTGGAGCGACTTTGCAGGGCACGTACCGCTCTCGAATCGGCGGTGCCCGGCCAGGCAATACATGTGCTGGTACCGCCATGGAACCGGATTTCCTCGGCGGCATTGTTGGCGGCCCTGCCGACGGCTGGTTACCGTGGCGTGAGTCGCTTCGGCCCGCGACCGATGCGGCTCGCAGTGCCGGGGTTGGTGCAGGTGAACACCCACGTGGACATCATCGACTGGCGCGGCCGGCGCGGCTTTGCTGCGGAGGAAATTGTGCTGGCCCAGGCGCTCGGCCACTTGCAGGCGAAACGCCTTGGGCAGGCCGACAGCATGGAGCCGACCGGATGGCTGACGCACCATGCGGTGCACGACGAGGCTTGTTGGGAATTCCTGAGGCGACTGATGTCGACCACTGCCGGCTGGGACGCTGTGCGATGGATTCGGCCGGATTTTTCAGCGCCCACCATCTTCTATACTTCGAACGAATAACTGGATGGCGCCATGTAAGGCACAGACTGGTAAGGAAACCAGCCAATGGCGCGACCAATGTGATCTGCCCGTGACATTCCAGCGGCAACGGATCGCAATACAACGGGTGGGCATGTCAAACGTACTAACGGTCAAGGATCTCAAGGTCTACCTCAACGTGGACGCGGGTGTCGTGAAGGCCGTGGATGGCGTTTCTTTTCGTATTCCGGCTGGCCGCACGATGGCCCTGGTGGGTGAAAGCGGTTCCGGCAAGTCGATCGTGGCGCAAAGCATCATGGGCATCCTGCCCCGGGTCGCCAGAGTCGAGCAGGGAGAAATCCTGCTGCGTGACCCAAAACATCCCGAAGCGGTGGTCGACATCGCGAAACTCGACATGCAAGGCCAGCAGATGCAGTCGATCCGTGGTGGCAGCATTTCGATCATTTTTCAGGAGCCGATGACGGCGTTGTCGCCCCTGCACACCATTGGCAACCAGATCGGCGAGGCACTTGCCTTGCACCGCAGCGCCATGGGCAAGGCGGAGCGCAGTGCGGCGGTGGTCGAGATGCTGCGGCTGGTGGGTTTCCCGAATCCGACCAAAGCCGAGCACACCTACCCGTTCGAGTTGTCCGGCGGATTGCGTCAGCGCGCGATGATCGCCATGGCACTGGTGTGTCGTCCGGCACTGCTGATTGCCGATGAGCCGACAACGGCGCTGGATGTCACGATCCAGGCCCAGATACTGCAGTTGATCAAGCAATTGCAGGCAGAGCTGCAGATGGCCGTGATGATGATCACGCACGATCTGGGCATCGTCGCCAACATGGCCGACGAAGTGGTGGTGATGTACCACGGCAAGGTCATGGAGTCAGGTAGTCTGGACGATGTTTTCCGGGATCCGCGACACCCCTACCTGAAGGCCTTGATGCGTGCGGTACCCCGCTTCAACATGGCGCCAGGTGAACGACTTACGCCGATCCGCGAAATTCAGGTCACGACCGGTCACCTGTTGAACAAGGACGCTGCTCGCACGGTACCGTCGACCGCCGCCGAACCCATGCTGGTCGTGCGCAACCTGACCAAGACCTTTGGCACACGCAAGACGTCCTGGCTCGGGGCAAAACCCGGCGGCCAGACGCTGGCGGTCGACGACGTGAGTTTCGACGTGGCGGCCGGAGAGTGCCTTGGCCTGGTCGGGGAGTCTGGCTGCGGCAAGACCACCACGGCCAAGATGATTCTGCGTGCCGGCCGCCCTGACTCGGGGCAAATCACATTCAACGACCGGGGTCAATCGCGCGATGTTCTCAAGCTCGAAGCTGCGGAGTTGTTCGAGTACCGCCGGCGAGTTCAGTTTGTGTTTCAGGATCCTTTTGGCTCACTCAACCCGCGCATGACGGTGTACGACATTGTCAGTGAACCACTGGTGATCCACGGCATCGGTGATGACGAGGAGCGCTTCGCACGGGTGAAGGAATTGATCGGGCTGGTGGGTCTGGACGTGCGACACCTGCGGCGTTATCCGCACAGCTTCTCGGGCGGGCAGCGTCAGCGCATCGGCATTGCGCGGGCCTTGGCGCTGAGCCCGGACCTGCTTATTTGTGACGAGCCTGTATCTGCACTGGATGTGTCGGTGCAAGCGCAGGTACTGAACCTGCTGCTCGACTTGCGGCGCGAGATGAACCTGACGTATCTGTTCGTGTCACATAACCTGGCCGTGGTGCATTACATCGCAGACCGCATTGCCGTCATGTGCGCCGGCCGATTGGTGGAAATTGCCCGCTACGATGAGTTGTTCGCCAATCCGGTGCACCCCTACACCAAGGCGCTGTTGGCCGCCGTGCCGCACCCCGACCTCGACCACAAGCTGGACTTCAACGCGTTGATGGAAGGCAAGGCATCCATCCCTTCAGCGTGGCCGAATCCATTTCGGGTTGACGGAACGACCCGCTTGGGCATGATAGACATCGGAAAGCAACATTTCGTCCGGGTGCATGCGGACGTTGACGTATCGGAGCTGAAAACATGAACAATCTTTTGCGTTTCATCAAACACGGTCCGGTCACCCGCCTTATTGGCGCGCTGCTGGGTGGCGTCCTGTTTGCTGCGTCAGCCGTAGCGAACGTTCCGACCAATTTCATCGAGACACCCATGCTGCGTGACGACGTGGCGGCCAAGAAGCTGCCGCCTGTCAAACAGCGGCTGCCGGAGGTTCCCTTGGTTGTCACCATGGACGGTAAGACGTCTGAGGCGGGGCAACACGGTGGCACCTTGAACATGCTGATCGGCCGTGCGCGGGACGTGCGTATGCTGGTGGTGTACGGTTATGCGCGCCTGGTCGGTTACGACCGCAACCTGCTGGTGGTGCCGGATATTCTGGAGAGTATTGAGATCAAGGACGACAAGGTATTCACCATGAAGCTGCGCAAGGGCCACAAGTGGTCCGACGGGCAGCCCTTCACGACCGACGATTTCCGCTATTTCTGGGACGATGTGGCCAATGACAAGGATTTGAACCCGTCCGGTCCGCCGACAGAGTTGCTCATCGATGGAGCGGGTCCACGCATCGAGTACCCGGACAAGTGGACGGTACGGTACACATGGAACAAACCGAATCCGGATTTCATTTCCCGCATGGCTGGCCCGTCACCCTTGTTTATCTTCCGTCCGGCGCATTACCTGCGCCAGTTTCACAAGAAGTACAACCCGAAAGTCGTGGAGGCCGAGAAGACAGACGCCGGGAAAAGAACCTGGGCGGCGATGCACAACCGCGAAGACAACATGTACCAGTTCGACAACCCCAGGTTACCGACGTTGCAGCCGTGGATCAATACCTCAAAGCCTCCAACGGACCGTTTTGTCGCTGTGCGCAACCCCTATTTTCACCGGGTGGACTCGAACGGGCGGCAGTTGCCATACATCGACAAAGTCATCATGCCCATCGTGGATGGCAAGCTGATCCCGGCCAAAGCCGGCGCTGGGGAGTCGGATCTGCAGGCCAGGGACGTGCAGTTCAACAACTACACGTTCCTGAAAAAAGGCGAAAAGAGCAATAACTACCGGACCCTGCTTTGGCGTACCGGGCAGGGCTCACACTTCGCGTTGTTTCCGAATCTCAATGTCAACGATCCGGTCTGGCGTGCCTTGCTGCGCGACGTGCGCTTTCGCCGTGCGTTGTCGATGGCGATCGACCGCTCCCAGATCAACCAGGTGCTGTATTTCGGCCTGGCCAGCGAAAGCAACAATACGGTGGTCTCGGAGAGCCCGTTGTTCAAGAAACAATACCAGTCTCAATGGGCGCAATTTGACCGCAAGGCTGCGGAACGGTTGCTGGACGAGATCGGGCTGAAACGTGGCCCCGATGGCATCCGCAAGTTGCCCGACGGGCGGCCACTGGAGATCGTGGTCGAGACCGCTGGCGAAACTACGGAGCAGACCGATATTCTCGAGCTGATTCGCGAAACCTGGCGCGAGAGTGGTATCAAGCTCTTCTCCAAACCCTCGCAGCGCGATCTATTGCGTAACCGCGTTTTCTCCGGTGAGGCCATGATGTCAGTCTGGGGCGGCATGGAAAACGGGTTGCCCAGTGCCGACAGCATGCCCGACGAGTTGGCCCCGACCAGCCAGGTACAACTGCAATGGCCCAAGTTCGGGCAATATTTCGAGACCGCCGGAAAAGTCGGTGAAGCACCCGACATTGCCGAAGTTGCAGAGTTGCTCAAGCTCAATGAGTCGTGGCGGGTAGCCGACCGCGCCGGGCGCGAGAGGATCTGGCACCGCATGTTGACAATCCACATGGAGCAGCAGTACACGATAGGTGTGATCAACAACGTGATGCAACCGGTGGTGGTGAACAATGCCCTGAAGAACGTACCGGAGAAGGGCATGTACAACTGGGATCCGGGGTCGTTCTTCGGCATCTACCGGCCAGACACCTTCTGGTTCACCGACGCACGCAGGAACTGACGTGCTGGCCTATACCCTGCGCCGGCTGCTGCTGATGATCCCCACTTTGCTGGTCATCAGCTTTGTGACCTTTGTCATCATCCAGTTGCCACCAGGGGACTATCTGTCCAACCAGATCGCCGAGTTGCGTAGCCAGGGTGATACAGCAGCGCTGCAAAAAATCCAGAACTTGCGCCAGCAGTTCGGCCTGGACAAGTCATTTATCGAGCAATACGCGACCTGGGTTGGCTTGTGGCCCGGTGAGCGCGGCTTCTCCGGGCTGATCCAGGGTGATTGGGGCTGGTCCTTCGAGTACAACTTGCCGGTTCTTGATGTGGTGGGTGACCGATTGGTGTTGTCCTTTGTGTTGAACGTGTCGGTCATCCTGTTCACTTGGGCGGTAGCGTTCCCGATCGGGTTTTACGCAGCTACGCACCAGTACAGCTGGGGCGACCACGGCCTGTCCCTGTTGGGTTACGTCGGCCTGGCAACCCCCAACTTCCTGCTGGCGCTGGTGTTGATGTATTTCGCCAATGTGCAGTTTGGCCTGTCCATCGGCGGCATGATGGACGCGCAATACCTGGACCAGCCCATGAGCTGGCCCAAGTTCCTCTCGGTTTTGTCGCATTTGTGGATACCGGTGATCGTCATCGGAACCTCAGGCACTGCTGGCATGATCCGGCGCCTGCGCGCCAACCTGCTGGATGAATTGCAAAAGCAATATGTCGTGACGGCCCGCAGCAAGGGCATGCCGTCGACACGGTTGTTGATCAAGTACCCCCTGCGCATGTCGCTCAACCCATTCATCGCCGATATCGGCAACCTGTTGCCCAGTGTCATTTCCGGGTCGGCCATCGTCTCGGTGGTTTTGTCGTTGCAAACGGAGGGTCCCATGTTGCTTGACGCCCTGCAAAGTCAAGACCAATACCTTGCGGGCTCGTTCCTGATGTTCCTGGCCTTGTTGACGGTGCTGGGCATGTTCATATCCGACTTGCTGCTCGCGGCGCTCGATCCCCGCATCCGCCTCGGTGGGGAGGTGGCCAAATGAGCTCTTTGCACAGCGCGGAGCCAGCGTTGGAGCACTATGTTTCGACGGCGCCCTTTGAGCCCCACGCCGTTGATACGCTGACCGCCGAGCAGGAGGAGTTTTACCGGGCGTCGCAATGGCGCATCATGTGGTGGAAGTTCCGCCGCCATCGTATTGCAGTGGCCTGCGCGCTCATTCTTGCAGTGCTCTACGCCTCGGCACTGGTGTCGGAAATTCTGGCACCGTACGGACTAAACACGCGCGACTCACGGCATATTTATGCGCCACCACAGTCGGTTCAGCTGTTTCACGAAGGCCAGTTTGTCGGGCCGTTTGTCTACGGTTACAGCATGAAGCTCAATACCGATACGATGAAGCGGGAGTTCACTGCCGACGCCGGCAAGGTCCAACCATTGCGGTTTTTTTGCACCGGGGACGAATACGAGTTTTGGGGTCTGTTCGATGCCAGCTTTCATGTGGTTTGCCCGGCCGAGGGCGGTACCCTGTACCTTTTTGGGACAGACCGGTTGGGGCGCGATGTGTTGTCCCGCGTCATTTATGGCACCCGTATTTCGCTCACAGTAGGGCTGTTGGGAATCGCCGTCAGTTTTCTGATCGGTATCGTGCTTGGGGGAATCTCCGGCTATTTTGGAGGCTGGATTGACAATCTGATCCAGCGCTTGATTGAGATCGTCCGTTCGTTTCCGGAGCTTCCACTGTGGATGGCGCTTTCCGCAGCCCTGCCGGTAACCTGGAGCCCGATCCTGATCTACTTCGGCATCACGATCATCCTCGGTTTACTAGACTGGCCGGGTTTGGCGCGCTCGGTGCGCTCCAAGTTCCTGGCCCTGCGTGAAGAGGACTTCGCAACTGCTGCCGTCTTGATGGGGGCGACTCCGACACGGGTGATCAGCAGGCATCTGCTTCCTAGTTTTACCAGTCACCTGATCGCTTCTCTGACTCTCTCTGTCCCCAGCATGATTCTCGGCGAGACGGCGCTGTCGTTTCTCGGCCTGGGCCTGCGCCCACCGATTACCAGCTGGGGTGTCCTGCTCAACGAGGCCCAGAACATCAATGTGGTGGCGCTGTATCCGTGGCTGATGCTGCCGGTGGTGCCGGTCTTCATTGTTGTGTTGGCATTCAATTTCATGGGTGACGGCCTGCGCGACGCGGCCGACCCTTACAACTAGAGCCGAACACGGCCATGGAACGCCGTTTATTCGGGTTCATCCTCAAGTACAGCAGGCGTGACCAGCTGTTGATCGTGCCGCTGGTGGTGCTGTCGATGCTGTTTTATTACATATCGCTGGACCTCCCGAAAAACATCATCAACCAGCCGATCCAGGGCAAAGGTTTCCCGAACCCGGACTCGACGGTCGATTTTCTGCGCATCAACCTTGCCCTGCCGGACTTTCTCGGTGGCACCACGTGGCGTCTGTTTGATGGTTTTGCGCTTGAGCGCACTGAATATCTGTTGGCACTGACGTTTTCCTTTCTGCTGATGATCATCATCGGCGGCCTCATCAAGCTGCAGATCAACACCATGAAGGGCTGGATGGGCGAACGCATGCTGCGCCGCCTGCGTTATGACTTGTTCGACCACATTCTGAGGTTTCCGATTCCGCACTTCCGCCGCATCAAGTCGGCCGAGGTGGCGACGATGATCAACAATGAGGTCGAGCCACTGGGCGGGTTTGTCGGCGAGTCCCTGATAACGCCGCTGTTTCTGGGAGGCCAGGCTCTCACGGCCTTGTTTTTCATCCTCTTCCAGCATGTCTACCTTGGGCTGGTGGCGTTCACCATGGTGATTGTCCAAGCGGTCATCGTGCCAAAAATGCGTCGCCGCCTCTTGGTGCTGTCGCGTGAACGGCAGATAGCCGCCCGCCAGTTGGCCGGGCGAATCGCCGAATGTGTGGATGGTGTGGTCGAGATTCATGCACATGACACCTCGAACTATGAGCGCGCTGAGTTTTCGGCGCGGCTGGGGCGGTTGTTCCTGATCCGGTTCGAGCACTTCCAGCGCAAATTTCTGATCAAGTTCATCAACAACCTGCTGTCGCAAGTCACGCCTTTCCTTTTTTATCTGGTGGGTGGTTACCTGGCGATTGTGGGCCGGCTCGACATCGGAGCCTTGGTGGCGGTCATTGCGGCATACAAGGACTTGCCTGGTCCGGTCAAGGAACTGATCGACTGGGACCAGGAACGCATGGATGCCAACATCAAATACACCCAGGTGGTGGAGCAATTTGCGATCGACGACCTGTCGCCACCTGCATTGCAGCAACTGGTCGAATCGCCTGTGTTGCCCACGCATGGTGATCTGGTGGCGGCCAACCTGTCGCTGCTCGACGAATCTGGCAGCAAGCTTGTCGACAGTGTGTCATTTGAAGCCAGCCTTGGAGCACAGGTTGCGATCGTCGGGCCGGGCGACTCGGGCGGGGGTGCGCTGGCTCAAATGCTTTCCAGGCTTGTGCTGCCCAACAGCGGTTCGGTGGTCATGGGCGGGGTTGACATGACGCGGGCGTCCGAGGCGGTGACCGGCAGGGCGACTGCTTATGTGGGCCCAGCTGCGTACATGTTCCCGGTCAGCGTCCGGGAAAACCTGGTCTATGGCTTGAAGCATCGGCCGTTCAGGCAAAACGATTACCACGGATCCGCTCGGCTGGTCCGTGAGACGCAGATACGCGAAGCCGCCAGAGTAGGAAACTCCACGCTGGATATCTCGGCGCAGTGGCTTGACTATGAAGCAGCCGGAGCGATAGATCCGGATGCCCTTGAAATTCGCATCCTGGAGATCCTGAAAACTGTGGATCTCGAAGAGACCTTGTTCGAGATAGGGCTGAAAAGTTCGGTACCCGCCGGCAAACACGCTGGTCTTGCGGAGGATATCTTGCGAGCACGTGAAACCATGCGTGACCGGCTTCGCCACCCAGAGCTTGCCGAATTGGTGGAGCGTTTCGACCCGTTGCGCTACAACCGCAACGCGACCATGGGCGAGAATTTGTTGTTTGGCACGCCTGTGGGCAAGAATTTCGACGTCGATAGCCTGGCGGTCAATCCCTATGTGCGCCAGTTGCTGGAGGACACCGGCCTGTCCACCGATTTACTCAAGGTCGGGCACAAACTGGCAGAGACCATGCTCGAGTTGTTCAGTGACTTGCCGCCAGGGCATGAATTGTTTGAGCGCTTCAGCTTCATTGCTTACGACGACCTGCCGAAAGTGAAGGACATCGTGTCGCAGGTGGCGGCCTCCGGTCTGGACCGCATCAGGGAAAAGGACCGCAACCTGCTGCTTGGTTTGCCGTTCAAACTGGTGTCAACCAAACACCGTTTGGGACTGGTCGATGAAGTGCTCGAGAGCCGGATATTGCAGGCGCGCCAGCTGTTTGCAAGAAACTTGCCGGACCATCTGAAGAATTCGATCGAGTTTTTCGACTCAGCCCGCTACAACGGTGCGGCGTCACTGCAGGACAACATTCTGTTTGGCAAGATTGCCAGCGGCCAGGCCGGTGGTGCGGTACAAATCGGGACCTTGATGCGGCAAATTCTGGAAGAGCTGCAACTGCGTTCACAGGTTCTGCTGATCGGGCTGGATTACCAGGTTGGCACCGGTGGTGCCCGCCTGTCGGCGCCGGATCGGCAAAAGGTGGCGATCGGCCGCGCACTGCTGAAACGGCCGGTCGTGCTGGTATTGGACCAGGCGGCAGCAGTGCTAGACCCGGCGGCGCAAAATCGGGTTGTCGCAAATATTCTGGCGTGTCGCCAAGGAAGTTCGGTGGTGTGGGTATTGAACCGCATCGATCTGGCGGCACGTTTCGAGCAGGTGCTGGTCATGGAACAAGGCCGGCTGGTGGAGCAAGGTGGATACGACGAGTTGATGGCGCGCACGGGCCGACTGCACAAGTTGATCCATGGTGGTTGAACGCGCGATCGTGGGAGAAATGTCATGAGTCTCGAGCAGGAAGTAGAACTGATTCGGCGGTTTCCGATCTTCAACAAACTCGCGCCTGCAAAGCAGAAGCTCCTGTGTTTCAGCAGTGAGCGTCTGACCTATGCAGCTGGTCAGGAGTTGTTCCAGGCCGGGGCCGTGGGAGACGCCTGTTATGTCATCATCGAAGGAACCATCGAGATCTCCGTCGCCTTGCCCAATGGTCAAGGGCCGCACGTGATCGCGGTCATGGGCAGCAACGAGATCATTGGCGAGATTGCGATATTCGGGCATGTGCCGCGAACGGCCACAGCGACCGCCAGGACCAAGCTGGAGGTACTGCGAATTTCTGCGGACCTTTTTCGCAGTGTGATTCGCGAGAACCCGGATGCGGCAATCGAACTCATCCGCATACTGGCAGCGCGGCTCGCCAACACGACGGCTCATTTGTCGATGTTGTCCGCCGCACCGCGCAGCTGACAACCCGCACCTTCCGGCTCAAACAGTTGTCAACACGTGAGTCTGTACCGGAGCCGCAAAGCCTTTCAGCTGCAGCGGCACACCGGTGGCGAGCGTGTGGCTGTTCGGTGTTCCGCGAAGCAGGTCAACCGTCCGCTGATCCACCAACACTTCACCATGGGCAGCTTCCGAACATAACCGGGAGGCCAGATTTACTGGCGATCCGACCGCCGTGTATTCGAGCCTGGACGCCCCTCCGATGACCCCGACGGTGGCGAATCCGCTGGCAACACCGACACCCACGCCCAGTTGCAGTTCGTTGTTGGACCATTTGCTGGTGAGGGTGATGCCGACGCTGCGGATTTGCCGCGCCAGCTCCAAGGCGCGTCGCGCATGGTCCTCGAATGAGATCGGTGCGCCGACCAGAATCAATACGCCGTCACCCGCCTGATCCTTGATGGTGCCGCCGCAGGCCGCCGCCGCCGCACCCACGGCATCGTAGTATTCGCGCAGTATTTCGATCACCCTTTTGGACGGTGTCGCCGCCGAAAACGCGGTAAAACCGCGCAGGTCACAGCTGACCACGGAGAGCTCCAGTGTTTTCTCCTCTGTCGCACTCCTGAGTCCTCGGCGGGTAACCAACTCTGCAACCTGGGGCGCCAGAAAGCGTGACAAGAACTGTGCACGCTTGCCCTGGATCACGTGGTACTGCACCGAGCCGACGAGAAGCACCAGCAGGCCCACAGCGCCTGCCAGAGGCGTGAATGGCGGCGGAATCACGAACGTAGTTCCCATGATGGGCGCTGCGATTGCGAAGGCAATCAACCTGCGTGCCTCGGCCCGGTCCGGCCGCCGATTCAGAGTGAACAGTGTCGCCGCAATCCCCAACACGAGCGACAGGCCCAGCGGGATCGAAAAAACCCAGAACGCCGGGTGGGTCAGATCGTCGTGCGACATGGCCGAGCTGTCGAAATGTTCGGCCCGCAGTTGCGGAAAGGCGATTGCCGCCAGCCCGTAGCACACGGCCAGGCCTTGTGCGGCACGCAGCAACTGGTCTGCCCCGCGCGTATTCAATGTCCCCGCCGGGATGGTCTGTCTCACGCGCAACACCCATTCATAGGCGAACATGAACGCCAGCACCTCGGGAATTGCCAATAGTCCCTCCCAGGCGAGTACCCCGTACTTGGCGCGTAGTGGCAATACCACCATAACGGCCACTGCGATGGAAATCCCGACAAAGGTCAGGAACATGGCTTGCGCTTGACTGGTTCGAGCCGAACGGTCCGCCAATATAAACGCCAGCGCCATACTGACCGCGAGCAAAGAGACAATCGCGGGCGCTGTGGTGTCGATATTCACGAACGCATGTTAGCCGTTAACAGCAATTGCGAGGTACAGATCAAGCCGGCCATGCTCACCTTCATAGTTGAAGACGGCAGGGTTTGCCGTTATGAGGTCACAGCGACAAGAAAACTTCACGACCCGCAGACAAAAAAAGGCCCCACCTTGCGATGGGGCCTTGAAGGGATCCCTGAACCCGAGGGTTACGAAAGGACCCGAGGAGACAACCAGAAAAATTAATTCACCTTTGCCGCTCGCGACAGTATGTCAGGGTTTTCCCTTGTTGTATAGAGGAGGCGCTCCAAACGCGGGGCTTCACGCCAGTACGTCGGGAAAACGTCACAAATCACCGCTTTTTCGTGGCACTCTTGGTCACGTTGACGGCATTAGCCGCAGCCGTGTCGAAATTGCTTTGAGCAACTTCGGTTGCTTGTTTCACGGCTTTTTGCACCGACTCCAGCGCATTGTTCGCAGCAGCTACAGCACTTTTCATGACAGCCACGGCGGCTTCGGAACCGGCCGGTGCATTTTTGGCCGCGTTGTCAACCAGGCCCATGAATTTCTTTTGTGCTTCGGCGGCCTGCTCTTCAGCGGCTTTCGTGAATCCGGCGGTAGAGCTGCTTGCAATGTCATACAGATGCCGGCTGTAGGCTGCGGTCTTCTCGGCCAGGGGTTGCATCAGGCCAGACTGCAGGGCCAAGAGTTCTTGTGCGTCTTTCACGCTGAGCACGGCCTTGGCATGGTCGCCCAGCTCTGACAGTGCGGCTTTCGATGCGGTGAGATTCAATTCAACGATTTTTTCAACGCCTTCGAAGGCTTTGCTGGTAAGGCCCATTAGCGTTTCGATGCTTGCTTTGTGTGAGGCCACGACTTGTTCGACGGTCAGCATAATATTTGCTCCAAGAGTGAGGGTGATGGTTCTGCCGCAAACCGCGAATCCTGTGTCAGCAGAATATGTTGCGCTGCAGCATGGTTCAAATTATAGGGTTATCCCTTGCTTTGGCAATCAAATTTTGGTGCGGTGCAGCAAATTAGAGGGCAATTTCTAGAACAGTGGCGCCCTTCGATGCTGGCACAGTGTTGACACAAAACTCGGGCATGTGCGCATGAAGATTGTGGCCAGCATGCTGCCCATCTGTGCCCGGTCCGAATGCCGACCATAGATGCTGCCGTCGCTGCGCATAGTCGGTACCCGTCTCTCCAAGGCCGCTGCCTCCGAGGCCGCGACTACCGAGGCCGCGACTACCGCTTCCCGTACACTGGTGAGAGGGAGCCAGGCTTGCAGTCTGGTCGAATGCATCCGCGAAATGATCATCACCAGCCTTCTCGACACTGACCTGTACAAGTTCACCATGATGCAGGTGGTGTTGCACCAGTTTCCCGGTGCGCAGGTGGAGTACCGGTTCAAATGCCGTAATGCGTCGACCGCCAGTGGCGAGACTCGCTTCGATCTTTCGCCCTTCGCAAGTGAGATTCGTGACGAGATCCGCTCGTTGTGCCGATTGCATTTTCACGATGCCGAGCTTGCCTACCTCCGGTCGTTCCGCTTTATCAAGAGTGACTTCGTCGATTTCCTCGGGTTGTTCCATCTCAACGAAAAATACATCGAAGTTCAGGCTATGCCTTCTGGCGAACTGGAAATCGCGATTCGTGGCCCGTGGCTGCACACGATATTGTTCGAAATTCCCGTGCTGGCGATCGTCAACGAAGTTTATTTCCGCAACGCCCAGCGGCTGCCTGATCTGGTGGAGGGTCGTCGTCGTCTTGACGTCAAAGTGGAACAATTGCGCGACGTTGGTCTGAGTGACTTGAAAATTGCCGACTACGGTACGCGTCGGCGTTTCAGCCGGTCGTGGCATGAAGAAGTATTGCGCGTGTTGGCGGTGCGGCTGGGTACGGCGCAGAGCCCGGGTAACGCCACTGGAGTGCCGGGTCAGTTCGCCGGTACCAGCAATGTGCTGTTGGCGATGAAGCTCGGATTGACTCCATTGGGGACCATGGCGCACGAGTACTTGCAGGCGTGCCAAGCCTTGGGCCCGCGCCTGCGGGACAGCCAGATTTATGCTTTTGAATCCTGGGCCAAGGAATATCGCGGTGATCTGGGCATCGCTTTGAGCGATGTCTATGGTATCGACGCCTTCCTTCGTGATTTCGACATGTATTTCTGCAAGCTGTTCGATGGGGCGCGGCACGACAGTGGTGACCCGTTCCGTTGGGGCGAACGCATGATTGATCACTACGTGCGCAATCGTGTCGACCCGCGGACCAAAACGCTTATATTCAGCGATGGTCTCACAGTGCCCAGGACGATCGAGTTGTACCGGCAATTTCAGGGCCGTTGCCAGCTGGCGTTTGGTATTGGCACGAACCTGACCAATGACCTGGGTTATGAGCCGTTGCAGATTGTCATCAAGATGGTGCGATGTAACGGCCAACCGGTTGCAAAGTTGTCCGATACACCGTCCAAGAATATGTGCGACGACGAACGATATCTGGCCTACTTGCGGCAGGTGTTCGAGATTCCCCAGGTGAGCTGAATGGACAAACTGCGCATCGTCGTCGCTCGGGCCGTGTTTCCCCAGGTATTGCAACGGCTGGGGCAGCACTTTGATGTGTTGTCCAACCAGAGCGATGAAGTCTGGAGTGCAGCCGAGCTGGCACGGCGGCTCGATTCTGCGGCTGGCCTTTTCTGCACCGGCAGCGAACGCGTGGATCAGACTTTGCTGCGCGCCTGTCCGTCGCTGCGCATCTGTGCCAACATGGCGGTGGGTTATAACAACTTTGATCTGGACGCGATGACAGCGGCTGGGGTGCTTGGTACCAACGCACCCGATGTGCTGACCGAGACCACGGCGGACTTTGGTTTTGCATTGTTGATGGCCGCAGCCCGACGGGTCGTCGAGAGCGAGCATTTTCTTCGCGCCGGGAGGTGGTCACGCTGGAGTCATGACATGTTTGCCGGCGCGGAAGTGCACGGGTCGACGCTGGGAATCATCGGCATGGGGCGTATCGGGCAGGCTATTGCGCGACGTGGTGCCTTCGGCTTCGGCATGAACGTGCTTTACCACAACCGTTCCCGGCTGGACGCCGCAGTGGAGGCGGAGTGCAGGGCCAGTTTTGTCAGCAAGGATGTACTGCTGCAGACAGCGGACCACGTGGTGTTGGTGCTCCCGTACTCGGCTGGCGCGCACCACACCATTGGCGCGCGGGAGCTGGCCTTGATGAAACCGACGGCGGTGCTGGTGAACATTGCGCGTGGCGGCATTGTGGACGACGCGGCTTTGGCCGTGGCATTGCGCGAGCGGCGCATCGCCGCGGCCGGACTGGATGTATTCGAGGGCGAACCGACGGTTCATCCGGCGCTGTTGGAGGTTCCCAATGTGGTGTTGACGCCGCATATTGCCAGCGCCACCATGCCGACCCGAATGGCCATGGCCAATTTGGCGGCCGACAATTTGATTGGGTATCTTTGTTCAAACACCCCACTCACCCCCGTCAACCCTGGCGTGCTGCGTGTTTGAGCGCCGATTACGCGTTGATGGCCTCCAAAGACCGTTTACCGCTTTCAGTCCATTGCGACAACTTGGCGAACCGTTGTGACCAACGATCATCTGATGTGGGGCCTTGTCGTGCTTGGCCTTCTGAACATGCTGCTGCTTTTGTGGTCGCTGTTTCGTCCCGATGCACCGCCGCTGCATCGAATCGAACAGGCGTTGAGCGAAGCCGCCAGCACGACTCGGGCTGCTGCCGAGCGGCAGGAGCGGATCGGGCGCGAACTTGCACAGGGGCTCGACACGTCTTCGCGCGTAGCCCGACAGGAACTGGGCCAGACTTTGGCGCTGTTTCAACAAACCCTGCTCGCACAAGGCGCGGAATCGACGCGGACCCAGAATAGCCAGATTGACGCATTTGGCCAACAACTCGCGCTGCTCAAACAGACCCTCGCCGACACGTTGTTGACGCAGGTGCAGAATCTCAGCGAGTCGAACGCCCGCCGCATGCAGGAGGTGCGACAAACCCTGGAGACGCAGTTGGCCCAGTTGCAGGCAACGAACTCAGCCAAGCTGGAGGAGATGCGGGCCACGGTGGACGAGAAGCTGCAGGCCACCCTGCAGACCCGGCTCGGTGAGAGCTTCAAACAAGTCGCTGATCGGTTGGAGCAGGTGCACAAGGGCTTGGGCGAGATGCAGACTTTGGCGCAAGGGGTGGGTGACCTCAAGCATTTGTTGAGCAATGTCAAGACCCGCGGCATGTTCGGGGAAGCGCAACTGGGGGCTTTACTGGAACAGGTGTTTGTGCCTGATCAGTACGCCGTACAGGTGGCAACGCGCCCCGGGAGCCGCCACTTGGTCGATTTTGCGATCAAGCTGCCAGGCCGTTCAGACAGTGGCGAGCCACTGTGGCTCCCCATTGACGCCAAGTTTCCCAATGAAGACTACGAACGTTTGCTCGACGCCCAGTCGCGGGCTGATGCAGTGGCGGCTGAGTTGGCTGCCAAAGCCCTTGAGGCGCGCATCCGGCTTGAGGCGCGTTCCATTGCGGACAAGTATGTCGAACCGCCACACACTACCGACTTCGCCATCCTGTTCCTGCCCACCGAAGGCCTGTACGCCGAGGTGCTGCGTCGACCCGGCCTGATGGAGGTTTTGCAGCGTGAATACCGCATAACTCTGGCAGGGCCGACGACCTTGCTGGCCATGCTGGGTGCCCTGCAGATGGGTTTTCGCACATTGACATTGGAGCGCCGCGCCAGCGAAGTGTGGCAGGTGCTGGGGGCGGTCAAGAGTGAATTCGGAAAGTTCGGGGATGTGCTGGCGAAGGTCAAGAGCCAGACCGAAACCGTACTCAAGACCCTGGATTCGGCGCAAATCCGTAGCCGCGCCATGGGACGGGCCTTGCGGCAGGTCGACGTTTTGCCGGGATCTCCGGTGCCGGACCTGATGGCGCTGGATGGCGATCCGGACCGGGAGTCCGATGAGGCCTGAGGTGCTTGCGCGCTTGATCGCAGGTCAAGTGTGTCTGCACGCCTGCATGGCTGGCATGCGATTGACCTCGCCCCTGCTGGCGCTGCGGGAAGGCTACAGCGCGTTGGCTGTGGGTGTGTTGCTGGCGCTGTTTTCACTGACCCAGGTTGTCCTTGCCTTGCCGGCCGGACGGTTTGCCGACCGCCACGGACTGCGACGGCCGTTCGCGCTGGCCGTGATCCTGTCGGTGCTTGGTGCCACCGTGGCGTTGATAAAGCCAGTTTTCCCGGTCTTGTGTTTGGCTGCATTGCTGACTGGCGGCGCGACCGGTGCCGCGTCTATCGCGTTGCAACGCCATGTGGGACGGGCTGCCAAGGGCGCCACAGAGCTCAAACGCAATTTCAGCTGGTTGGCAATCGGTCCGGCAGCATCCAATTTCTTCGGCCCCTTCATCGCTGGCCTGCTGATCGACCATGCCGGTGCAGTGCCAGGTGACACGATGGGTTATCGCGGTGCCTTCCTGTTTCTCGCGGTGTTGCCGCTCGCGAGCTGGTTCTGGATTCGCACCGCGGCAGAGTTACCCCCCGTGCAAAGTGCGCATGACGAGCCAGCGTCCCGCGCGCTGGATCTGGTCAGTACACCTGCGATGCAGCGCCTGTTGCTGGTCAACTGGTGCCTGGCGTCCGCCTGGGACGTGCACATGTTTGCGGTGCCGGTGTTGGGCCATGAGCTGGCGTTCAGTGCTTCGGTCATCGGCGCCATCATGGGCGGATTTGCGATTGCCGCCGCCTCGGTACGGGTGATGATGCCGTTTTTCGCGAACCGATTGCGTGAACATGTGGTGGTGACCGTGGCCATGCTGGTCAACGCAAGCGTCTTTGCCATGTACCCGTTCATGCACACTGCGCTGTCAATGGGTTTGTGTTCGGTGGTGCTTGGCCTGGCCCTGGGATCGGTGCAACCGATGCTCATGAGCACGCTCCATCAGATCACGCCTGCCGCCCGGCACGGCGAGGCGCTGGCCTTGCGCTTGATGGCCATCAACACCTCAAGTGTGGTGATGCCCTTGTTGTTCGGTTCTGTCGGTGCTGTAGTCGGAGTGTCTGTGGTGTTCTGGACGGTCGGTGCCACTGTGGCGGCCGGCGCCCGCACAGCCTGGCGGCTCAGGCCGCCGGGACGCACAGGACCAGACTGACCGCCGTCTCAGTTCGTATCGTGCAGCTGGTAGAAGGAACGAATGGCTTCCCAGGCGGTCTCGGGGTCGTCGGCGTAGGAAAAGAGACTCAGGTCCTCGGGCGAAATAGCGCCTTCCTCCAGCAGCACGTCGAAATTGAGCAGCTTCTTCCAGTATTGCGATCCGAACAACACGATGGGCACTGCCTTGGCCTTGCGGGTCTGCACCAGCGTGATGACCTCGAACAGTTCGTCCAGTGTGCCGAAACCGCCAGGGAACGCAACCAGGGCCTTGGCGCGCATCATGAAATGCATCTTGCGCAACGCGAAGTAGTGAAATTTGAAGCTCAATGAAGGAGTGACATAAGGATTGGCGTGCTGCTCATGCGGCAGTGCGATGTTCAGTCCGACCGTCGGTTGGCCGACGTCGTGGGCGCCCCGATTGGCCGCCTCCATGATGCCGGGACCGCCGCCGGTAGCAATAAACAGCCGCTCGGCAGCCGGACGACGCGCGCTGTGTTGCGCCACCAGCCTCGCAAACAGACGGGCCTGATGGTAATAATGCTTGTTGCGTTCTACCCGCCGAATCCTGGCAGCGGCGGCTGCTGTGTCTTCGGCCATGCCGGAGCTTGGCGAAGCTGGCGCCTCCTCCGGTGCAGGGAAGCGCGCGCTGCCGAATACCACCACGGTGTTCTCCACGCCCTGTTCGATCTGGGCCAGGTCCGGTTTGAGAAGTTCCAACTGGAAGCGAATGCCACGGGTTTCGCGTCGCAGCAGAAACTCCGGGTCTGCGAAGGCCAGTCGATACGCATCGGCGCCCAGGGCGACACCGCGGTCAGAGTGGTTCTGCAACTCGGCCCAGGCGTCTGCCAGACGACGCTCGGCGAGGTTGTGGGTGTTGTCCATGGGGTCGATTGTGAGCTAAACAGAGGTATTGCCGGCTGCTCAGCCGGCATTCTGGTTGGCGGCTGCGTGGATGCCCGCCAGGGTGCGCGCGAACAGCTCGGCCATGTGCACCGTGTTGGTGAAATGGCTGACGCAATCGGTACTCCACACCTCGTTGACACCCGCGTCCCGTATCGTCTGCAGGGCATCGGCCACAAACAAGGCATGTGTGACCGCGACATCAATCGACGCTGCGCCTGCCGCCTTCAGCAGACGCGCGGCGGCCGCAACGGTGTGTCCGGTGCTGATGACGTCGTCCATGATGACCACCGGCCGACCGGCAACCGCAGCCTGTCCCAGCGTGACCTCCACGGCGCGGTCACCATGACGCACCTTGCTGCACACCACATGGTCCAGCCCGTGGCGGGCCGCAGCCAGGGCGACCCATTGGGCTGACTCCGCGTCTGGGCCCACCAGCAGGGGGCGGTCCCGACGCTCAACCACCAGATCCGCAAGAGCATGCGCGCCAGTAAGGACCATCGCGTGTGGCAGGGGCATCGCTTGCTGCAGTGTGCTGATGCGGTGCAGGTGCGGATCCACGGTGATGGCCGCGTCGAACAGGCCGGCCAGGAAATGCCCCACGATGCTCTGGCTTACCGCCTCACCCGGGCTGAACTCCATGTCCTGTCGCATGTATGCCAGGTAGGGCGCGACCAGGGTCAGGTGTCGCGCACCCAAGCGGCGGGCGGATTGCGCCGCCAACAGGAGCTCCACCAGTTTTTCGTTGGGTCGGTCCAGACTGCGGTAGATGACGACCTTTTCTGGCAACTGGGCGGGAAGTCGCAATTTGACTTCACCATCCGGGAACTGGTGCCGTTCGATACAGGCTCCGGTCAGTCCGGAACTGCGCGCAAGTGCCGTCGCCGGCGCCGCCTGATCTTTAAAATACAACAACATGCTCAGGGGTGCCGGTGCGGTTGGCCCGACGATTCATGGCACGCGAGTGTGTGGCGGTAGCAGACCAGCGTATGTGGTGTTCAGACCCGACGCCGATACTCGCCGGTGCGGGTGTCGATCTCCACCTTGTCGCCCTGAGCGACGAAGATCGGTACACCAATTTCGAATCCGGTGGCAATTTTGGCTGGTTTGAGCACCTTGCCCGACGTGTCCCCCTTGACCGCCGGTTCGGTCCAGGTGATCTCGCGCTCCACACTGGTCGGCAACTCCACTGAAATGGCCTTGCCTTCGTAAAAGACGACCTCGAGTGGCATGCCATCTTCCAGGTAGTTCAGCGTGTCGCCCATGTTCTCGGACTCCACCTCGTACTGGTTGAATTCCTCGTCCATGCAGACATACATCGGGTCTGCAAAATAGGAGTACGTGCAGTCCTTCTTGTCCAGGATCACCTGATCCATCTTGTCATCGGCCTTGAAGACGACCTCGGTGCCGAAATTGTTCAGCAGGCTCTTGAGTTTCATTCGCACGGTGGCCGAGTTGCGGCCGCCGCGGCTGTATTCGGTCTTGAGTACCACCATTGGGTCTTTCCCGTGCATGATGACGTTGCCAGCGCGGATTTCTTGAGCAATTTTCATTGAATGGTTCCTGGATGTACCGGGTGCAGACCCGTGTGGGCCGCATAGGCGACGATGCCTGGTCCGGGACTGTGTTGGAATTTCGGAGGCGTTGCCGAGACGGGGCGCGCACTCCGCAAAACCCCGGATTTTAGCGGGTTTCCGGTGGGCCGCTCACGGGGGGTGCGGCCCCCACGACAAATTCGATCAGGCGCGTCGTCAGGTCACTCTGCTCCATCAGTTTTGCATGGGCGTCTCTCAGTGCGCTGTGCCAGGTCATGAGTTCAAGCTCCGGCAGCGGGGTCGTCAAGTGGTTCCACGCCAGATGAAATTTGCGCCACGAGGGCGGCGCCCGCAAGACGTCGAGCAGGGCCAGCAGCTTGGCATGGTGCGCCTCTCCTTCTTGTGGATAGATTTGCCATACGAATGGCTTGTTGGCCCAGATCGCGCGCACCAGCGAGTCCTCGCCACGAACAAAATTCAGGTCACAGCTCCACAACAGGCGGTCAAAGCCGGTTTGGCTGAGCGCGGGCAAGAAACGGATGTCCAACGACCCAAGCTGTACCTGCAAAGGTGAATTGGCCGCGCCGTTGTGTATGGCCAGTATCTGCCGTACTGCGGCGGATGCCCGACCGGCGGTCACCAGCAACTGGGTGGGGGCCGGGTCATGTTGCAGACGATGCAGCAGTTCGGTCAGCGCGGGCGGCTCGTAACAGAAGAGCGACATGCGGCGCGTGGTGCCCGCAATGCCGAACTGTGCCAACCAGGCTTGGGCGTCGAATGCCCGTTGTTGATCAGCCAGCCTGCGCTCGCGGATCAGGCCCCCGCTGCGCTGCGTAAAACCCGGGAAAAAAAAGTGGCGCGTCCGACCCTTTGCGATGCCTTGTAGCAGGGGGGACGGCAGACCGTGCGCGGCCTGCGCATAAGGTTCGGCGCTCAGGTACTCCAGATTGATCCAGTCTGCGGCAATCCGGTGCGCATCGACACCTGACGCTGTTTTCGCGAAATGCCAGGACAGGTATTCGCTCTCGATCTCGCAGCCAAAGCCCTCGAGCAGTACATCGCTGCGCGGCAGTGCGCGCACAGTCCCAGCATCACGCATTTGCTGCCAGTTAAGCACCGTGACACCGGCATAGGCCCCGTGCACCGCACCCGGCGCCATCCAGTCCAATACACCGGTGTCATCGACCCACAATCGGACCGGATAACCACGGGATGCCAGGTCGAGTGTGAGTCGCCAGCAGACACCGATGTCGCCGTAGTTGTCGATGACCCGGCAAAAGATGTCCCATGAAATCGCGCTGTTCACACCAAGGATTGTCCACAATACTGCACTATGGCCCGACGTCCACCATCTGCACCACCCGTACCACCTGCCAACCCGGTCGCTCCGGCACCGATGGACGCATCTGCCACGGGTGACCATAGTGCTGCGTTGCTGGCAGAGGTCGCGGCGCTGCCATCATTGCCCGGCGTATACCGATATTTCGACGCCGCTGGCGCCGTGTTGTATGTAGGCAAGGCGATCAATCTGAAGAAGCGCGTTGCAAGCTACTTTCGCGCAAGCCAGGAGGGCACGCGTACTGCCCACATGGTCAGACAAATCGCAACCATGCAGACTACCGTGGTACGGTCCGAAGCCGAGGCCCTGCTGCTGGAAAACAACCTCATCTAGACGCTGGGTCCGAAGTACAACATCCTGTTCCGCGACGACAAGAGTTACCCGTACTTGAAGATGACGTCGGCGCCGCCGGCGCCCAGGGAGCAGTTGGCGCCCGTGTCGCAGGTGAGCCCGGAAGACTTTGCACGGGTCTCGTATTACCGCGGTGCAGTGGACAAGCGCCACCGCTACTTTGGGCCCTATCCCAGCGCGTGGGCGGTGAAAGAGGCCATACTGCTAATGCAAAAGCTGTTTCGGCTTCGCACCTGTGAAGACACGGTGTTTGCCAATCGGACCCGGCCGTGCCTCTTGCACCAGATCAAGCGTTGTTCAGCGCCGTGCGTCGCATATGTCTCGGCCAGCGACTACGCACGGGATGTTGCCGACGCCGCGCGCTTTCTGCATGGCGATGCGGGCGAGGTACTCGTGGAACTGGAAGCGCGCATGGCGGCCCATTCGCAGCGGTTGGAGTTTGAGCAGGCTGCGGCGCTGCGTGATCAGGTCGCAGCACTGTCGAACGTGTTGCACCAGCAATCGGTGGACAACGTCCCGGATCGCGATGTTGATATTCTCGCCGTGCGCGTTCAGGGCGGTCGTGCCTGTGTCAACCTCGCGATGGTGCGCGGTGGGCGTCATCTGGGTGACCGTCAGTACTATCCGGTGCATGTGGACGATGCGTCCAGCTTCCGCGCTGCGCATGAAGAGGGCGCAGAGGCTGCCGGTTCCGTTGCGGGTCAGGTGTTGGAGGCGTTTGTCGCGCAGCATTATCTGGAGGTGCCTGTGCCGCCTTCCTTGATCACCGGGGAGCCGATGCCGCAGGCGCTGCTCGATGCCTTGTCGGAGCAGGCGGGTTTTCGTGTCGGCGCGGTACACCAGCCACGCGAGCAGCGGCGCGTCTGGCTCGACATGGCGCAAACCAATGCGGACATCCAGCTCGCCCGCGTCCTGGCCGAGGAGGGTTCGCAGCAGGCCCGCACTCGCGCGCTGGTACAGGCCTTGGGGCTTGACGTACCCGACCTCGCCCGTTTCCGCATGGAATGTTTCGACATTTCACACACTGCCGGTGAGGCGACACAGGCCGCGTGCGTGGTCTTTGAAAACCATGCCATGCAGGGCGCCCAGTACCGTCGCTACTCCATCGAAGGTATAACGCCCGGCGACGACTACGCCGCGATGCGCCAGGTGTTGCTGCGGCGTTACTCGCGCCTGGCTGAGGCCTTGCGTACCCATTCGCCCGGCGATGCCGGTACCGTCGCCAACCGCATGCCCGATCTGGTGCTGGTCGATGGCGGCAAGGGACAGGTGACCATGGCACGCGAGGTGTTCACCTCACTGGCGCTTGACCTGTCTGTAATTGTCGGTGTTGAAAAAGGCGAAGGCCGTAAAGTCGGACTGGAGGAACTGGTGTTCGCCGATGGCCGCCCCAAGGTCTACCTTGGACACGACTCGGCGGCGCTGTTGCTGGTGGCCCAGGTGCGCGACGAGGCGCACCGTTTTGCCATCACCGGCATGCGTGCCAAGCGCGCGCGGGTGCGCGTCGGTGGCGGGCAGCTGGAAGAGATTTCCGGCATCGGGCCGAAGCGGCGGGCCCGTCTGCTGCAACGGTTTGGCGGTGTGCGCGGTGTCGGCTTGGCGAGTGTGGAGGATCTGTGTGGCGTGGACGGCATTTCGCGCGAGCTGGCCGAACAGATTTATCGCGCTCTGCATTGATCTGTCTGCGTGCCGGAACTGGCGGCCGGCGGCCACCAACACATGCCACAATCTGTCAATGTTTCTGACCATTCCGACCATCATGACGTGGACGCGTATAGTCGCGATCCCGCTGATCGTCGGGGTGTTTTATTTGCCCGACTCGTTCGCGTCCATGCCAGGCAAAAATCTGATTGCGACGGTACTCTTCGTCGTGTTTGCCGCCACCGATTGGCTGGACGGTTATCTGGCCCGGCGGCTGAACCAGACATCGTCGTTTGGAGCCTTCCTGGACCCTGTGGCCGACAAATTTCTGGTTTGTGCGTCTTTGTTGGTCCTGGTGCATCTGAACCGGGCTGATGTGTTCGTAGGTTTGATCATCATTGGCAGGGAAATTGCCATCTCGGCGCTGCGTGAGTGGATGGCCCAGATTGGAGCTGCAAAAAGTGTTGCGGTGCACATGATCGGCAAACTCAAGACAGTCGGACAGATGGTGGCGATTCCATTCCTGTTGTATGACGGTCTGCTGTTCGGCACCATCCACACGCATCGGTGGGGCACCTGGCTGATTTGGATCGCCGCTGTGCTGACCATCTGGTCCATGGTCTACTACCTGCAAAAGGCCGTCCCAGAGATCCGAGCCAGGGTGAAATGACTCCGGCGACGCGTGATGCGGCCCTGGTCCGGGCCATGCCACTCGTTTTCGTGCTCATATGGAGCACCGGGTTCATTGTCGCGCGTTATGGCATGCCCCACGCCCCACCATTCAAGTTTCTGGCGTTGCGTTATGCCCTGTCAATCCTGTGCTTTTTGCTCTGGGTCCGGCTGCGTCGGGTGTCGTGGCCGCAAGATGGACGCCAATGGCTGCACCTGGCGGTGACCGGAGTGCTGATGCATGCGTTCTATCTGGGCGGTGTCTGGGCTGCGGTCAAGGCCGGAATGGGAGCCGGACTATCGGCGTTGATCGTCGGATTGCAACCGGTGTTGACAGCGGTCTGGCTGGCGTCAGCGGGTACGCGCGTGACGGGACGACAATGGGCTGGACTGGGTTGCGGCTTCGCCGGGCTGGTGCTGGTGGTGTCGCACAAACTCGATAGCGGCAGTGTCGGTGATCAGGCCGGCTTCAACAGCCTGGTCATGGTGCTGATTGCGCTCGTGTCCATCACGGCGGGCACCCTGTACCAGAAGCGTTTTGTCGGGCCGTGTGACGTGCGTACCGCGAATGTGGTTCAACTGGGAGCGGCATTGGCCGTGACCTTGCCGCTGGCCTTGCTGGAAACTGAAACGGTGCGCTGGGGCGCTGGTTTTGCAGGCGCCTTGGCCTGGTCTGTCCTGGTGCTCACGCTGGGTGGCAGTTCGCTGTTGTACATGCTGATACAACGGGGTGCCGCGACCAGCGTCACCAGTCTGCTGTACCTGGTGCCGCCGACCACCGCCCTTATGGCCTGGTTGTTGTTTTCCGAGCCTGTCACCGCCAGTACCTTGGTCGGGACGGCCCTGACGGCGTATGGCGTGAGTCTGGTGCTTCGTGCCCCTCGTTGACCGGGCGACACGATGATGCGGGCGTGGCGATTTTTCTAACGATGGTTTAGGCAACAGGAGTGCAGCATGGGAACAAAACGGATCGCGGTAATCGCCGGTGACGGCATTGGCAAGGAGGTGATGCCGGAAGGTCTACGCGTGATGCAGGCCGCAGCAAGCCGCTTTGGCATCGATTTGCAGTTCGACCATTTCGACTTCTCGAGTTGGGACTACTTCGAGCGTCACGGCCAGATGTTGCCCGACAACTGGAAGGATCAGATCGGAGGGCATGACGCGCTGTATTTTGGCGCGGTTGGCTGGCCACAGAAGATCGCGGACCATGTGTCCTTGTGGGGTTCGTTGTTATTGTTTCGGCGCGAATTCGACCAGTATGTCAACCTGCGGCCAGCGCGCTTGATGCCGGGCGTGATTGCTCCGGTGGTGCGGCGTGACGGCAGTCGCCGCGAGCCAGGTGAGATCGATATGTTCATCGTGCGCGAGAACACCGAAGGCGAGTACTCCAGCATAGGCGGACGCATGTTTGCCGGTACCGAGCGCGAGATCGTGATGCAGGAAACAGTGATGTCGCGTGTCGGTGTCGATCGGGTGCTGCGTTTTGCCTTCGAACTTGCCCGTTCGCGACCGAAGAAACATCTGACCAGCGCCACCAAGTCCAACGGCATCGCCATCACCATGCCCTATTGGGATGAGCGCGTCGAGGAAATGGCGCGGGCTTATCCGGACGTTCGGGTGGACAAATTTCACATCGACATCCTGACTGCCCATTTTGTCCAGCGCCCGGACTACTTTGACGTGGTGGTGGCCAGCAACCTGTTCGGCGACATACTGAGTGACCTCGGTCCGGCATGTACGGGCACTATCGGTATTGCGCCGAGCGCCAACCTCAATCCGGATCGGCGCTTCCCTTCCTTGTTTGAACCCGTGCATGGATCCGCACCCGATATCGCGGGCCGCGGCATCGCCAACCCGATAGGTCAAATCTGGTGTGGCGCAATGATGCTGGACTTTTTGGGCCACCGGGAGGCCCACGATGCGGTACTGCGCGCCATAGAACGCGTGCTTGAGCCCGGGGGTGGCGCGCCGCGAACGCCGGACCTGGGTGGTACTGCCGCGACGGCCGATGTCGGACGAGCCATCGAGCAGACGCTTTGAGGCTGGCAGGCCGGTTGCACATGGCATAACCCACGACTGTGCATTTATTACGTTTTCCTGGCGTCGATTGGTACTAGAATTCGCGTCCGCCGCATGCAATTGCGGCCCAAACTTTCCCGCCGCACGCGACGCGCGCGACGCGTATTTCATCCGAAAGGCCCTTTGTGAACAAGACCGAACTGATAGAACACATCGCCAAACAAGCCGACATTTCAAAGGCTGCTGCGACCCGCGCCCTGGAGTCCACCCTGGCAGCCGTCAAGACCACATTGAAAAAAGGTGGTTCGGTTTCCCTCGTCGGTTTCGGAACCTTTGCCGTCACGAAACGTGCTGCCCGTGCGGGGCGTAACCCGCGGACCGGTGCAGCGATTAAAATAAAGTCTGCCAAAGTGCCAAAGTTTCGTCCAGGCAAGGCGTTGAAAGATGCGCTGAATTGATTTTTCCGGTTTCGGTGGGGTGCTTAGCTCAGTTGGTAGAGCGGCGCCCTTACAAGGCGTAGGTCGGCGGTTCGAGCCCGTCAGCACCCACCACCCAGACAAAGGCGAACACTGTTGTTCGCCTTTTTTTGTTTTTTTGGAGCGTTGAAGCATGTTTGATCTCGTCCGCAGGCACACCAAGATTTTGATGTTCCTGATGTTCTTGTTGATCATCCCGGCCTTTGTGCTGGTCGGGGTGGATGGTTACAGCCGGTTCAGTGATACCAACGAGGCCGTGGCACGTGTCGGTGGGCGCGATGTCACCAAGGCGGAATGGGACCTTGCCCATAAGAACGAGGTGGATCGCATTCGCGCTCAAGCGCCACAAATCGACGCCAAGTTGTTGGACTCGCCGGCTGCGCGCTACGCCACACTGGAGCGACTGGTGCGGGAGCGCGTGTTGACCGAAGCAGCGGACAAGGAGCATCTCACCACCAGCGATGCGCGCCTGGCACGCGAATTACAGCAGAACCCGTCCATCGCGGGGCTGCGCAAGCCCGACGGCAGTTTGGACATGGAGCGTTACCGGTTGTTGGTCGCCAGCCAGGGCCTGACACCGGAAGGGTTCGAAGCGCGGGTGCGGCGCGATCTGTCGGTGCGCCAGGTTGAGGCCGGCGTGATGGGCAGCGTGTTCGCGCCTGCAACTGTGGCCGACGTGTCGCTGGGTGCGTTTTTCGAGAAGCGCGAGATTCAGCTTGCCAGCTTCTCGGCCGCCGACTATGTTGCCAAAGTCACCCCCACCGACGCCGAGATCGAGGCCTATTACCAGAGCAACAAGGCGCGTTTTCAGGCACCTGAATCGATGGCCATCGAATACCTCACGCTCGATCTCGAGGCTTTGAAAAAGACCGTGTCGCTGAATGATGCAGACGTCAAGACCTACTACGAACAAAACGCGGCACGCATGGCCGGCAATGAAGAGCGGCGCGCCAGCCACATATTGCTGACCGCTCCCAAGGACGCGCCGGCAGCGGATCGCGCCAAGGCAAAAGCGCGTGCGCAGGAGCTGTTGACCGAGGTCCGCAAGCCAGGTGCAGACTTCGCAGACATCGCACGCAAGAATTCACAGGACAAGGGATCGGCCACGGCCGGAGGTGACCTGGACTTTTTCGCTCGGGGCGCCATGGTCAAGCCGTTTGAGGATGCCGCCTTTGCATTGAAGAAAGGTGAGATCAGTGACTTGGTGGAGTCCGACTTCGGGTACCACATCATCCGCTTGACCGATATCAAGGCGCCTAAGCAGCGCAGTTTCGAGGAGATGCGGGCCGGCATCGAAGCCGAACTGAAGGCGCAGCAGGCGCAACGCAAGTTTGCCGAGTCTGCCGAGGCGTTTACCAACTCTGTCTACGAACAACCGGAAAGTCTGAAACCGGCAGCGGAACGCCTCAAGCTGGAGATCAAGACCGCCACTGGTGTGTTGCGGGTGCCTGCTGCCGGTGCTACTGGCCCACTGGCAAACGCCAAGTTTCTCGGCGCCCTGTTTTCGGATGATGCAATTCAGAAGAAGCGCAATACCGAGGCTGTGGAAGTGGGATCGAATCAGCTGGTCGCCGGACGGGTGGTGACGCATTCCCCGGCGCGTACCCTGCCGTTGGCGGAGGTGCGTGCGGCGGTACGGGATGCGCTGGTGGCGCTGCGCGCGTCTGAACTCGCGCGCAAGGATGGGCAGGAGCGTTTGGCGGCCTGGAAGGCAAATCCGGCGCAGGTCAGCGACGCGTCGCAGGTGGTGTCGCGGGATCGGTCTCCGGCACCGGCGACGAAGGTGGTTGATGTTGCGCTGAAGGCCGATCCGGCGGCGTTCCCCGTCATTGCCGGCGTCGATCTGGGCGAGCAGGGTTACGCGGTCGTCAAAGTGAACAAAATCGTCAGCCGTACTGCGCCAGACGAGGCCGCTGCGAAGGAGGCCCGCGGCCAACTGGCCCAGATGTGGGCAGCTGCGGAGAATGCGGCGTACTACGCCTTGCTCAAGGATCGTTACAAGGTCAAGATCATTGTGGCCAAGCCTGAGCCGGCGGCGAAAGACGCGACGGCAGTGACGCAGTGACGCAGTGACCCGAGGCGATATAATTGAGCGTACGGTGGCTGTAGCTCAGTTGGTAGAGTCCAGGATTGTGATTCCTGTTGTCGTGGGTTCGAGCCCCATCAGCCACCCCAAATAAAGCCCGCACCGGACGTAGAAAGCCTGCTTCGTAACTGCTAGCAGGCATTTTTCGGTGATGGGTCTGATCCGAGCAGTCTCGGCGGCCACCCCCGTACACGAATTCCTGCACGCCGCTAGTGACCGCGCCTACCGTGGAATGCAAGGACCGCTAGTCGTTGCTGCAGCTGTTCCGACAAAAAGGGGTGGATTGCCTGTGGGCGGGTCGCCGATTGGTTCGACGGGCTGATGCGGCGGCGCCAAAGGTGGCGCTGATGGTGGCACCTCGATTGGTGGCATGGGCGAAGGTGGCTCGCCTGGCTTTTGCGGGCCTTGGGTCATCATCCGCCAGCCGGCCTCAAAGTGGACCGCGATTGCGATCCGGCGCCTGGGCCGATGCCGGGTCTTCTCCTTTCGAGCGGGCCAGGCCGGCCCGTTCCGCACTTTTCAGTTCTTCGGCTTCCTGCGGGGACCCTGGCGCCGCCTTGCGGGCTGCTTCAGCGCCCTTGCCAGACTTCACGAAGGACTTCACCGACGTGTCGTATCGCTCGGCCGCCTCGTAGTCGCCTTCGCCTTGGACTTTGTCAGAACCTGCCGGGGTGCGGCTCTTGGCATTCTTCGATTTCATGGTTCGCTTATATGGATGCCTCCCGGGTAGCAAGAAGAATTTGCGTTGTGTTGCGAAGAAGTCGGCTGCGTCCTTATATCCGGCCTTGATTGCGTGGTCCGTCTGGTTTCCCAGTCTCGCCCGCTGGCCCCGATGCATATCCGCTG